>NZ_CP120997.1:3952500-4225000 GCF_030719295.1 Streptomyces sp. Mut1 | reverse complement strand
TCACCCGTTCGCCACTAATCCACCCCGAAGGGCTTCATCGTTCGACTTGCATGTGTTAAGCACGCCGCCAGCGTTCGTCCTGAGCCAGGATCAAACTCTCCGTGAATGTTTTCCCGTAATCGGGACCACACATCACGAGAGCGGAACAACAAGGTCGGAATAAGACCCGTCGTCCACTGCGTCCTCGCTGTGTAATTGCCTACCAGGTCAGTGACCTCGTAGGACTTTTCAAAGGAACCACCAACCTGCCGAAGCAGGCCGGGGTATCAACATATCTGGCGTTGACTTTTGGCACGCTGTTGAGTTCTCAAGGAACGGACGCTTCCTTTGTACTCACCCGCAGAACATTTTCTGGGGCTTTCCTCCGGGCGCTTCCCTTCGGTCTTGCGTTTCCGACTCTATCAGACTCTTTCGTGTCCGATTCCCGGTCGAAGCGGGCCGTACTTTTCCGCTTTCCAGTTCTTCGCTTTCGCGTTTCCCTTTCCGGCGAGTCCGACTCTATCAGATCCTTTCGGGCCTGATTCCCAGTCAGCGGGGCTTGTCCTCCCGGCCGTTGGGCCGTTCCGACGTCCAAAACTCTAGCGGATTTTCCCGGCGGCTCATAATCGGGCCTTCGAAATGAATTTCGGCATGCCGAAATTCTCCCGAGTGAGGGATCGTGCTGAGTTTTGGTTGCCGCGTCTGCGGCGGGATCGGTTGCCGCAGAACCCATGGGGCTCCGTGGCAACCCGAAGAACTTTACGGACCCCAGCGGGGTGTGTCAACCCCCTCCTGGTCAGTCCAGGTCGGTGAGGCGGCCGCCCGCGTCCGGCTGGGCATGCTCGACCCTGCGTAGCAGGCGGGTCAGCATCTCGCCGAGCATCCCGCGCTCGTCGCCTCCGAGGTCCTGGAGCAGGTCCTCCTCGAAGTCGGTGGCCATCCGCATCGCCTCCAGCCACTTCGTGCGGCCCTCGTCCGTCAGCTCGACGATGACGCGCACGCGGTTGTTCTCGTCGCGGTCGCGGGTCACCAGACCCTCGCCGGCCATGCGGTCGATGCGGTGGGTCATCGCGGCCGGAGTGAGGCCGAGCCGTTTGGCCAGCTCGCCCGGACCGAGCCGGTACGGCTCCCCGCCCAGGACGAGGGTCTTGAGGACCTCCCACTCCGCGTTGCTGATGCCGAGAGCGGCGAGCTGTCTCCCGTACGCCACGTTCATCCGGCGGTTCAGCCGGCCGAGGGCGGAGACGACCTGTTCGACCTGGGGGTCCAGGTCGCGGTACTCGCGCTGGTAGGCGGCGATCTGCTCGTCGAGGCTCGGCTCCTGGAGTCCGGGCTCGGTGGTGTCAGACATGGCGCGCAGTATGGCACGCCCCTCACAGCCGTCGAAGTCCTTCGAGCTGTAGTGTTGAGGGTCTAACTTTAGTGGTAAAGTCTTCGGGTTCGAGTCGTTCGATGTGCGACGACACAGGGGTTTCGAGAGCTTGAGGTAGGTGAGTGTGACCAGGGAAATGGGCGCAGCACTGCGGCGGATCCAGATCGGCAGCGCGCTGAGCGCGTTCGGGCTCGGGTTCACCGTTCCGTATCTGTACGTCTACGTGGCGCAGGTACGGGATCTGGGCGCCGGTACGGCGGGGGTCGTGCTGGGCGTCTTCGCGATGGCGGCGCTCGCCGTGCTGCCGTTCACCGGCCGGGCGATCGACCGTCGCGGGCCGCTGCCCGTACTGATCGTCGCCTCGGTCATCGCCTCCCTGGGCGCACTCGCGCTGGGGCTGGCTTCGCAGGTCACCGCCGCTGTGCCGGCGGCGGCGGTGCTGGGCGCGGGCACTGCCGTGATGCAGCCGGCACTCGCCACGATGCTCGTCCGGTGCACCGGCCCGAGCACGCGTACACGGGCCTTCGCCATGCAGTTCTTCCTGCAGAACCTGGGCCTCGGCATCGGCGGGCTGGTCGGCGGGCAGATCGTCGACACGAGCCGGCCGGCTTCGTTCACGCTGCTGTTCCTGATCGAAGCGGTGATGTTCCTGGTGCTCGGCGCCATCGCGGCGACCGTGCGCATGCCGCGTACCTCCGTGGCCGCTCCGGGTGTCGCGGCGGATGGGGCGACTCCGCGTGGGGGGCTGCGGGTGCTGCTCTCGCACCGGGCCATGGTGCAGCTGTGCGTGCTGGGCTTCGTGGTGTTCTTCGCCTGCTACGGGCAGTTCGAGTCCGGACTCGCGGCCTACGGCACCGAGGCGGCCGGCATCGAACCGTCGACGCTCGGCGTCGCGCTGGCCGCCAACACCGCCGTCATCGTCATCGCCCAGTTCGTGGTGCTGCGTCTCGTGGAGCGCCGCCGGCGCACCCGGGTCGTCGCCGCAGTCGGTCTGATCTGGGCGTTCGCCTGGATCGTGGCCGGTTACGCGGGCCTCGGGCACGGCAGTCAGACCATGGCGACGGCCGCGATGATCTCGACGTACGCGCTGTTCGGGCTCGGTGAGTCGATGCTGTCGCCGACGGTCGCGCCGCTGGTCGCGGACCTGGCGCCGGAGGCGATGGTCGGGCAGTACAACTCGGCGTTCGCCCTGTGCAAGCAGCTCGCGCTGGCGGTCGGTCCCGCCGTGGGCGGGCCGATGGGGGCCTCGCTGCACGGCCCGTACATCGTCACGTTCGTCCTGTTCTCGCTGGGCATCACCGCGCTGGCGCTGCGGCTCGGCCGGCGGCTCACCCCCGTTCAGGACCAGCCCTCGCTCGCGAACGTGCCGTCGCGGGTGGTGGCCGTGTCGGTGCCGCAGGAGGCGGCTGCGGAGGTACCGGCTCCGGTTGCCGCCGTGCACTGACGGGGGCCGCTACCGCGGCAGGGCGAATTCGCACCACACCGCCTTGCCGCCGTCGGGGGTGCGGCGGCTTCCCCACGACGTGGCGATCGAGGCGACGATCGAGATGCCCCGGCCCGCCTCGTCCGCCGGGTCGGCGCGGCGGCGGCGCGGCAGGTGGTCGTCGCCGTCCGTCACCTCGATGATCAGCCGGCGGTCGGTGCGGCGCAGGCCCAGGCGCATGGGCGGGGTCCCGTGTTGCAGGGAGTTCGCGACCAGCTCGCCCGCGGCGAGGACGCCGAGATCGCACAGCTCCACCGGGAATCGCCATGACGTGAGCACGCCCGTCGCGAAGGCGCGGGCGCGAGGGGCCGCCTCGATGCCGCCGAGCAGGTCGAGCGAGGCGTTGTGGAAGAGCTCCGCGGCGGGGCCCGTGCGGGCGGGGTGCTGCACGACCAGGACCGCCACGTCGTCATCGTGCTCCGCGGTGACGTTGAGGGAGCGGATCAGCCGGTCGCAGACCACCTGCGGTGCGCCCTTCGCGCCGGACAGCGCTCTCTCCAGCGCGGCAACACCCTCGTCGATGTCCTCGCTGCGGCGCTCGACGAGTCCGTCCGTGTAGAGGACGGCGGTGGAGCCGGGGGGCAGCGGGATGGTGCCCGAGGTGTGGATCCAGCCGCCGGTGCCGAGCGGCGGGCCGATCGGGTCCTCCGCCCGGTGCACCGTGCCCTCCTCGTCGCGCACCAGGATCGGCAGATGGCCGGCGGAGGCGTAGACGAGCAGTCCCTCGTTGGGGTCGTGGACGGCGTAGGCGCAGGTGGCGATCTGGCTGGCGTCGATCTCGGCGGCGAGCCCGTCGAGCAGCTGGAGCACCTCGTGCGGCGGGAGATCCAGGCGGGCGTAGGCCCGTACGGCTGTGCGCAGCTGGCCCATGACGGCTGCGGCGCGCACCCCGCGGCCCATCACGTCCCCGATGACGAGCGCGGTGCGGCCCGCGCCGAGGGTGATGACGTCGTACCAGTCGCCGCCTACCGCCGCGTCCGTGCCGCCGGGCTGGTAGGTAGCGGCGATCCGCAGGTCGTCGGGCTGTTCCAGCTCCTGCGGGAGCAGTGAGCGCTGGAGCGTGACGGCGGTTTCGCGGTGGCGGCCCTCGCTGGCGCGCAGCCGTTCGGCCGCTTCGGCGTGGTCGGTGACGTCGGCCGCGTAGACGAGGACTCCGCTGTCGCGCCGCTTCTCCCTGTCCTGTCGCACGGGCGAGCACGTCACGGTGTACGAGCGGCCGTCGGCGGCCTTGCGGGACTTGACCGTGCGCGGGGTGCCGCTGCGCAGGACCTGGTCCATGAGGGGGAGCAGGCTGAGGTCGGCGAGCTCGGGCATGGCCTCGGCGGCGGGCGCTCCGCAGGGGCGCGGGCCGAAGGCGGTGGTGTAGGCGTCGTTGACGTACGCGATGCGGTGGTCGGGGCCGTGCACCAGGGCGACGAGGGCGGGCAGCCGGCCCAGGATGTCGCGGGCGGAGAGATCCTCCAGATCGGGCGCCGAGGGCAGGGGGATGCCGCCGGGCCCGTCCTTCGGCGGGCCGGCCCCGGGCTCGGGCCGGGCGTACTCGGCGCGGGCCGCCGGTACGGAGCTGTGGTCCTCCCGGGCGGCGCGACGCTGCGTACCGGGGAGGCGGGCGCTCCAACGCGTGAAGTTCACGGAATTTCTGGCCTCGTGTGTCGGTCTGGTCCGCTCGGGCGGGCTGCTTCCTCTGCCGGGGCGTCCCACCTGTCGTGGGACGTTCGTCGCCCCTGGGACGGTCTTTCGCTGGTCACTGTCGGTTGCTGCCGGCCGGGTCACTCTGTGCAGATGCGGGCCCACCCATGGTCACACGTCCAGTGTGTCGGACCCTACTGACAGTCGTCCCCGCCGGGCCGTGGGCGCCGGCCCGCGGCGAGTTCGAACTCGGCCCTGGGGTGTTCCAGGGAGCCGAGGGAGACGATTTCGCGTTTGAAGAGGCCGGCGAGCGTCCATTCGGCCAGGACGCGTGCCTTCCGGTTGAAGGTGGGGACCCGGCTGAGGTGATACATGCGGTGGATCAGCCACGCCGGGTAGCCCTTGAGCCTGCGTCCGTAGATGTGCGCGACGCCCTTGTGGAGGCCGAGCGAGGCGACGGAGCCCGCGTAGCTGTGGCGGTATTCGGTGAGCGGTCCGCCGTCGAGCGCGGCGACGACGTTGTCCGCGAGGACCTTTGCCTGGCGGAGGGCGTGCTGGGCGTTGGGTGCGGTGGTGCGGCCCGGTTCGGCGGCGGTCAGGTCGGGTACGGCCGCGGCGTCCCCGGCGGCCCAGGCGTGCTCGGTGCCCTCGACGGTGAGACGGGCGGTGCAGCGGAGCCTGCCGCGTTCGTCGAGGGGCAGGCCGGTGGCGGCGAGCAGCGGGGCGGGTTTGACGCCGGCGGTCCACACGAGGGTGCGGGTGGGGAAGCGGGAACCGTCGCTGAGCACCGCGATCCGGGACTCGCAGGAGTCGAGCCGGGTGTCGAGGCGTACGTCGATGTTGCGGCCGCGCAGTTCCCGTACGGCGTACAGGCCGAGCGATTCGCCGACCTCGGGCAGGATGCGGCCGGTGGCCTCGACGAGGATCCATTTCAGGTCTTCGGCCTTGATGTTGTGGTAGTACCGCGCGGTGTAGCGGGCCATGTCCTCCAGCTCGGCGAGCGCCTCCACGCCGGCGTAGCCGCCGCCGACGAAGACGAAGGTCAGGGCGGCGTCGCGGACGGCGGGGTCGCGGGTGGCGGAGGCGATGTCCATCTGCTCGATGACGTGGTTGCGCAGTCCGATGGCCTCCTCGATCGTCTTGAAACCGACGCCGTGATCGGCGAGGCCGGGGACGGGGAGGGTGCGCGAGACGGAGCCGGGGGCGAGGACGAGTTCGTCGTACTCGATCTCCAGGGCGCCCATGCCGTCCTCGCCGCTGGCGAGGGTGGTGACGGTGGCGGTGCGCTTGGTGTGGTCGATGCTCCGGGCCTCGCCGATGACGATGGTGCAGTGCGGCAGGACGTGGCGCAGCGGTACGACGACGTGGCGCGGCGAGATCGAGCCGGCGGCGGCTTCCGGGAGGAAAGGCTGATACGTCATATATGGCTCGGGCGCGACGACGACGATCTCGGTGTCACCGCTTCTCAGTCTCTGCTTCAGCTTCCGCTGGAGGCGCAGCGCTGTGTACATCCCGACGTAGCCTCCGCCGACCACGAGAATGCGGGTGCCCGGCGGGGGGCCGGGGGGTGTTCCCCCGGAAGCTGAAGCCATCACCACCCCATGACGCAACGTGCACCGGAGTTTGTCCACAGCCCCGGCAAATTGTGTGACCGGAGGTTCCGGACGGGCGGGTGGTGCGGGACGGCTCCGTGGCGGGCCAGTCCCGCAGGTCAGGCATTGCGGTACGGGTCAGGGGCGGGAGGCCGATCGGTGACCAACCGGTCCTTGCTCCGATCGGGGGGCGCTCGGGGCGGAACTGCCCCCTTCTGAATTGACCCTGGCTCAACTATGTTCGTATGTCGTCGGGGTGCCGGACGGTGACCATCGGTCCACCCTCGACTGACACGGCGGGAGTCTCCGGGGGGAGACGTCATAACCGGGGGAACAGTTATGAATATTCAGGAATCGCATTGGCCGGCTACTGCTGTCGCGCCAGAAGAATCCGGACACATCAGGGCAGTTGGCACTCTCAACGGAGTGGGGACCACCACGGCCGCCTCGGCTTCGACAGCGGTGAACACGCTGAGCGGAGCGCTCGGCGCCCCGTCCGGTGTCGCTTCCGCGCATGTGCGGTCGGCCCCGTTGCGGGTGGACGCGCAGCGCAATCTGGAGCACGTGCTGCGGGCCGCGCGCGAGGTGTTCGGGGAGCTGGGGTACGGAGCCCCGATGGAGGACGTGGCGCGCCGGGCCAGGGTCGGTGTCGGCACGGTCTACCGGCGCTTTCCCAGCAAGGATGTGCTGGTGCGCCGGATAGCCGAGGAGGAGACCTCCCGGCTGACCGACCAGGCCCGGTCCGCGCTGGGGCAGGAGGACGAGCCGTGGTCGGCGCTCTCGCGCTTCCTGCGGACCTCGGTGGCCTCGGGAGCGGGGCGGCTGCTGCCCCCGCAGATACTGCGGGTGGGTGTGGAGTCCGATGATCCGGCGGTCGGCGGCGCGGCGGGTGCTGTGCCGGAGTCGACTGGGGACGAGCCCCGGGTGCCCCAGCAGCGGCAGGAGGCGGGCGCGCCACGGGCGGCCGGTCCCCGGTCCGACCGGGAGACCGGCGGCGAGGACCTGGGCGCCGGAGCGGCCGAACTGCTGGAGGTCGTGGGCCGGCTGGTCGACCGGGCGCGGACCTCGGGTGAGCTGCGCCGCGATGTGACGGTGTCGGATGTGCTGCTGGTCATCGCGACGGCGGCCCCTTCGCTGCCGGACGCGGCTCAGCAGGCGGCGGCCTCTTCACGGCTGCTGGACATCCTGTTGGAGGGGCTGCGCTCCCGGCCCGAGTGAGGCCCGGGAAGGAGCCCGGGTGCGCCCCGAGCGGAGGCGCGAGTACGGCCCGAGCGGGAGGGGAGCGGGCGGCCCGAGCGGAGGGGAGCGGGCGGGGGATGGCGTGGGCTTCGGCCTTCGGTGTGCGGGGGGTGCCTTGCCCTCCCCGCTGTCGCGTCAACCCACCACCCGGCTACTCCTTCCCCGAATGAGTGCTCGCTAGTGCTCACATTCGGAGGAAGGCCTCGGATGAGTGGTTGGCGGGGCTGAGCGCCCGCTGTCTCGGTGCTCTGTGGCACGCTGGCGCCCGGTATTGGGTCCGATGGCGCATACGGGGGCGTCCGCGATGAGCGGTGACGGGCAGAAGGAAGAGTCGTACGACGGTGTGTCCACCGCGGGCGACGGTACGGAGCCGGGCGGTCCTCCCGGGCACCAGGTGCCGAGCCAGGCTGCCCCCGGACACCGGGCCGCCGGTCCAGGACACCGGACCGGTTCCGGACGCCGGGACGGACAACAGGACGGACGCCCCGGATCCGCCGGCGCTCCCGAGCGTCGGGGCTCCGATGACGCCGACGGTGGAGGAACGGTCCTGCCCGGTCCATGGGCGCCCGCACCGGCCGAGGACGCGGGCCCGGCGGGAGTGGCCGAGGCGGGGGCCCCGGGTGCGGAAGCGGTCGATGTGGCGCCTGCCGTGCCGATGCAGCGGGCGGGCCGGGGCTCGGGGGCCGCGGAGAGCGTCGCGCCGGGGCCGTCCGACGCGCAGCTGATCGAGCGGATGCGCGCGGGCGACGACCTCGCGTACGACGAGTTGTTCCGGCGCCACGCGCAGGCGGTGCGCCGCTACGCCCGCACCTGCTGCCGGGACGGCCACACCGCCGACGACCTGACGGCCGAGGTCTTCGCCAGGACCTTGCAGGCGGTACGGGGCGGCAAGGGGCCGGAAGAGGCGGTGCGCGCCTATTTGATGACGGCGGTGCGGCATGTCGCCGCCGCGTGGACGAAGACCGCGAGGCGCGAGCAACTGGTCGACGACTTCGCCGCGTTCGCCGCTCAGGCTGCCCACTCGTCGGAGGTGTCGGACGCGGACACCCTCGACCTGGGCGCCGATGTGCTCGCGATGCACGAGGCCGAGCAGTCGATGGCCATGCAGGCCTTCCGGAGCCTCCCGGAGCGCTGGCAGGCCGTGCTGTGGCACACCACCGTCGAGGAGGAGTCGCCCAGCGACATCGCCCCGCTCTTCGGGCTGACCGCGAACGCGACGTCGGTCCTGGCCAGCCGGGCCCGCGAAGGCCTCAAGCAGGCCTACTTGCAGGCCCATGTGAGCCAGGCGCTCACCTCGGGCGGCGACTGCGCGCGCTACGCCGACCGGCTCGGCGCCTATGCCCGGGGCGGGCTGCGGATGCGCGCCGAGCGGGGGCTGCGTGGGCACCTGGACGAGTGCGCGAAGTGCCGCGTCGCGGCGGGTGAGTTGGCCCATGTCAACGCCGGCATCCCCGCGCTGCTCCCGGTCGCGGTCATCGGCTGGTTCGCCGCCGGGTACTCGCTCAAGGCGGCCGGGATCGTGGCGGGAGGCGCCGCCGGTGCCGCTGGGGCGGGGGCTGCCGCCGCGGCGACCGGAGGAGGCTCGTCCGCGGGCTCGGCCGGTGGTGCCGCGGCCTCCGAGGGGCTCGGCCTGCCCGCGAAGGCCGGGATCGCGGCCGCGGTCGCCGTCGCGGCGGCCGCCGGGCTCGTCTGGGCGCTGGTGGGCGACGACCAGCCCCGGCCCGAGGCGAAGCCGGTCCCCAAGCCTCCGGCGATGGCGCCCGCGGTGCCCTCGCCCACGCCCACGCCTCCGGAGCCCGAGCCGACGCCGCCGCCGAAGCCCGCACCGCCGGCCCCCACACCGCCGAAGCCGACCCCGACGCCGACTCCGACCCCGACGCCCACGCCCACCCCGACGCCCACGCCGCCGCCGAAGCCCGCACCGCCGCCCCCCACGCCGACTCCGCCACCGCCTCCCGCACCGGAGCCGGAGGTCTACCAGGTCAGTGAGCTGGCCTACACGCTGTTCGGCGACCACAGCGCCCCCGAGGTGGTGCTCGGTGAGAGCGGCTGGGTCTGGCAGCGTTCCGGCATGTCGATCGGCGGCACGCGGTACGCGCACGGGGTGACCGTCCACAGCCGCTCCTCGGTGGTCATCCAGCTGAACCGCCAGTGCACCCGCTACGAGGCGATGGCCGGCGTCGACGACCTCACCAGGGGGCTCGGCGCGGTGCGGTTCTCGGTCTTCAACGGGGACGGGGTGCGGCTGTGGCGGTCCCCCGTGATGCGCGGCGGCGACCCCGCCGTGCCCGTCGGGGTGAACATCGAGGGCCAGAAGCGGATTCGGCTCGTCGTGGAGCCGGAGCACCCGTTCGGCAGGGTGGCCCTCGCCGACTGGGCCGAGTCGCGGATCAGCTGCCGCTGAGGGGCGGGCAGGGCCGGCCCGGTGCTGGTGCTTGTGCCGGTGGACTCGTACGGGCCGGGATGCCCGCGCGTTACGGGACCGGTAGGTCCGCGACGATGCCCTTCAGAACGTCGATGACGTCGCCGAGGGTCAGCGCGACGCCGGCGGCGCGCTCCTCCTCGTAACGCCGCGCGCCCAGTTCCTCGCGGCACAGTCGCTCGACCGCGTCGATCTCGGCCTGCTCCCCCTCGGTCCTGGGGCTCGACAGGTGTCGCCAGTTGTCGGCGGCGGCGAGGATGCGGACGACGGCCGCGTGGTGGCCGAGCTTCGACAGGACGGTCACCGCGCCGTCGGCCAGGTGACCGGTGACGATCTCGGCGCACTGCGCCTCCTTCGCCGCGACCAGGGCCTCGGTCAGCCCGCGCGCCCCGGCGTCGGTTCCGCCGTCGGGGCCGGGCTCGTGGACGGTGATCCGGGCCGACAGGCCGCTCATCGCCACGGTGAAGTGCGACGGCGGGCCGCCGCGGCCGGCCTGCTCCTGGGCGACGGTGAGCATCCGCCGGGCGTCCGCGATGTCGCCCCGGTGGAACGCCATGGTGGCGCGCAGGTAGTGGGTGTAGGCGGTGGCGTCGTGCGCCTGGTGGCGTTCCGCCTCGGCCTCCGAACTGTCCAGCCTCTGGTGGGCGGCGGCCAGGTCGCCGGTGCGGTAGGAGAGCTCGGCGAGCCGGGCCAGGAGGAACGGGGCCTCGGCGTGGGCGCCGACCTCGCGGGCGAGCAGCAGCGCCTCCTCGTAGGCGGTGCTCGCCTCGTCGTAGCGTCCGCGCATCATGCCCGCCTCCGCCGCGGCGGAGGCGACCTGGGCGCGCATCCAGCGGTCGCCGACGCGACGGCTCAGGGCACGCAGTTCGGCGAGGTCGTCATCGATGCCGGGCATGCCGCCGGGCATGTCGACCAGCATGTGTGCGCGGAACATCAGGATGACGCCGTACTCCCAGGCACCACCGTGCTCGCGGGCGTTGTCGACGGCCTCGTCGATTTTCTCCCGGGTGTCCTCCGTGGTTCCGGTGAGGTACGAGGTCATCGGCCAGAGCAGTCCGGGGAAGCGGACGCTGTGCGAATGGGAGGCGGCGAACGCGTCGGCCACCCGGTTCACGAGCTCATGGGTCCTGGCGTCGGCCTGGGCGATCTCGGACTGACCGCTCTCCGCCGCGAAGAAGAACCACAGCAGGTGGAGGTTCATCCGGGGCCAGTACCGGGGGTCCGACTCGTCGGTGGGCTCGGGGCCGAGTGTGCGGGCCTTCTGGGTCCAGGCCAGGCCCTCGGAGCGGTAGTTGCGCAGCCACCAGAACCAGCCCATGCCCAGTACCAGGCGCGCCGCCTCCGGTTCGGAGAGGCCCGAGGCGGTGGTGCGCTGGAGAGCGGCGCGGATGTTGTCGAGGTCCGTCTCCAGGCGCTGGATCCAGGGGAGCTGGTCGCCGGAGCGCAGGCGCGGTTCGGCCTCCTCCACGAACCCGAGGAAGTACGCGGTGTGTGCGCTCTCGGCTGCGGCACGCACCTGCGGGGCCTCGGCGCACCGCTCGACGGCGTACTCGTGGATCGTCTCCAGGAGGCGGTAGCGCATCGCGCCGTCCACGGCCGGGGCGGCGACGACCAGGGACTTGTCGACCAGCGCGCCGAGCAGGTCGGCGGTGGCGGCGGCGGGACGGCCGGCGCCCTCCGATGTCCTGATGACGGCTTCGGCGGCCGTCAGGTCCCAGCCGCCCGCGAAGACGGAGACCTGCCTCAGGGCGGTGCGTTCGTCCTCGTCCAGGAGGTCCCAGGACCAGTCGACCACGGCCCGCAGGGTCTGCTGGCGGGGCAGCACGGTCCGGCTGCCGCCCGTCAGCAGGCGGAACCGGTCGTCCAGCCGGTCCGCGATCTGCCGCGGTCCCAGCAGCCGCAGCCGGGCGGCGGCCAGCTCGATCGCGAGCGGCAGTCCGTCCAGCCGGCGGCAGATCTCCGCGACGGCGTCCGGGTCGTGCGCGGGTTCGTGGTCGGGGTCGAACCCCGGGCGTACGGCCCTGGCGCGTTCGGTGAACAGGCGGTGGGCGGGATCGGCGGGCAGCGGGTCGACCGGCCGTACGGACTCGCCGGGGACCGCGAGCGGCTCCCGGCTGGTGGCGAGGATGCGCAGCTGCGGGCAGCGGGTGAGCAGGGTCTCCGCAAGTGCTGCGGCGGCGCCGATGACGTGCTCGCAGTTGTCGAGGATGAGGAGCACGGGCGCGGGGCGGGAACCGTGTCCGAGGCGGTCGACCAGCAGATCGACCGGGTCGGTGCGCGGGAGGGTGCCGTCGAGGCTGTTGTCCCGCAGGAGCGCGGTCTCGCGCAGCCCGAGCGCGGAGAGCACGGCGCCCGGGACGGCGTCGGGGGCCTCCACGGGGGCGAGTTCGGCGATCCAGACGTCCGGCGGAGTGGTGCCGGCGGGGGCCTGGCATGCCGCGGACTCCTCGGCGAGGCGGGTCTTCCCGGAACCGCCGGGGCCGGTGAGGGTGACCAGCCGTGACCGGGTCAGGTCGTCGTGGATGGCACGCAGTTCGGGCTCGCGTCCTACGAAGGAGGTGAGCCGGGGGCGCAGGTTACCCCGGGCGGGTTTCACGTGAAACACGCCGGTTTCGGCAGGTGCGGGCGGTGCGGGAGCGAGTAGTTCGCGGTGCAGGGCGGTGAGTTCGGGGCCGGGGTCGGTGCCGAGCCCGTCGGCGAGGGCGCGGCGGGCGTCCTCGTAGGCCGCGAGCGCGTCGGCCTGCCGGCCGTCGGCGCGCAGGGCCCGTATGAGCTGAGCCCGGAAGCGCTCGTCGTACGGGTGGGCGGCGATCAGCTCTGTCAGCTCGGCGGCAAGCGCGGCGGGGCGGGGGGCGGAGGCGTGGACGCCGGCCGCGTGGGGGCCGGCGGCGTTGGAGGAGGCGGCGTTGGAGGAGGCGGCGTTGGGTGTGGTCGCGGGGCCGTGGGAGGCGGCCATGGTGTGGGGACCTGGGCCGTTGGGGGTGGCGGTCCCGGTGGCGGTCCCGGTGACAGTCCCGTTGGCGGCGCTGCCGGTGGCGGGAGGCCCGTTGCCGGGGCGGTGGACGTTGTTGGGCCCGTCACCCGGGGTCGGGGCGGCCTCGGCCGCCACGGACGCGCTCGCGGTGCGGGAGACGGCCGTCGCGGGACCAGCAGCGCCGGAGACGGCCGGGCCAGCGGTACCGGAGGCGGCCGTCGCGGAGTCAGCAGCGCCGGAAGCGGCCGTAGCGGAGCCAGCAGCGCCGGAAGCGGCCGTCGTGAGGCCCGCACCCCCGGAGGCTGCGGCCGTCGTAAGGCCCGCGGTCCCGGGATGGGCGCCGTTCGAGGGAGCGACCCCCGTGCCCTGCACGGCGCCGTTCGAGGGAGCGACCCCCGTGCCCTGCACGGCGCCGCCCCGCCCCTCCCCCGTCGCGCGGCGCAGGTCGGCCTCGATGCGGCGTTCCAGGGCGGCCAGGCGCTGGGCCTCGGGGCGGAGGGCGTGGCCGTGGTCCCCGTCGGGCAGATCGGCCAGGGCGGGGCCGCGCCACAGGGCGAGGGCGGTCCGCAGTGTGCGGGCGGCCGTGTCCGGGGCGCCGGCCTCCAGTTCGGCCCCGCCCCGCCCGGCCAGGTGCTCGAACACGTACAGGTCGACGTCGTCCGGGCCCGCGGTGAGGCGGTAGCCGCCCGGGGTGCTGGCCAGCGCCTCCTTGCCGAGCACCCGGCGCAGCCGCCCGACGAGGGCCTGGAGCGCGGCGGGCGCGTCGGCGGGGGGATCGTCCGCCCAGACGTCGTCGACCAGCTCGGCGACGGTGACGGGTCGCCCCGGCCGCAGCGCGAGGGCGGCGAGAAGGGCGCGCAGCCTGCTGCCGCCGAGGGGCAGCAGGCCGCCGTTCTCGTCTCGCGCCTCGGTGGCGCCCAGGATCAGATACCGCACCCCACCATTGTGTCCTGCCCGCTGCCGGGTCAGCAGTGCCCGAACGGGCGCACCGCCCGCGGGTCAGCCCTGCAACGAGCGGCGCGCCGGGACGACGCCCCCGGCGACCGCGCGCTGGCGGGGGGCCGCCGTGCCCGTCCAGCAGGTTCCGCGCCGCGAGACGAGGCGGCGCAGCCACAGTTCGGTGGAGGCGAGGTCGGCGAGCCCGTCCAGGGGGAGCGGCTCGCCCTCGGAGGCCGCGCGCAGGGCCTTGCGTACGACGCGGGCCTCGACCAGGCCCGCGTCGGCCAGCAGGGGGGCGTCGAAGAGGGCGATCAGCTCGGGCAGGGCGGTGCGCAGGCCGGTCCGGGTGACTTCGGTCGAGCCGGCCTGGGAGGGGGCGCCCCAGCCGGGCGGCAGCTCGTGGATGCCCGCACCGGCCAGGACCCGGCGCAGGATCGCCGCGCGGGCGCCCGGCTGGACCCGCAGGGACTCGGGAAGCGCGCGGGCGGCGCGTACGACCTGGTTGTCGAGGAAGGGGGCGTGCAGCCGCTGGCTGCGGATCTCGGCGGCCTGCTCCAGGACGCGGTGGTCGGCGGCGCTGCGGGCGAGGGCGGCTCGGGCACGGGCCTCGCCGGGGCGCTGGACGGACGACGGGCGGATCGCCGCCTCCTGGAGGCGAACCGATACTTCAGCGAGTGCCTCCCCGGTCAGCCACCGGGCGGCGGGCCCCGGCCTGGACCAGGCGAGCGCGGCGAGCGAGGCGTCGGCCGGGGTGTCGAGTCCGGGCGCGAGACGGTTGGCGTCGGGCAGCCGGCCGGCCGCCGCTTCGAGGCCGGTGCGGTAGGACGTACGGGCGAGCCGGCGGGCCGCCCGGTAGACCGTCAGCGGGACGAACAAGGAGTGCGCGGAGGGCCCTTCGGCCTTGGCGAGGGCGGCGACCGGGCGCAGCAGGTGGCGTCGGCGCCGGTCCATCAGCAGGTCGGCGAGGCGGGCCGGGTGGGCGTCGAGCACCTGCCGGGCGCCGGCCCCCACGAAGTGGTCGGCGCTGCCCGCGGAGAGCCGGCGCCGGTGGCGTTCGGCGAGGACGAGGGAGGGGGCCGGTTCGTCGGTGAGCGCGCCGGCGCCCAGTTCGGCGTAGGGCAGGGCCTCTTCACCCGCGGCGACGACGACGTGGTGCAGGCGGGGGTTGGCCGCGATGGCGCGGGCCCGTTCGAGTTCGGCCTCGTGGGCGCGGGTGGTCAGGTCGTTGAAGGTGACGGCGAGGAGCCGTTCGCCCGCCCCGGTGCCGTGGCCGAGGATCGTGCCGGGAAGTCCGGGGAGGCCGGCGGCCAGCAGGGCGAGGGTCGCCGACGCGCTGCCCCCGGAGAGGTCGGCGCCGATGCCGGGCACGGGCGCGCCCCGGGCGGCGCGGCGTTCGGCCGGGCCCATGCCGGGGACCGGGCCCGGGTCGGGCGGCAGGGTCTCCGGGGCGTGGCGCGGGGCCAGCAGCCGGGCACGTACCGCTTCGACCAGGGCGTCGCGCACCCCTTCGACGGCGCTCACCGGGTCGAGTTCGGGGGCGGCCACGGCGAGGGAGGCCACGGCCTCGTACCCGGTGATCTCCCGCGAGCCCTCGCGGAGGATCAGGGCGTGGCCGGGCGGGATGCGCTTCACGCCCGCGTAGGGGGTGCCGTCGCGCAGCGCCTCCGGGGTCTCGGGGCAGGCGAGCAGCGCGGCCAGGTGGCCGATGTCCAGCTGTGCCTCGATGAGGTCGGCGAGGGGGAGCGCGGCGGTGGCGTACGCCGTGCCGCCGGCCCAGGGTGTGTAGAAGACGGGCCGGGCTCCGGCGAGGTCGCCGACGACGGTGATCCGGCGGCCGATCTGGACGACGGCCGTGTAGCTGCCGGTCCAGGCGGTGAGGTGGCGCAGGGCGCCGCCCCGGGCGGCGAGCAGGCCGACGCGGAGTTGCTCGTCGGTGGCGCCGCAGCAGCCGAGCACGGCGAGCCGGACGGTGGGGGCGCCCTCGGTGGTGTCCACCCGGACGGTGCGGATCTCGTCGGGCCGCCAGTCGCCGACCGCCCAGAGCGGATCGGGGTCCCCCCACAGGAGCTGGGAGCCCACGGGATGCATCGTGCGCCCGTCGTCACCGCCGCCCACCGCACCGGCCGTGCCGAAGCTCGCGGCGATACTGCTCCAACCCACCAACCAACGCATCGCCGCCTCCACAGGCTGTGGACAAAAAACGGCGCGGCAAGGAAGCACCCGGAGAACTCCGGTGGCGGTCGGCGCCGTTGCGGACATGCTGCCACGACAACGGCGCGCAGGAGTGGCTACGGACGGCGCACGTCGTGAGCGCATGCGCCCCTGGCAAAGGCCGCAGGGCGGCCGCCGGTTCGACCGGCCCCCGAACGGCCCGCGCGCGTCGCGCGTGCCGTCAACGGAGTTGCGTATTCCGGGCGTTGCGTTCCCCGCACCCGCTCCGCGTGAACGGCCCGGTTCCGGCCACCCCCATCGGGCGGCGCGAGCAGCCGCGGGAATGTCCGCGCGTCCCTCGGCCCAACCTCATCCGACCATCGACATCCGGCCAATTTTCGAACGGAAGGGAACCGACGGGGAGACGGCGGATTGCCTCGCTCATCCGCATTCCTCCATGTTCGTGCGACGCTTTGCCGGGCGGCGCCCCCGATCCCCCGCACGCCCGGCAAACGCCTGTGGAACGCCCCCGCGAGACCCGGAACTCACGGCCCGGGAGGCGGGCTTCGCCTCCCGGACCGGTCCACCGCCCGCGGGGAATGGGGCGGCGATATCCCCCAGCCCCTGTGTCCAGCACAGCGGGCCGATCCACGCAGCACCCATGCAAGCGCCGGCCCGGTGGCCGGGCCAGAGCGCACGTACGGGCGCACGGCCACACACCGGGGTGCACGCGCGAGCACCCCGGAACCGGCCTCGGGAAAGCCGCCGGGGCCACCGGGAACACAGCCCGCCCGTACGCCCCCCGGCGCCCGTCCGCGCTGGTCGGCGGGCGGTTCCGCGCCGGACTCCACGCACGGGGCGGCCGCCGCGGACCCCGCGCACTCCGTCGACGGCCGCGGGGGCCGGGCCGGCGCCCCGCCCCGGAAGCCTCCACGCACCCTCCGCCGCTCCCCCGCACTTCCCCCGCCCTCCCTCCTCGCTTCCTCCGTCTTGCGTTCGCCCCTGCCGTCCCGTAGACCTCTATCGTTCTCATCCGCCACACGACTCCCCGCGAGCGGCCGGGACGGACAACAATCCCGCCATACGGACGTCCGGCCCTTAACGGTAGGGATGCGACGAACTACGCTGGGTTGACTGATGTTCTCAGCAGGGCGGCATATTCCCCGGGGCACGGCCAAATGCGTGTGCGGGCGGAGTGACGGGGTTCGTCCCTGGGGAGAACACGGTACGAATGCCGCGCGCCGTGACGGTGACGCGGCTGCCGTCTGTGTGTCGAGGGGTGGCCCATGTCCAGGGAGCAACGCGGACCGAACGAGAAGCTCGGCACCGTTCTCGCCCTCGCGGGAATCAGTAACGCCGGGCTCGCCCGGCGGGTCAACGACCTCGGGGCGCAGCGCGGTCTGACCCTCCGGTACGACAAGACGTCGGTCGCCCGGTGGGTCTCCAAGGGCATGGTGCCGCAGGGCGCCGCGCCCCATCTCATCGCCGCGGCGATCGGTGCCAAGCTCGGCCGGCCCGTTCCGCTGCACGAGATCGGGCTCGCCGACGCCGATCCGGCGCCGGAGGTCGGGCTGGCCTTCCCGCGCAACGTGGGCGAGGCGGTGCGCTCGGCCACGGAGTTGTACCGGCTGGATCTGGCCGGGCGGCGGGCCGGCAGCGGCGGGATCTGGCAGTCGCTCGCGGGCTCCTTCTCCGTGAGCGCGTACGCCACCCCCGCGTCCCGCTGGCTGATATCCCCCGCCGACGCGTCGGTGGCCCGTACCTCGGCAGCCGTCACGGCCCCGCCGCCCGGCACCCAGGGCGCACAGGGCGCATCGGGGGCGCACAGTGCATCGGCGGCGGCCGGGACCCAGGGGCTTCCCGGCACGGCCCTCGCCCCGCCCGCCCAGGGCGGCGGCGCGCTCCCGGCCCCCGGGCACAGTCTGGTGATCCCGGCCCAGCCCGGTCCCGAGTCGGGGCCCGACGCCTCCTCGCTGCGCGTGGGCCACAGCGATGTGTCCAAGCTGCGCGAGGCGGCCCAGGACGCGCGCCGCTGGGACTCCAAGTACGGCGGCGGGGACTGGCGTTCCTCGATGGTTCCGGAGTGCTTACGCGTCGACGCGGCGCCGCTGCTGCTCGGTTCGTACAGCGACGAGGTCGGCCGGGCGCTGTTCGGCGCGGCGGCCGAGCTGACCCGGCTGGCCGGCTGGATGGCCTTCGACACCGGCCAGCAGGAGGCGGCACAGCGCTACTACATCCAGGCGCTGCGCCTGGCGCGGGCGGCGGCCGATGTGCCGCTCGGCGGTTACGTACTGGCGTCGATGTCGCTCCAGGCGACCTACCGCGGCTTCGCCGACGAGGGCGTCGACCTCGCGCAGGCCGCCGTCGAGCGCAACCGAGGTCTCGCGACGGCCCGCACGATGAGCTTCTTCCGTCTGGTCGAGGCCCGCGCCCACGCGAAGGCGAATGACGCGCCGGCCGCGGGGGCCGCGCTCAAGGCGTCCGAGAGCTGGCTGGAGCGTTCCCGGGACGGCGACGCCGACCCCGCCTGGCTGGGCTTCTACTCGTACGACAGATTCGCGGCCGACGCCGCGGAGTGCCACCTCGACCTGAAGGCGCCCCGCCAGGTGCGGCGCTTCACCGAGCAGGCGCTGTCCCGGCCCACCGAGGAATTCGTCCGCTCGCACGGGCTGCGGCTCGTGGTGTCGGCGGTCGCCGAGCTGGAGTCGGGCAATCTGGACGCGGCCTGCGCGGCGGGCACCCGGGCCGTGGAGGTGGCCGGCCGCATCTCCTCGGCGCGGACCACCGAGTACGTGCGCGACCTGCTGCACCGGCTGGAACCGTACGGTGACGAGCCGCGCGTCGCCGAGCTGCGCGAGCGCGCCCGTCCCCTGCTGGTCGCCCCGGCGTAGGGCCCCTCCGGCGGGTCGGGGGCGGACGGGCCCCGGGCCGCCCGCCCCCGGGAAGAAGCGCCACGCTCGCCCGTACTGGTTTGAGTGCGTTGTCAGTGGGTCAGTGCACTATCGGGGTGGGAGGTGGCGTGATGATGACGCACGCGGCGTACGACTGCGATGTGCTGGTGATCGGCGGCGGGATCGTCGGCCTGTCGGCCGCGTACGCGCTCACGCGGACCGCGCCGGGCACGCGGGTGACCGTGCTGGAGAAGGAGCGTGCTCCGGCGCTCCACCAGACCGGGCGCAACAGCGGAGTGATCCACAGCGGGATCTACTACCCGCCGGGCTCCCTCAAGGCCCGGTACGCGCTCCGCGGCGCCGCGGAGATGGTCGACTTCTGCCGGGACCACGGCATCGCGCACGCCGTGACCGGAAAGCTGATCGTCGCGACGGACCGCGCCGAGCTGCCCCGGCTGCACGCCCTGGTCCAGCGCGGCCGCGAGCACGGGCTGCCGGTGCGCGAGCTGGGGCCCGCGCAGATCGCCGAGTACGAGCCGAGGGTGCGGGGCCTGGCCGCGATCCGGGTGGGCACGACCGGGGTGTGCGACTTCCGGGCGGTCGCCGGGCGCCTCGCCGACGAGGTGCGCGGCGCGGGCGGCCTGATCAGGCTCGGCGCAGAGGTCACCGCGATAGACCGGCGCCCCTGGGGCGTGGCCGTGCGCACGGCCGACGGTCTGGTGGTGCGGGCCCGGGTGCTGGTCAACTGCGCGGGACTGCACTGCGACCGCGTCGCGCGGCTGGCCGGCGACGACCCGGGCATGCGGATCGTGCCGTTCCGGGGGGAGTACTACGAGCTGGCCCGGCCCGAGCTGGTGCGCGGTCTGGTCTATCCGGTGCCCGACCCGGCGTTCCCCTTCCTCGGCGTGCACCTGACCCGCGGCCACGACGGCTCCGTCCACGTCGGACCCAACGCGGTCCCGGCGGCGGCCCGCGAGGGGTACGGCTGGCCGGTCGTCCGCCCCCGGGAGCTGCTGGACACGCTGGCCTGGCCGGGCTCCTGGCGGATCGCCCGAAGACACTGGCGGTACGGGGCGGGCGAGGTGCACCGCTCGCTGTCGAAGGGAGCGTTCACCCAGGCCGTGCGGCGGCTCCTGCCCGGCGTCACGGAGGACGACCTGCGCCCCTCGCCGGCCGGTGTCCGGGCCCAGGCCGTGCTGCGGGACGGCACCCTGGTGGACGACTTCCTGATCCGCGAGGCCCCGCACACCGTGCACGTGCTGAACGCCCCGTCCCCCGCCGCCACCGCGTCCCTGCCCATCGGCCGGGAGGTGGCCCGCCGGGCGCTGCTCCGGGCTCGGGCGGCCGGGTGGAAGCCGCCCACCCTGGAGTCCGTCGAGTGACCCTCCGCCGGAGCCCGCCGGGCGCCTGTGCGTGCGGACGCCGGGCGGCCCGTGCGCGCCGTCGCCGAGTGACCCGTGCGCGGGCGGCCCCGTAGAATCAGGGCATTGTGTCTGAGCCCTTGAACCCCTCCCGCCCGACGCCCGGCGAGGCCGCCGCGCCGGACGGCGCCGTGTCCTCCACCGCCGGGATCCCGGACGATCTGCGTGCCGCGTCGCTGGACCGCGCGCGCCGGCTGCGCCAGGAGCCCCGCTTCCCCGGCGGCCCCGCCGCCGACCCGGCCGGCTCGCACCACGAGCGCCGCATCCGCAGCTTCCAGCCGCGCCGCAGCCGGGTCACGCCCGGCCAGCAGGACGCCCTGGAGCGGCTCTGGCCCAAGTGGGGCCTGGACATCGACGGGCTGCGCGTCCTCGACCTGCCCGCGATGTTCGACGGGCTCCCGGTGGTCCTGGAGATCGGCTTCGGCATGGGTGAGGCCACCGCGCGGATGGCGGCCGACGACCCGGCCACCGGCATCCTCGCCGTCGACGTCCACACGCCCGGCCAGGGCAACCTGCTCGGTCTCGCCGACCGGAACGGGTCGTCCAACATCCGGGTCGCCAACGGGGACGCGATCATCCTGCTCCGCGAAATGCTGGAGCCGGACTCGCTGGACGGGCTGCGGGTGTACTTCCCCGACCCGTGGCCCAAGACCCGCCACCACAAGCGGCGGCTGATCCAGCCGGAGTTCCTGGACCTGGTGGCGGGGCGGCTGAAGCCCGGGGCGATCGTGCACTGCGCGACCGACTGGGAGCCGTATGCCGAGCAGATGCTCGATGTGCTGACCGCGCACCCCCGCTTCGAGAACACCGCGGCCGACGGCGGTTACGCCCCGCGCCCCGCGTTCCGGCCGCTGACCCGGTTCGAGGGGCAGGGCCTGGACAAGGGCCATGTGGTGCACGACCTGCTCTTCGCCCGCCGCTGACCGGCCCGGCTCGCCCCTGGGGGCCGCGCCCCGCGCCATGGCCGTTGTCAGTGCCGCTCGTTAGGGTCATGGGGTGTCCGACGGGTCTGTTCAGCGACAACGGCAGGAGCAGCCGGCCGTCCCGGTGCTCGGGGAGCGGCGGGTCGGCGAGGTCCTGGCCGCCGTTCCGGAGCGGAGCCAGTGGCGATACCGGCCGCGCCGCGTCGGCGTGGTGTGGCGGAGCCGTACGTTCCGCGTGGTCGCCGTCTTCACGCTGCTGGCGCTCTGCGGGGTGGTGATCCTGGCCCTGGTGCGCGACGAGACGGGGACCGAGGGGTTCCTCGTCGGTCTGGGCCTGGCCGTGCTGCCGGTCCCGGTGCTGATGACGGCCTTCCGCTGGCTGGACCGGGTCGACCCGGGGCCGTGGCGCAACCTGCTGTTCGCCTTCGCGTGGGGCGCGTGCGCGGCGGCGCTCGTCGCGATCATCGCCAACTCCTTCGCGACCCGGTGGATCGCCACCGCCGACCCGGGCAATGCGGACACCCTGGGCGCCACGGTCATAGCCCCCGTGGTCGAGGAGAGCGCCAAGGCGGCGGCCGTCCTGCTGCTCTTCCTCTTCCGCGGGCGGCAGTTCACCGGGATCGTCAGCGGCGTCGTCGCCGCCGGTTTCACCGCGACGGGGTTCGCCTTCACCGAGAACATCCTCTATCTGGGCAACGCCTTCGGCGAGGACCAGCAGCTGGGCTCCGGCTTCGCGGCGGTGACCGTGATGACCTTCCTCGTCCGGGCGGTGATGACGCCGTTCGCGCATCCGCTCTTCACCGTGCTGACCGGCATAGGGCTCGGGATCGCCGCGAGCAGCCCGCCGCACCGGCGGTTCAGGCGCGTCGCGGCGCCGCTGCTCGGCCTGCTCCTCGCGATGGGCATGCACTCCCTGTGGAACGGCTCGCCGACCTTCGGCCGGTACGGCTTCTACGTCGTGTACGGGGCCTTCATGGTCCCGGTCTTCGGCCTGGTGACCTGGCTGGCCGTCCGGTCGCGCCGCAACGAGCTGCGCACGCTCGCCGTCGAGCTCCCGGTGTACGCGGAGGCCGGCTGGCTGGCGCCCGCCGAACCTCTCACCCTCGCCTCGATGCGGGCCCGCGCCCTGGCGAGGAACGCGGCGCGGCGACGGTACGAGGTAGCGGTCCGCCCGTACGGCGGCCACCACCCGGCGCACGCCGCCTCGTCCGCACCGGCCGCGGCCAGGGAGCGCGGCAGGGCGGCGGCGCGGACGGTCGCCGAGTACGAGGCGTTCGCGACGTCCCTGGCCTTCCTGCGCCGGCAGGTCCGCCGGGGCACGGCGGACCCGGACTTCGCCGCGCGCGAGCTGGAGCTGCTGCACCACCTGTGGCAGCGCCGGGATGTCGCGGGCCCCGCCCTGGCCTACGCCGCCCAGGTCACGCAGCGCGTGCGCGCCCGCCGCGCCGCCCCGCCGCCGGGCCCTTACCCGTGGTACGGAGCGCGCGGGCCCACCGGCCCGTACGGCCCCGGCCCCTACGCGTACCCGGCGCAGCCGTACGGCCCCGGCGCCCACGGCCAACAGCCGTACGCCTACCAGCCGTACGCGCAGCCGCCGTACACCGCACCACAGCAGACCGGCAGCCCTGACGTCGGGGGGTGAGCGCCAGGACTGCCGGGGTTCGGTGGCCGCGGAGCGGCCGTGCGGGGGCGCGCCGCGGCGCGTGTGAACGCGAGGGGGCGCGCCGGAGCGGAAGGGGTGTCAGACGGTCAGGCCACGGGCGCGGAGCCAGGCCATCGGGTCGATGCCGGTGCCGTCCGGGGTGTGGACCTCCAGGTGGAGGTGCGGGCCGGTGACATTGCCGGTCGCGCCGACGCGTCCGATGGTGTCGCCGGTGGTGACCTTCTGGCCGACGGTGACGCCGATCGAGGACTGGTGGCAGAACCACAGCTCCGTACCGTCGTCCAGCTCCAGCACCGTGCGGTAGCCGTAGGCGCCGGACCAGCCGGCCGACTTGATGGTGCCGGTGTGGATGGCCTTGATCGGGGTACCGGTCGGCGCCGCGAAGTCGAGGCCCGTGTGGTAACCGGAGGACCACATCGAACCGGCTTCGCCGAACGTCGAGGTGATCGTGTACGAGGAGGTCGGGATGGCGTAGCTGGCGGCGAGCTTGGCCAGGCGCAGGGCCTCGGCCTTCTTCTTCGCCTCCTCCTCCGCCTTCTTCTTCTCGGCGGCTGCCTTGGCCTCGGCCTCGTCCTGCTGCTTCTTCGCCTCGGCGGCGGCCTTCTCCGCCGCGGCCTTCTCCTCGGCCGCCTTGGCCTCGGCGTCGGCGGCGCCCTGCTGCTGCTCGGCCTGCTGGAGGATGCGGGCGCGCAGCGCCTCACCGGCGTCCGTGGTGCCCTGCTCGGCCTCGGCGGTGGTGATGCCGGCGGTCGTCAGCGGGGCGGCGGCGGTCGCGGTGGCCGGGGTGTCGGCCTCGGCCTCACCGGAGAACAACGCGCCCACGCCGGGGAGGGACTTGGCGTCGGGGAGATTGTCCGCGATGGAATCGGGAAGAGAGATGGAGACCGGCGGTTTGCTCTGCGCAGTGGCCATGCCACCCGCGCCGACGGCCGCGATGACACCGACGCCGAGGACGGTGGAGCTACGGGCCAGACCATTGCGCTGCTTGGCGACGCGGTGCTTGCCTCGGACGGGGCGGACGGACTCCTCGGTGGGGTTCCATTCCTCCCAGGTCCGGTCGGAACCGGCGTCACCCGCGTCCGCGCGGAAGCCGGTGCCGAAGTCGGGCCCGGTGCCGAAGTCGGGGCCAGTGCCGAAGTCCGGGCCGGTGCCGTCGGCAAAGACGGTGCCGCCGGCAAAGCCGTTGCCCGGATCGGTCGCGTAGCCGCTTCCCTGCTCCGGGACGTACGCGGTGCCGGGGACCGGGGCGAAGCCGGGGCCGTACTCGGGCACGAACCTGGAAGGGGATTCGGGGGCAGGCTTGTTGGACGCCACGCGGGCGCACTCCTTTCCTTCCTTCTCGCCTACCGGGTTAGCTGACGGGTTCGGAGCAGGAAGGTCTCCTACGGGCTCCTCCGCCTCTTACGAAGACAGAGATGCCCGATTCACCCCATGTAGGTGGTTCCCCGGTTCCCTTGCGGAATTCGGCGCTCGCGCACGGTGCCGCCACTGACGGCGGCTGGGACAACCGCGCTGCGTTATCGAACGTTAATAGACAGGCGGGCCCGATTCCAAGCTGTTCCCGCTGATCGTTCACGTCCTTGGCCTGGACTTTACGGGACACAACCGGGTGGAAGCGGGCGAGTTGCTTGCCATCCGGGCATCGTCCAATTTCTGACGGTGTGTCAAATGTTATGCGGAGCGACGCCCTTCAGTCACGGAGGGTGGCATCCCGTTTGATGATCTTGACCGTCCTGCGCCGGTCGGGCTGCCCCTTCGCCGGCCGCAGGACCGCGAGCAGCGCCATGTCGTCGGTCGCCTTGCCCCCCGTATGCAGCCTCACGTCGTCGCTGAGCGCGGAGAGCAGCTCCTCGGGCTCGGGGAAGAGCCGTCCGCGCAGCCGCTCCACCGGGTCGTAGAAGACACCCTCGGCGTCACGGGCCTCGGACAGCCCGTCCGTGTAGAACAGGAGCGTCCCCCCGTCCGGCAGCTCCCACTCGTCCGCCCGGTCCGGCCGCACCACCAGACCCATGCCCAGCGGCAGCGCGGGCTCCGAAGGCGTCAGCGTCTCCACCGCCCCGTCCTGACTCAGCAGCAGCGGTTCGGGGTGGCCTCGGTTCACGATCCGCACCCGTTGCGCACCCGGCGGAATCTCCGCGACCACGGCGGTGACGAACTCCTCGAACGTGTCGAAGCCGCTGTCCCGGGTCGACTCCCGCTCCAGCGCGCGCTCCAGCCGCTGCGCCACCCCCTCCAGCGACTTCTCCTGCTCGGCCGCTTCCCGGAACGCCCCGATGACCACCGCCACCGCGGCCACCGCGTCCAGCCCCTTCCCGCGTACGTCCCCGAGCACCAGCCGCACGCCGTACGGGGTGTCGGTCGCCGAGAACAGGTCACCCCCGACGAACTCGTCCGCCTGCGCCGCCTCGTACCGCGCGGCCACGTGCAGCCCGCCGATCCGCTCGGCCGGCGTCGGCAGCACCGCCCGCATGGCGGTCTCCGCGATGACCCGGGCGGAGGCCAGCCGCTCGTTGCTCCGCTGGACGACCCGGTTGATCACGCACGCCTGGACGAAGACCGTGAAGACGGTGAGCAGTTCGATGAACGGGACCACACCCGGCAGCGCCCCCCTGTACAGCCGCATGGCCACCATGGCGACCATCGCGGCGGCCCCGATCCGGATGGTCGCGCCCAGGCCGAAGAAGGGTGCGGCGAGCAGCGGGGCGGCCGCGAACATCGGGACGGCGGTGAAGGCGGGCGGGGTGAAGAAGTCGAACACCACCCCCACGAGGATCATCGCGGCGGGCAGGGTCCGGACGAGCCGGCGGTTCGGCACGCCGCCGCGCCTCCGCCACCGTCGCTGCCACTTCCCCACCTGCGGTCTCCTGCCCGGCGCCACCACGGCCGCGGACGGTACCGCGCACCACTCCCCAGACTCACCGCATCCCGGCCGCACGGCGACTCCTCGTCGGCCGATGGGGCTAGCGATGGGGCTGAGGGCCCCCGGGAAACGCATCAGGCCCGGCACGCTTCATGCGTGCCGGGCCTGATCCTTCAGTAGCGGGGACAGGATTTGAACCTGCGACCTCTGGGTTATGAGCCCAGCGAGCTACCGAGCTGCTCCACCCCGCGTCGTTGAATGCAACTCTACGGCATGTTCACGGCCTTGATGACCACCGAGCGGCCCCACCCCGGCGGATGCGCGGACCTCCTCGCTCCACATCAACGAGCAATGGGGTGAATGTGGTGATATGACTGGTTTCAGATTCAGCCATTCGGCACGGCTCCGGGAGTGGACGATGGACGACTATCCGCTGCTCAACCTGTTCTGGACGATGCTCTGGTTCTTCCTCTGGATCATGTGGCTCTTCCTGCTCTTCCGGGTCATCATGGACGTCTTCCGCAGCCACGACCTCGGTGGCCTGGCCAAGGCCGGCTGGCTGATCCTGGTGCTGGTCCTGCCCTACCTGGGCGTTCTCATCTACGTGGTCGCCCGCGGCAGGTCCATGAGCAAGCGCGACGCCCGGGAGGCCAAGGAGCGCGAGGCCGCCTTCAAGGCGTACGTGAGAGAGGCGGCCGGCACGGACGGCCGGGACGGTCGGGACGGCACCCGCGGGGGCAGCCACGTCGAGGACCTGTCGAGGCTCTCCGACCTCAAGGACAAGGGCGCGCTCACCGAGGAGGAGTACCAGCGGGCGAAGTCGAGGATCCTGGTCTGACGCCGGGCCGCCGCACGGTGCGCACGGCCGACTCCCACTCGTCACGCCCGGGGCCGTCGGTCCCGGGCGTGAAGTCCGGGTGGTCCGCCAGCCAGACCGCCAGCCGGGCCCGCACCTCCTCGGTGCCGTAGGCCCGGTCGGCGGTCTCGACGAGATGGCGGACACGGGCGCGGGCCCGCATCACGACCGGGTCCTCCCAGGAACACGCGGACAGGGCGGCCTTCTCCCGGACACTTTCCCGGCCTCCCTCCCCGTCCGCCGCTCCCCGGACCCCGCCCGTCGGTGTGCGGTCCGGTTCCCGCCCGAGGTTCTTCAGCCGGGCCTCGTTGGCCCGGTCCGTCGCGACCTGGACGTCGAACCACGGGCGCAGCCGGCGCCCGGCCCAGCGGTGGTAGGCGTCCGCGAACGACGCCGGGTCGTCCGCCGCGGCGCCGGCGTTGCCGGCCACCCACTGGGCCGCCCACAGGGCCAGGGACACCCCCTGTCCCAGCGTCGGATTGGTGTGCGTCGTCGCGTCCCCGACGCCGACCAGGCCGGTGACCACCGGCCCTTCCGCGTCGGCCAACGCGGTCCAGCGGTTGTCGAGGCCGCCCATCGCGAGGACCCCGGACACCGGCTCCGGGCGCAGCGCCAGCCAGGCCGCGACGGCGGGGAACGTCCGGGCCGCCCGGTCGAACACCTCGGGGTCCATGAGCGCGCCGCGTGTGGGGTCGGCGGTGGACACGGTCAGGAGCACGGCGAATATCCCGTTGTCGGAGGGGAAGACCCCGCCGACCGCGAACGCCGCCACCGAACCCGCCTTGACCCGCCCCGGATCCCTCGGCCCGTCCGGCGGCAGCCGGTACCAGCGGCTGAAGTACGCGATGCCGATGCGGTGGTTCTCCACGGCCACGTCCCGGCACCCCGCACCAGCCAGCCAGCCGGGCACCGGGGAGCGCCGCCCGCCGGCGTCCAGCACCAGATCGGCGTCGTACCGCCCGGCCGCCGTCCGGACCCCCGTCACCCGGGGAACGGCACCGCCCCGCTCGACGAGGAGCCCTTCGGCGGGCTCCCCGAGCCGCACGTCGACGCCGGGCTCGCGGTGCGCGGCGTCGTGCAGCGCGGCCTCCAGCACGATGCGCCGCGCCTGCACGGTGACCAGGTCCTCGTCGCCCGGCCGGACGGGCACGGTCTCGGTGAACCACTCCATCTCGTTGCGCTCACGGGCGCCCCGGCGCAGCATCGCCTCGTACACGTCCGGGGCCTGCGCGCGCAGCACGGTGCGCACCGGCGCCAGGAGCCCGTGCGGCTGGACGGCCTGGGGCACGCCCGGCCGCCGCCAGGCGCGGAAGTCCGCGTCGAGATCGGCCCCGGGCCGGTACGCATCACGCTCCAGCACCGTGACCGTGTGCCCCCTGCGCGCCAGGAACAGCGCGGCGGCCAGGCCCGCGATCCCCCCGCCGACCGTCGTGACCCGAGTCAATGCGGCCCCCTCAACGCCGTGTTGACCGTCAACGGTAGCGGAGGGCACCGACAGCGGTCCGGGCCCGCACGGGAACGCACGGCGGCCCCGGACCGGCGATGTGCCGGTCCGGGGCCACGAGGTAGGCCGTGTGGGACTCGAACCCACAACCAACGGATTAAAAGTCCGCTGCTCTGACCAATTGAGCTAACGGCCCTCGGCGAATCACCCACGAGCATAGCCCGCCCCGGCCGCGCAGCCGATCGGGTATCAGCTGCGCGGCCCCGTCATCGGGGTGGGGGCGGGCTCGGTGGGCTCAGAAGAGGTGCTGGTACATCTGCCAGCTGCCGCCGACCTTCACCCGCGCGGCCAGGGCGCCCTTGCCGTCGCCCCGGTAGCTCCACAGCACCCCGGACGCGTCCCGCGCGAGCAGGTCCGCCCTGCCGTCGCCGTTCAGGTCGCCGGAGCCGACCATCGTGTCGTACATGGTCCAGCCGTAACCGACCTGAACGCGGGTGCCGAGCGTGCCGTTGCCGGTGGACGGGTAGCGCCAGACCAGGCCCGAGCGGTCCCGGGCCAGCAGGTCGCCGTTGCCGTCGCCGTCGAGGTCGCCCATGCCGGCCAGGAGATAGCCGTGCCAGCTGTAGCCGATCTTCACCCGGGGCTCGAAGAGGCCGTTGCCCCTGCCGCGGTAGAAGTACAGGTCGCCCTCGGGCGTCCGGCCGAGCAGGTCCGCGTGGCCGTCGCCCGTCATGTCGCCGGGCGAGGTCAGGGCGTCGAACATGTTCCAGCCGGCGCCGATCCTCGTGTACGGCGTGGAGGGCTTGAACGCGGCGCCGCAGGCCGGCTTGTACGCGCGCAGCTCGCCGGCCTTCGTACGGACCAGCACGTCGTTGCAGCGGTCGCCGTCGATGTCCTCGAACGGCACGGCGGCGGTCACGGTGTTGTCGCCCGTCCAGCCGGTGGCCGACACCTTGTCCTCGACCCGCCCGGTCCCGGTGCCCGTGCCCGCACGCCAGTCGGCGGTGCCGGCCGAGGTGAAGGCCAGGAGGTCGCCGAAGCCGTCGTTCCCGACGAAGTCCCGGGCCACGGCCGCCCCACCGGTCAGCTCGACGGTCCCGGAGGTGGTCAGGGCGGCGCCCACGCCGTCGGCGGGCGCGGCGGTGAGGGTCCAGGTGTAGGCGCCGTTGGGGGCGTACGCGCCGGCGGCGGTCCTGCCGTCCCACGAGGCCGTCACCAGACCACGCGCCTCACCGCCGGAGAGGGTGCGCACCGCGGCGCCCGACGCCGTGTTCCTCAGCGTCAGCTGCCAGGAGGCGGCGGGCTTGGACAGCCACCAGGAGCCCTGCCAGTGCGGGGCGGACGCCCGCAGGTCGAGCGAGCCGCCCGGTGCCTCGGCGTCGATGACGGTCAGGGCCGAGGCGGGGATGCCCGTGGGAACGATGCGCACCCGCCGGTCGTCCCCGGTGTACGCGACGTGGCCGCCGAAGCGGTCCACGGTCCAGCCTGAGCGGCGCACGGTGCTCCGGCCCAGGTCCGCCGCGTCCACCAGTGTCCGCTGCGGCAGATCGGCGTACGTCCCGCCGGCCGGCAGGCCGTTGTGCAGGTCGAAGAGGGTGAGTCCGCCGCCCTCCTCGTGAGTGACGAAGTAGCCGTCGGCGAGGAGGGTGTCGTCGTCGGGTGCGGTCACGAAGCGGCCGGTCTGCCGGTCGTAGACGCCCGCGCCCTTGACCCAGCCCCCGTCCCGGCACAGCCAGTGCACCCAGCGGCCCACGGCCTGCAACTCGGTGGGAACGCACTGGTTGGGTGTGGTGAACGAGGCGCCGGCCGCGCCGGTCGTCAGGGTCTTCGACGCGACGGTGGGCGAGCCGGGGAGATTGCTCCACAGCGTGTTGCCCCACAGCGCCGCGACCGTTTGCGACCGGGTCTCCAGCACCTTGCCCGAGTCGGTGCTCCCCTGGAACTCGACGACCTTCTGACCGGCGCCCGACGCCTCGTTCACCACGCCGAACCGGCCGGAGAGGTCGATCAGCTGGGGAGTCATCAGGCCCGTGGTGAGCTGCGGGCCCCATTCCTCGGCGCCGTTGCGGAAGAGCATCGTCTGACCGCGTTCGGTGCCCTCCTCGCGGCCGTGGAGCCCGTCGCCGCTCGCGAACATGGTCACGCAGTACGGATCGTCGCCGCCCCAGCCACAGTCCGCGTCCCGCCCGCTGGTGAGGCCGTCCACGGTCGTACGGACCTCGTCGGGGCGGCCGGTCGTCTTGAGCCACGTGCTCCGGTACGCGCCGATGTACGTGCCCGGCTGGAACAGGCGGGAGTCGTCCGCCGTGGTGAGGATGCCGCTGCCCAGGGCGATGCCCGCGGGCCGGGCGGGCATGTCCTCGATGTCCGCGACGCGCGTGCGCTTCACGGTCCCGTCGGCGGCTTCCGTGAACCGGTAGTAGCCCCAGTCGAGAGGGCCCTCGGCGGTCCGGGTCTCGGCGCCCGCGACCAGGAGGGAGCCGTCCGGTGTCCGGGCCAGGTCGGGGTGGGCGACGGCCAGCAGGTTCCCGGTGGTCCTGCCGTCGTCGGAGATGCGCACCAGGTTGTCGCCGCGGTACTCGTTGTTGCCGGTGTTGACGGGCGCGACCCCGACGAGGGAGTTCCCGAGCATCCTGAAGGTCGAGTCGTGCGCGTAGTTCCGCAGGTCGAACGACCGGGGTTCGGCCGACAGATCCTCGCGGTCGAACAGCTGGGCGGCGTAGGAGCCCACTTGCAGCACGGTGTCCGTGCCCAGAGTGACGTCCGAGGCATGCTTGTCCAGGGCCTGGAGCGTCCCGCTCGCCAGGTCGAGGAGCCACCAGCCCTGGGCCATGGTGGTGCCCTCCCAGGAGATTCCCCGGACCACGACCGAGCGGGCGTCCCCGTCGGAGACCGACAGGTTCCACCCCTCGGGAAGCCCCTCCAGCCGCTGGTCCTCGACCTCGCCGTTCGCGGTCCGCAGCAGGTGGAGGCCGGTCACCGCGCTCTCGGTGCCGGTGCGGGTGACGACGGTCGTGCCGTACGTCCCCACATACGTCTGGCCCTCCGGGATCGCGATGCTCGTGACCGGTCCGCCGCCCGCGCCCTGTCGCAGCGTCACATGCGGGCTCGGGCTCTCCGCGTAGACCGCCACGGTGTCGGAGCCGTGCCCGAATCCGGTGGGCCAGTCGCCACGGGGGCGGACCGCCTCGGGGTCGTACTCCGGCGCCTTCGGAAGCCGGTCGGGCAGCACGGTCTGCTTACCGGACGCGTAGTCGATCCAGCGCAGGCCGTCGTCGCCCTCACTGGCCGTCAGGAAGCCCGTGTCACCGGCGTTCAGCACGCGTGTCTCGCGGGGTACGAAGCGGGCGCCCGGCTTCACGATCACGGTCTCGGCGGCCGTATCGGCGACGGCTGTGCCTGTGGCCATCGCGCTCGCCCCGGCGGTCATCGCCAAGGTGGTCAGAAGAGCGATGCGCGCGGAGGCGCGCCGGTGTCTCCACCCGTTGGAAGAGCGGGTCACGTTGAAGGTCCCTCCCCAGGAACAAGGCGCGGGGAGAGGCCGGCGGAGATCACATCCGGCCTTCGCGGTGCGGCAGTTGCCGCGCGCACCCACCCCCGCGCAGATGCGGTGACCATAACAGCAGTCGCGGACACGCCAACGCCCATTTCGAACTCGTTCAAAAGGGCCGGGCCGTGCAGGTCGGCAGGCCTCTTCCGGCCCATGCGAAAGCGGGCCCGTCCATGGAGGACGGGCCCGCTCTCAACAGACCTTCAGCAGGTCTTCAGCACACGCTCAGCCGTTGCGCTTCCAGCGCGGCTTGTCGTCGCGGCGGCCGAAGGAGCCGGTGCTGGTGCCGGTCGAACGGTGGTCGTCACGGCGGCCGGTCGGGCGGTCGCCGCCGCCGGAGCGGAAGCCGCCCGAGGGGCGGTCGTCACGACGGTCGCGGTTGAACGGACGGTCGCCGCCACCGGAGCGGAAGCCGCCGGAGGGACGGTCGTCACGACGGTCACGGTTGAACGAGGGGCGCTCGTCGCGGCGCTCGAAGGAACGGCCACCACGGTCGTCGCGACGGTCGCCGCCACCCGAGCGGAAGCCGCCCGAGGGACGGTCGTCACGACGGTCACGGTTGAACGAGGGGCGCTCGTCGCGGCGCTCGAAGGAACGGCCACCACGGTCGTCGCGACGGTCGCCGCCACCCGAGCGGAAGCCGCCCGAGGGACGGTCGTCACGACGGTCGTTGCTGCTGCGGAACGAGGGGCGGTCGCTGCTGCCCCGGTAGCCGCTCTGGCCGGCGGGACGGCCGGAGCGCTCGCCGACACGGTCGTCGCGGCGGTCGTTGCCCCGGTAGCCACCGCGGTTGTCGCGGCGCTCGTAGTTGCCCCGCTCGTCGCGGCGTTCCTCGCGCGCGGCCGGCTGCTCCGGAACGGCGGCGGCCGCGAGGGCGGCCTCGGCCTCGGCGGTGACCTCGGCCACGGCGGCCTCGGGGTCGTCGCCCCGCTCGCGCGCCGCGCGGGCGACCAGACGCCCGGCCTCCTCGCGGAGCTCCACGGCACGGCGCTGGACGCGCTCCAGCTGCTTGCTCAGCTCGGCGGCCTCGCGCTCGGCCTGCTTGGCGGCGTTGTTCGCGGAGTCGGCCTGGACCTCGGTGAGCGAGCGGGCGCCGGTGATCTCGGCGACCTCCGGCTCGAAGACGCCCGCGCCCTGGACGATGTGACGCGAGGCGTCGACGCCCGCGTCCTCCATCAGGCGGAAGATCTGGCGGCGCTGGTGCGGCAGGGCCAGCGAGACGACGACCCCGGACTTGCCGGCACGGGCGGTACGGCCCGAGCGGTGCAGGTAGTCCTTGTGGTCACCGGCCGGGTCCACGTTCAGGACCAGGTCGATGCCGTCGACGTGGATACCGCGCGCGGCGACGTCGGTCGCGACGAGCGCGTTGACGTAGCCCTTCTTGAAGTCCTCCAGGACGCGGGTGCGCGCGCCCTGGGTCATGCCGCCGTGCAGCGCGTCCGCTTTGACGCCCGCGTCGACGAGCTGCTCGGCGATGCGGTCGGCGCCCAGCTGGGTGCGGACGAAGATGATGGTGCGGCCCTTGCGGGCGGCGATGGCGGAGGTGACCGGCGCCTTGTCCTTCGGCTTCACGACGAGGACGTGGTGGGACATGGTCGAGACGTTGCCCTGGGCGGAGTCGACCTCGTGGGTGACCGGGTTGCTCAGGTAGCGCTTGACCAGGGTGCCGATCTCGTTCTCCATGGTGGCGGAGAAGAGCATGCGCTGGCCGCCGCCGGGGATCTGGTCGAGCAGCTCGGTGACCTCGGGCAGGAAGCCCAGGTCGGACATCTGGTCGGCCTCGTCGAGGACGGCGACCTGGACGTTCTCCAGGGAGCAGGCGCCCCGGTTGATGATGTCGCGCAGCCGGCCCGGGGTGGCGACGAGGACGTCGACACCGCGCTCCAGCGCGTAGATCTGGTTGCCCATCGACGTACCGCCGCAGACGACCTTCATCTTCAGGCCGAGCACGTCGCCGTACGGCTGGAGCGCGTCCGCGACCTGCATCGCGAGCTCGCGGGTCGGGGTGAGGATGATCGCGCGGGGCTTCTTCTTCTCGGTGTGCCCGCCGGCCAGGGCGGACAGGGTCGGCAGACCGAAGGAGAGGGTCTTGCCGGAGCCGGTACGGCCACGGCCGAGGATGTCCTTGCCGGCCAGGGCGTCCGGGATGGTCGCCGCCTGGATCGGGAAGGGCGCGGTCACACCATTCTGCGCGAGCTTGCGGACGATGCCCTCGGGCAGGCCCAGGTCGGCGAAGGAGATGGTCGGCTCGGCGTCCGCGGCCTCGGACGCGGCGGACTCGACGACGGCCTCCGCGACTGCGGTGACCTCGGTGAGCTCGTCGTTCTCGACGTGCTCGGGCATGACGGTGTGGTCAGAACTGGAAATTGACATGCGAAATGCGAAACCTTCCGGAGTCTCGGCACGCGCCCGTAACTCCGTGATTCGCAATTTCGACCGCCTCAATGCGGTCCAGCCACGGCAAGGGAGAGTACGCGCCACACGGCGCTCTTCTGTGTCGGCGCCGGGCAATGGGATCAAACGATCTACCACCATACGCACTCTCCCCCACATCGCGCAAACCGCCTCCCTGCGGCCGGCCCCTCAAGCGGGTCCCGCCTGCGGTGATGCCTCCGGTGTCCGCAGCATGTCCACCTCGTCCGGCCACCCCATCGCGTCGGTCCGGAACTGCGCGGCCGGGGACGCCGAGGGTGCCGGCTGCTCGGGCTCCGAGGGCTCATCGGGCTTCGAGGGCTCCGGCTCGGGCTCCGGCGGGTCCGGCGGCCCCGGGGTGTCCTCCGGGTCCGGCCCCGGGTCCGGGTCGGAGGGGCCCGGGGGCTCCGGCTGCCCGCCCGTCCCCGGGGCGGCCGACGCCTCCGGCCCGGACGGGCGGCCGGCCCGGTCGCGGTCCCCGTCCGGCCGGGACTCCTCGGACGCGGGGCTCCCGGTCGGTGACGCGGAGGCGCTCGGGGCGCCCGGACCGGCGCTCCGCCGCTGCGACTGCGCCCCGGCGCCGCCCGCGCCGGAGCTGCCGGTGCCCGTCACCGTGGTGCCGTTCGGCTCGACCGCGGCGCCCTTCTCGTCGGCGGACCGCGAGGACACGGGCTCCGCACCGTCGGAGCCGACGCTCATACAGCCGGTGGAGGTGGCGAGCGTCACAGCGGTGACGGCCGCCCAGCGGACGGGGACGGGCAACTGGCGCACGGGGGCACCTCCGGGGGCACGAGGGAGGACGGGCCGGCCGGTCTGGCATTCCTGACATGAACGAGCCGGGTGTGCCGTGCCCAACTCCCGCCGACCCGCCGGGGACACGCCCGCCCGGCCGGTCCGCACACCTCGTTCACAGGTGACGGCCCCCGGAGGCTCACCCGTAGCCCAGCGCGTGCAGCCTCTCGTCGTCGATGCCGAAGTGATGGGCGATCTCGTGGACGACCGTGATCTCGGTCTCGGCCACGACGTCCTCGCGCGTCTCGCACATCCGCAGCGTCGGCCCCCGGTAGATGGTGATCCGGTCCGGGAGCACGCCCGCGTACCACTCACCGCGCTCGGTCAGCGGCGTGCCCTCGTACAGACCGAGCAGTTCCGGATCATCGGATTCCGGTTCGTCCTCGACGAACACCGCGACGTTGTCCATCAGCCGGGTCAGCTCCGGCGGAATCCGGTCCAGCGCCTCGGCGACCAGTTCCTCGAACGCTTCCCTCGTCATCTCCAGCACCCGGCCATTGTCCCGTACGGGCACCGCACACGCCTCGGCCCCGGAAAGCCCCCGGAAAGCCTCCGGAAAGGGCATATCCGCCCCGGGCCCGGGGCACAGGCACCCAATGGCCCGCGCCCGTCACCTCCTCCGCCCGCCGACCCGCCCCACCACCGGCGGGCCCCTCACCTCGCCCCGGCCCTTCGTCCGGGCGCTGGGCCTGGTCGTCGTCGTGCTGTTCGGCGCCTGGCTGGGGCTGCTGGCCGTCGGCAGCGTCCGTACGCCCGTGGGGCCGATGGACACGACGATGACCCTGCGGCCCTCGCTCAGCGGCGGCACCAAGATCAACGTCTCGCCGCTCGGCGCCCTGGAGCTGGACTCGCACCACGCACCGGTCCGGCTCGACGTCGACGTGGACCGGCTCGACCCGGTCCGCTCCGAGGCCCTGGTCCAGCATCCGGAACGACTGTCGGGCCTGGAGGACGAGGTCACCGCGGATGTCGCGTCCGGCACCCGCGAGCTCGCCCTGCGCTCCTGCGTGGCGGTCGTCACCGGGGCCACCGCGCTCGGTCTGGCCGTCTACCGCAGGCCGCGCCGGGCCCTGGCGGCCGGCGGACTCGCCCTCGCGCTGCTGGCCGCGTCCGGCGTCGGCGCGTACGCCACCTGGAACCCCAAATCGGTCCTGGAGCCCAAGTTCTCCGGGCTGCTCTCCAGCGCCCCCTCCGTCGTCGGCGACGCCCGCTCGATCGTCACGGACTTCGACGTCTACCAGCAGGAGCTGGCCCGGCTGGTCACCAACGTCACCAAGCTGTACGACGCCACATCGACGCTCCCCGTCTACAGCCCGAACCCGGCGACCCTGCGCGTCCTGCACGTCTCCGACATCCACCTCAACCCGGCCGCGTGGCACATCATCGGCTCGCTCGTCGAGCAGTACGACATCGACGTGATCATCGACTCGGGCGACACCATGGACCACGGCACCGCCGTCGAGAACGGCTTCCTGGACCCCATCGCCGACCTCGGCGCCCCGTACGTCTGGGTGCGCGGGAACCACGACTCGTCGGTGACGCAGAAGTACCTGGAGAACAAGAAGCGCTTCAAGAACGTGCACGTCCTGGACCAGGGCCGGACCGTCACCGTCGGCGGGCTGCGGGTCGCCGGCGTCGGGGACCCGCAGTTCACCCCGGACCGGGCGGGACCCGAGCAGTCCGAGGACGTCCAGCGCGTGGCGGGCCGCACGCTCGCCGCCGCCCTGCGCGAGCAGCAGCGGTCCGGCACGCCCGCAGACATCGCCGTCGCCCACGAACCGGAGGCGGCGGAGGAGACGGACGGCGAGGTCCCGCTGGCCCTGGCCGGCCATGTGCACCACCGGCAGAACGAGGTCCTGAAGGGCGGCACCCGGCTGATGGTGGAGGGCTCCACGGGTGGCGGCGGGCTGCGGGCCGTACAGAACAAGAAGCCGGAACAGGTGCTCGCGTCGGTGCTCTATCTGGACCGCTCCACGCGCCGGCTCCGGGCCTGGGACGAGATCACCCTGGGCGGTCTCGGGCTGACGACTGCTGAGGTCAGCCGCCATCTGCCGGCGGACGACCACCCCGACGCGTCGCCCTCCCCTATTCGGTTTGGCTGACGCGGAAACGCCGTAGTACAGTCTCCCACGTGCCCAAGGGCGCCGGTCGGGACTTGACCGTTCTGAAACCTCCAGGGGTGAAGGAAGAAGCGGAACCTCCAGGGGGAAGCGGAGTCACATGCTTCTCACGTTCCCTCGGGCCTCGTGGTAACAGACGCGGAAGCAAGCTGTAACAGCAGTTCTGCCCTCATCGTCTAGTGGCCCAGGACGCCGCCCTTTCAAGGCGGTAGCACGGGTTCGAATCCCGTTGGGGGCACGCATCACCCTATGCAGTAGGCACTTTGCATAGTTCTTGGTCCTGTGGAGCAGTTAGGAGTGCTCGCCACCCTGTCAAGGTGGAGGCCGCGGGTTCAAATCCCGTCAGGACCGCTTGCAGCTCACTTCGGTGAACTGCGTGGCTGGGTAGCTCAGTTGGTACGAGCGATCGCCTGAAAAGCGATAGGTCGCCGGTTCGATCCCGGCCCCAGCCACCACCCTGAGAACGTCCCGGACGGCATCCCGTCCGGGACGTTCTCGTTTGTATGCCCCGGAGTCCGTATGCCCCGGAGCCTGTACGCCCGGAGAAGGCCCACCGGAGCCGGCGAGCCCGAGGCGCAGCGGCGCGTACCCGTGGCGCGAACCGGAAGCGAAGGGTCCATTCGTGAGCCTTGCGCGGGGAACCCATCGCGTGCCATGACGGCCCCGGAACATGGGACTACCGTGCCGCCGTGGATCAGCTGACTCCCCAAGACCCTGCCCGGATAGGCCCGTACCGTCCGATCGCCCGGCTGGGTGAGGGAGGGATGGGACTGGTGTACCTGGGCCGCTCGGACGACGGGCGCACGGTCGCCGTCAAGGTCGTCCGGGCGGAGCACGCCCAGCATCCGGAATTCCGCCGGCGGTTCGCCCGCGAGGTGGCCGCCGCCCGGCGGGTGGGCGGCGAGTGGACCGCTGCCGTGCTCGACGCCGACACCGACGCCGCCGTCCCCTGGGTGGCGACGCGGTACGTTCCCGGGCCCGACCTGACCCGTGTGGTGGGACGTGACTTCGGGCCGTTGCCCGAGGACTCCGTGCGGGTCCTGGCCCATCGCCTCGCGCTCGCCCTGGCCGCGGTGCACGGCGCGGGCCTGATCCACCGGGACCTCAAGCCGTCCAATGTCCTGGTGACCGTGGACGGGCCGCGCGTGATCGACTTCGGGATCGCGCGGGCCATGGACACGCTCGCGCCACAGAGCCTACTCACGCGCACCGGCATGCTGATCGGGTCCCCGGGCTTCATGTCGCCCGAGCAAGTGCGCGGACTCGAACTCACCGCTGCCAGCGATGTGTTCTGCCTGGGCGCGGTTCTCGTGTACGCCGCCACGGGGCGGCTGCTGTTCGGTGCCGCGGACACCGGCCTCAACGCCCACCTGTTCCGGGTCGCCGAGGAAGCGGCGGACCTGACCGGGGTCCCCGAGTCGCTGCGGGATCTCGTCGGCGCGTGCCTCGCCAAGGACCCGGCCGAGCGCCCCACCCTCCAGGAGGTCGCCGACCGGACCGCCTCGGGCGCCGACGAGGTCTGGCTGCCGAGCGCGATCCTGGCCCAGCTGGGCCGCCACGCCGCCCAGTTGCTGGACTTCGCGCCCCAGGCCCCCGCCGGTCCCGCTCCGGACGGGCCGCCGTCGAACCCGCCCGTACGGCTCGGCCGGCTCCAGCCGTCCGTCTCCCCGCGGGACCTGTACACACCCACCCCCGCCGCGCACCCCGGCGCCCCGCCCGCCCTCGGTCCGCCCCCGGGCACGGCCGGGCACCCCGCACGCCCGGCGCCCGCCCCGGGCCGGGCGCCGGATCCGCGCCGATGGCGGGGCCTGGCCGCCGCGGTGTTCGCACAGTTCGTCGTGGTCCTCGACGCCGCGAGTCTGCACGCGGCCGCCCCCTCCCTCGCCGGCGACCTCGCTATGCGCACCACGTACTCGCTGTTCACCGCCTACGGCGTGGCCCTGGGCGCGCTGTTGCTGCTCGGGGGACACCTCGTGGACCGGGTGGGCGGCCGGCGGACGCTCATGACGGGGCTGTCCGCGGTGGCGGTGGCCGCCGTTGTCGGCGCGTTCGCCCCGACTGCCGGCGTACTCATCGCGGCCCTTGCCCTTCAGGGCGCCGGTGCCGCGCTGGTGACACCCGCCGTGCTCGCGCTGGTCTCGGCCCGCTTCGTCGAGCCCGGGGAGCGCGGCCGGGCCCTCGGTGTCTACGCCGCGGTCGCGGTCGGCGGCTGGCCCGCGGGGCTGGCCTGGGGCGCGGTGATGACCGAGTCCGTGAGCTGGCGCACCTGCCTGTTCGCCGACGTGCTCCTCGTACTGATCGCCCTCGTCGCCGCCGCCACCCGGGTGCGGGACCATGCGGAGCCCGGCCGGGGCGGGCTCACGACGCCGGGCCTGCTGCTTGGCTCCGTGGGCGCCCTGCTCACGAGCTACGGACTGTACGAGGCGCGCCCGCACGGCTGGACAGCCGCTTCGCTCCTGGGCCCGCTCGGCATCGGCGTCCTCCTGCTCGCGGCCGCGGGCGTTCCGCACGCCGCCCGCGCGTCCGCCCGCGATCGGGACCGGATCGTCGGCCTGGTGGTGCTGTGTCTGGGCGCGGCGGGCCTGTTCGCGCTCTTTCCCGCGCTCGCGCTCGTCCTGGGACCCGTCTCGGGCCTCTCGCAGGCAGCGGCCGGTGTGGCGGTGCTGCCGGCGGGCATCGCCTTCGTCATCGGTGCCACCCGGATCGCCCCGGGCCTGCGACGCGTCGCGCCACGAAAGCTGATCGCGGCGGGCCTGCTGCCGGCCGCCGTCGGGCTGCTGCCCCTGGGCGCCATCGGAAACGGCGGGACGTTCGCCCTGGTGCTGGCCGGCTCGGTGTTGGCGGGACTCGGCCTGGGTACGGCCATGGCGCCGCTGTTCTCCATCGCCGTGGGGGACGCGACGGACCGGGGCCGGGGCGGTGCCGCGGCGGTGGCCACCACCGCTCTCCAGCTGGGCACGGCCCTCGGCGCCGCCTTGTTCGGCGCCGGGGCCCCCGTCTGGGGAGGCACCGGCACCAGTGCCCTGTTCGGCGCCGCCGGGCTCACCTTCGTCGCGGGCCTCTGCGCGGCGGCGCTGATCACGGCCGCTGCCGCGGCGGGCCCGCCGGCCGGCGCACGGACCGGATCCCGCCTCCCCGAGTAACGGGGCACCGGACGACGCCGACTCGTCACGCGGGTGCGCCGCCGGGTCCCCGCTCCGCGCCGGGCCCTGGTACGGAGCGGGGCCTCACCCGGTCATGGCCGCCACGACGCGCGGCAGCAGCACGGCGTTGGGACTGTCGAGCGACACCCTCAATGGCTGCGACCGGCCCTGCTCGTGGACGGATACCAGGCCGTGCGCGACCTCGATATCGGTGAGCGCGCGCCAGTCGGCGTCCATGACCCCGCGCAGCGTGAGCCCGTCACGGTGCACGCGCACCTCGCCGATGGTGAACGACCCGCCCCGCCGGATGAGGGCGAGGTGCTGCGCCAGGAGCCGGGGTTCGACCACGCGCTGGACGAAGTCGACGAGGGCCAGCCACTCCTCGGGCGGCCTGGACTTCTTCCCGCCGTTGTTCCAGCTGATATGTCCCAGGTTCTTCGGGGAGTCTCCGTACGTGCCCACGCCGAAGGCGTAGGTGTTGGTGTAGAGGGACGGAAACAGGAAGCCCTGGTGCTTCATCCGGGAGACCGGATACCGGATCCAGTCGGCCTCGTCCCAGTCGAGCGTGTCCTGCCCGTAGCTGACGCGGTGCCGGTCGGCGACCAGGGAGGACCTGCCGACCCTGCTCTCCACGAAGGGCCGCTCGGCCGGTGCGGGACGCGGAGGCTCCGCCCGCGCGGGCCGCGCAGGCGAAGGTTCCGCCCCCGCGCGCTCCGCACGCGGTCCACGTCCTGCGGCATAGCGCGTCAGCCATGCCGGCACCTCGGCCCGCGGGTAGGCGGCGAGGTCGTTGCGGTAGTGCGCCGGAGCCAGCAGGTGGGCGTCGGCCAGCCGCTCGTCCCCGTAGTCGTACTCGGTGGCGACCTGCGCGCGCCCGTCCGCGCCCTTGGTGACGGTGAGCAGCATGCGCAGCCACGGTCCGGCCGGCATGGCGGCGGCGAGGTGCCGCTGGCGGCGTACGAGGAGCGCGACCTGTTCCGGGACCCGCGCGTCCAGGGGCTGCTCATGGTCCCAGAAGGACGCTCCGGCCCTCTCGGCGGACACCGCGCACGAGAAGACCGCGGTCATGCGTTGCCACTGCGCCGGTCCGAGCAGGGCCAGCTGCTGCGCGGTCTCCTGGGCGAGTGCGGCTACGCGGCCCGCGATCAGCTCCTCGGGCGGGGTGGAGACGACGGTGAAGTCCGCGATGGCGCTCGGCCGCCCCGACAGGGCGTCGAGGCGCTCGAACTCCTCCTTGAAGCTGTTCATGAAGGACTCCTCGACGGGTGCGCGCCGTACGAAGGCCTCCTCGGCGGTGAACAGGGTCCGTGCCTGTTCGGGTGGGATCGCCGTGGTGACCTCCTTGATCCGCCCCGCGTCGCTGATCAGGAACACCGATCGGTCGAGCGGCAGGTCGAGGAAGGCCATGGGGTCGCTGTCATCGATGTCGACGGGCGCGTACACGCTCCACCCGGCGGCGAACCGGTCCGCCTCCAGCCCCTGGGACGGATAGTCCGGACCGCGGGCTTCGATGTGTTCCCGGACCAGGGCGACGGCGCCCGCCGCGTCGATGCTCCCGCCGGCTCCCGTGGCGGGAGCCCGGCCGAGCGGATGGCTTTCGGCTGTCCTGCCGGGGCCCGGGAAGTGGTGGGTGAGGTCGAACCAGAGGCGCATCTCGTCGGCGGTCACGGCGTCGGTGCCGGCGCACACGACGCACCAGATCCCGTCGGGGTCGCGGGCGTAGAGGCTCACTGCCGCGTCCTGGGTCACGGTCACGTAGTCGCACGCGTGCAGGTCGCCGTACGAGGCGACCAGCGCCAGCGGGGGCGTCGTGTCGCGGGCCTCCCGCCCGATCGGTTCGCCCCCGACGCCGACCGCGGTCAACACATGGCGGGGCATCGGCACACTCCCTTCGCCGCCTGCGTGGCGACCGTAGCCCAAGGCGACTTTCACCGTGAGGGGAACGGTGAGATCGCCCGCTCGGTGCCGGGGTCCGTATCTCGTTGGGGGCACACGAAACCTGTGCGACACTTGGTCGAGCGATGCTTGGTCCTGTGGAGCAGTTAGGAGTGCTCGCCACCCTGTCAAGGTGGAGGCCGCGGGTTCAAATCCCGTCAGGACCGCTTGCAGCCCGTACGAGCTGCGTGGCTGGGTAGCTCAGTTGGTACGAGCGATCGCCTGAAAAGCGATAGGTCGCCGGTTCGATCCCGGCCCCAGCCACCATCGTGAGAACGTCCCGGACGGCATGCCGTCCGGGACGTTCTCCTTTTGCCGGTCAGGGTGCAGCTGTCGGGCACGGGTAACTGGCCGTCACCCCTCGGTCGCGCCGCATCCCGCCCGCTCGTATCCGTGGGCCGCGGCTGCCTCCACCGCGCTGAGGAGCGAGCCGCGCAGATTGCGTTCGAGGGCGGCCTCGTGCCAGACAAGTCCGTCGACGCACTTCTCCGCGAACGAGTCCGCCGCGTCCCGCAGATCGCGCAGCGCCGTCACCAGGGCGTCCAGGATGACCGGCTCCATGATGTTGAGCTCGAGTTCCCCCGCCGCCACACCGAGATCCACCGTGGCCGCAGCGCCCCGGATCCGGTAGCTCAGCTGCATGACCAGCTCCGGGATGACCGGATTCACCTTGCCCGGCATGATCGACGACCCGGCCTGGCGTACCGGCAGACCGACCTCGCCCAGGCCTCCGGCCGGACCGGAGGAGAGCAGCCGCAGGTCGGCCGCGATCTTGGCCAGCAGGGTGGCGGCCCGGGCGCAGGCGGCGGCCAGCGCGGAGTACGGGTCCAGATGGGCCATCGAGTCGAAGAAATCTTCGGAGGCTGTGACGCTCATCCCGCAGAAGCGGGCGAGATGGCGTACGGCGGCGTCGGTGAATCCGTCCGGTGCACCCGCTCCGGAGCCGACGGCCGTCGCGCCCAGCGGCACCGCGGCCAGGGCGTCGGCGGTCCGCCGCAGCCCCTCCGCGCTGCGGCGGACCGCGACCGCCTGGGCCCGGTGGGTCTGGCCGACCGTCAGCGGCACCGCGTCCTGGAGACAGGTGCGGCCCAGGCGCTCCAGCCGGTCGTAGGTCTCGGCCTTGGACCGAAGGCTTTGGTCCAGCCGGTCCAGGGCGCGCAGCGTCGGCTCGGCCAGTTCGCGCAGGGCCAGCGCCATCGCCGTCGGATAGGTGTCGTTGGTGGACTGGGAGCGGTTGACGTGGTCGTTGGGGTGCACGGTCAGTTCACTACCGCGCTCCCGCAGCAGCTGGGTGGCACGGGCCGCCAGCACCTCGTTGAGGTTCATGTTGGTCGAGGTGCCGCCGCCGCCCTGGACGAGCGCGGTCGGCAGGTCCTCGTCGTGGCGGCCGTCCGCCACCTCCCGTGCGGCCTCGACGATCGCCGTGCCGCGCTCCGCGTCGAGCACCCCCAGATCCATGTTCGCGCGGGCGGCGGCCGCCTTGGTCCAGCCGTAGGCGCGTACCAGCTCCGGAACATCCCGGAGCCGGCGCCCGGAGCCGGGGAAGTTGGCCAGCGCCAGCTCGGTCTGCGCGCCGTAGAGGCGCGGGCGGGCCGGGTCGGCGGCGGGGGTGCGAGTGGGGCCGGTCATGGCAGTCTCTCTCCGGATCGCTTCTGGGCGGGTACGAGGTTGTGCGGGGCCGGTGCGGGGCACGGCCGTGCGGTGGGTGGGTTCGTCGAAGGCGCGGAAGGCCTCCGCGATCCGCTGGCGCCCGGCTCCGGCCGCGAGCAGCAGCCGGAGCAGCACACGCGTCTTCAGCCCGTCCAGCAGGCCGGCGGACCGCAGCCCCATGGCGATCAGGTCACGTTCGGATCCCGAACCGCCGTAGGTGGTCTGGAACGTGGGACCGTCACCGGTACGGCTGGCGTAGACGACGGGCATCCGCCGCGTTGCCCGGGCAAGCCCCTCGCACCACGCCGGCGGGACGGAGCCACCGCCCGCGGCCTCGATCACCGCCCCGGCGAAGCCCCGCCCGAGCGGCCCGGCCGCGGTGCCCGGGGGTGAGCCTGCCGCGACCGCTCCGTCCAGTGCGTCCAGCAGCGCGCCGTCGTCGCCCAGCGCGGCCCGTAGCAGCGCGACCCGCGGGAACCGGGCGTCCTCCGGCAGGCTCAGCCGCGGGCGGTCCATGGGCCGAGCCGTGATGCGCACCCGGCCCTCGGTGACGGTACCGAGCGGGCCCGAGTGTGCCGACCGGAAGGCCGCCGGACTGCTGCTGTGGGTCTTGCGTACCTGCCAGGCCGCGTGCACTTCGTCATTGAGGACCACCAGGCAGCCCGTGTGGCGGGCAGCCGGGTGTGCGGCGACCAGCAAGGCGGCGCGCAGGTTGGCCGGGCCGTCCGCGCCGGGTTTCTCCGGAGCACGCATCGCGGCGGTCACGACCAGCGGCTCGGCGCGCCGCCACAGCAGGTCGGCCGCGAAGGCAGCCTCCTCAAGCATGTCCGTGCCCATGGTGAGCACCGCCCCGGCCGCCCCCGCGTCGACCAGACGCTCCACCGCACGCAGCGCGCCGACGATGTCCGGCAGGTCGAGCGCGGCGGACGGTACGGCGGCGAGGGGGAGTTCGCACACCCGCACGCCCTCCGGCACCGTGCCGGGGGCGACGAGCAGCAGTCCCGCGTCGCGGTCGGGCACCGCCGCGCCGTCGGGCGCGGCGGTGCACTGGACGGTGCCGCCCAGGCTGCACAGGATGATCTCCGGTGGCCGGGCGGCCTGGGCTCCGGTCAATGCCAGGGCTCCTCTCGGATGGGCGGGCTACGGCACGGGCACGGCTCCCGCGCCCGGAGGGCGGGACACCGGCCCGTGGACGCGGGACGCGGGCTGCGGGGCCGCGGATCAGCCGGCGACGGGCTCGTCGCCGCGCGCCTTGGCGACCTGAGCCATGACGGCGACCTCGTCGAAGACCCGCCACTCGCGGATGATCTTGCCCTTGCGCAGCAGGAACTGGGACGAGCCCAGAATCTCGATCGGTGAGTGGGTGACCGGGCCGTACAGCGGCGCTCCGTCGTAGGTGCCGTTCAGCCGCCAGAGCACACCGATCCGGGTGCCCTGCTCGTCCGCGGTGTTCACCGCGATGTCCCGGACCTCGATCGTGGCGTCGGGGAACGGCGCCAGCATCTGGTTGAGGTCGATCTGGTAGTTCTTCGCGCGGGTGTGCACCCGGGCACGGGTGGTCTCCAGGAACAGGTCCCGCTGGGTGAACTCCGGGACCCGCTCCAGGTGGCGCTTCCCCCAGACCTCGTCCAGGAACTCGCGGATGAAGGACGCCTCCGCCTCGTGGGTCTCCGGTCGCGGCCCGGACTCGCCCAGCCGCACCACGTCAGCGGGGGCGGTGGTGCCGAACAGGCCCTCCGGCTCGTCCGTGAAGGCCAGGGTGCGGGCCACCTCCTCGGGGTCGTAACCGAGCGTGGTCACCACCCGGTACTCGTCCCGTACCACCCACTCCTCGACGACCAGGCCGTCCTTCACCAGGCAGATCGCGATGTTGCGCGACTCGGAGTTCCTGACCGAGGGAGGGCCGTAGGACCAGATGCCCTGCTGTGGCCCGGAGTGGAAGACCCGGTGGTGGCTGATGAAGGCGTTCTCGCCGCGAGACTCGCAGATGACGTCCTCGGCCGTGCCGATTCGGTTCGGGAAGGCGCCCTTCTTCACCAGAGAGCCCCGCAACACCGTCTCCATGCCCCGGATCGGCCCGTAGGCGCCGTGCACGACCATGTCCGGCGCATAGTGCTCGTGCAGCCGGCCCAGCCCGTACTCCTCCCAGATCTGGTCCGTCCAGCGAAGGATGTACTCCTCGGGACTTTCGAAGGGTGCATAGGCGGTGGGGGTGATCTCCATACGCGCTCACGCCTTTCTGTCGCGTTTCATTCGCGGTTGCTGTCGTTACCGCCAGCCTCTTGACTTCGGCGACGACCGACGTCTTGTATACGTATACACGAGTGGCTGGAAGTTACGCCAGCCCTCTCGGGCCAGTCACTTCCGGGCCCGTCAGACGGCCGCCCGTACAGTTGTCAGGAGTCTCGCTGTGGCTGAATTTCCCCACCCCCGCACTCGTTCGCGCGCCTCCAGGAGTCGTCGCTGGACAGCGTCTGCCGCCACCGTCGTGGCGCTGTCCCTCGCGGCGACGGCCTGCGGGGCGGGCGCCAAGGTAGGCGAGTCGAAGGCGTCCGTGCCCTGCGACATCGACCGCCCGAAACAGCAGGTCACCGTCAACATCCTGGCGTACAACAGCAGCGCCACGGACCCCTTCACCAACGCGGTGACGGGGAACTGCAGGGCCGACACACTCAAGATCAACCATCCCGCCACCGATCTGACCGGGCAGAAGCAGCGCGCGGTGCAGTCCATGTCGGGGAAGAGCGCCAGTTACGACCTGGTCGAGCAGTTCGGCACCGTCTTCCCGCTCTACGCCGACCGCGGCTGGACCGTGCCGCTGGACGACCTCATAGCCGCGAACTCCGACCGGTACGACCTGCGGGACATCGACCCCAAGCTGATGGCCACCCACCAGTACAAGGGAAAGCAGTACGGCCTGCCCACGTACTGGAGCGTCAACCACCTCGTGTACCGCAAGGACATCTTCGACAAACTGGGCCTCAAGCCGCCCACGACCTTCGCCGAACTGCGCGCGACGGGCAAGAAGATCGAAGAGTCCGGTCTGGTCAAGTACCCGCTGGCTGTGCCGATGGCTCCGGAGAATGACATCCAGGGACTTTTCGGGCAGGCGATCCGGTCGCTCGGTGGCGAGTACTTCGAGAAGGACAAGCCGGTCCCGACGCTGAACACTCCCGCCGGTGTGAAGGCCGTCAACGAGATCCGCAGCCTGATGCCGCTGATGTCGCCGCAGGCGCTGAGCTTCTCCTCACCCGAGGTCACCACGCAGCTCCAGACCGGGCAGGCCGCCATGGGCATGCTGGTCACGGGCCGTCTCGAACCGCTCACCGACACGTCGAAGTCACCGCACGCCGCGGACTTCGGCTTCGCCACACCGCCGTCGATCGAGAAGGGCGGCAAACCGTTGTCGTTCCTGTCCACCGACGGATTCGCGGTCACGAAGAACTCCAAGGCCGACCCCGAGCTGCTGTTCCAGCTGGCGGCGGTGGCGACCAGCAGGCAGACCGCCGAGTCCGCGCTGCCCCAGGCGCTGCCTTCCCGGTTGGACCTGCTCAAGAACACCGACATCCCGTACGCGGCGAACGCACTGGAGACGCTGCGGAAGGTCGACCCGCAGCCTCTGACCCCGGTGCCGTACATGGCGGACGTCTACAGCGTGATCGGCGCGCCGGTCGGCGACGCCATCTCCGGCAAGAAGCCGGTCAAGGCCGCGCTGGACGAGGCCCAGAGCGCGGCGGTCGAGGCCATCGACGCGGCGGGCTACGCGAAGTAGACCCCCGTCCGCCTCGCCGGCCGCTCCGTCGGCCGGCGAGGCGGCGACCGAGAGAGGAGCCCTCCCTTGCGCCCCCGCACCTTCTTCGCCCTGTCGGCACCCGCCATCCTGCTGATGGCGGCACTGCTGATCGCCCCGCTGACCGCCACGTTGGTCTGGAGTTTCCAGAATGTCCCGGTCGGCAAGCCCGGCACCTTCAACGGGCTGCACAACTACACGCAATTGCTCACCAACCCACGCTTCGGGCGAGCTGCCGCCTTCACCGTCGTCTTCGCCCTCGTGGTGACGACGCTGAAGCTGGTGTTCGGCTATCTGCTCGCGATGCTGCTCAACAAGGTGCGCCGCGGCCGCGCCGTCTTCCTCGGGCTGCTGCTCTCCACCTACGTCGTGCCCACCGTCGTCGGCGCCCTGGACTTCTCCTGGCTCTTCAACGACGTCTTCGGCGGCCCTGCCAACCGGCTGCTGGAGGTGTTCGGCATCCACATCGACTGGCTGGTCAGCGAGTGGCCGGCCCGGACGCTCGTGGCCATGCACATGCTCTGGCACGAGATCCCGTTCGCCGTGCTCATCCTCTTCGCCGGGCTCCAGTCGCTGCCCAAGGAGCCCCTGGAGGCTGCCGAACTGGACGGCGCCAGTTGGTGGCAGAAGCAGCGCTATGTCGTCATTCCCGGGCTCAGCAGGATGATCTCGTTCGTCTGCATGATCGGCATCATGGACGCGCTGAAGATCTTCGACTCCATCCGCATCATCACGCCGGCCGCCTCCCAGCTGGGCACCGAGTCGCTGATGACGTACGTCTACCAGATCGCGCTCAACGACAGCTACCGGCTGGGGATCGGCAGCGCGGTGAACGTGCTGACCATCCTCGTCACCATCGTCCTGCTCTTCCCGTTCCTGCGCTCCTCGTGGCGCGAAGCAAGGGGGATCTCATGACCGTCACCGACACCCCCGCCACACCCGCGGACAGCGGGCCCGAACCGCCCACGGCGGCACCGCCCCGGCCGCGCCGCCGGTCCGGCCACGACGACCCACGCGGCACCAAGATCGGCTTCGCCGCCATGTGTCTCGTCTCGCTGGCGATGATGACCCCCTTCCTGTGGGCCGGACTCACCGCGCTCAAGCCCTTCGTGGACGCCTTTCGCAATCCGCCGGTGTGGACCTTCACACCGCAGCTCGACACCTTCAGGGAACTGTGGCAGTCCACCGTCTTCGCCGAGACGCTGCTCAACACCACGCTGGTGGCGGCATGTTCGGTGGTGGTGAGCCTGCTGGTCGGGGCGCCCGCGGCCTACGCGTTCGCCCGCTACCGCGGCCGCATCGGCCCCGCCCTGCTGGTACTGGCCCTGGTCTTCCGCGCGCTGCCCCGTTTCGCGGTCGTGCTGCCCTTCTACGAGGCGTCCCGCGCCATCGGCGTCTACGACACCAACCTGGCCCTGGTCGTCGCCTTCACCGCGGTGAACATGCCGTTCACCGTGCTGCTGCTCACCGGCTTCTTCCGCGAGCTGCCCGAGGAACTGGACGAGGCGGCCATGGTGGACGGCTGCACCCCGTTGCAGACCTTCCGCCGGGTGATCCTGCCGCTCACCGGACCGGGCCTGGTCACGGCCGGACTGTTCGCCTTCCTGCTGGCCTTCCAGGAGTACCTGGTCGCGCTGACGCTCACGCAGAACGACGCGGTGACCATCCCGGTGTTCGTCGCGGCACAGTCCGGTGCGGACGACATCATGGCCTTCCAGGTGCTGGCGGCGTGCAGCCTCGCCCTGGCCGTGCCGATCATCCTGATCACCATCTTCGCCCGCCGCTACTTCGTGGCGGGTCTGACCGGAGGAGCCCTCAAGGGATGACGCCGAACCCGCCGACAACGACACCCGCCCCCTCCATCCGGGCGAACCGCGTACAGGAACTGATCCACGCCGGCCGGACGGTGGTCAACGCCTGGGTCTCCAGCGGCAGTCCGTACGCCGCCGAAGCACTCTCGCACTGTGCCTACGACGCGGTCACCATCGACCTCCAGCACGGCATGTTCGGCATCGACACCGCGATCGCCCTGCTCCAGGGCGTGAGCGCCGGGCCCGCGGTCCCGATGGTCCGCTGCACCCAGCTGGATCCCGCGGAGATCGGCAAACTGCTCGACGCGGGCGCGTACGGCATCATCTGCCCGAGCATCGACACCCCGCAGCAGTGCGCCGAGCTCGTCGCCGCCTGCCGCTACCCGCCGCTGGGCAGGCGCAGTTACGGTCCCGCCCGCGGGCTGCTCTACGGCGGGCCGGACTACCCGGCCGCCGCCGACCGCACCGTACAGGTCTGGGCGATGGTGGAGTCCGCCACGGCTCTGGAGAACCTGGACGCCATCCTGGCGGTGCCCGGCCTGGACGGGGTCTACGTCGGCCCCAACGACCTGGCCCTGTCCCTGGGGGTCCGGCCCGCGACCGTGCCCATGGCGCCGGTGGTCGAGCAGGCGCTCGCCCGGGTCGCGACCGGCGCCCACGCCGCCGGCGTCGCGGCCGGTGTGTACTGCGGCGACGCCGCGACCGCGCGGCGGATGGCGGACATCGGCTACGACCTCGTCACCCCGGGCAACGACATCGTGCTGCTGCGCGAGGCGGCCGGACGGCGGATCTCGGAGTTCCACGGTTCGGCCTCGCCGGACGGCGGTGGAGGATACTGATGCCGCCCGCGCCCAAACACCGCGCCAGAGCGCAGCGGTCCGACCTAAGAGGAACCATTCCAGTCACCAGCCACGACGTGGCCAGAGAGGCCGGTGTCTCCCAAGCCACCGTCTCGCGTGCGCTGCGTTCCAACTCCAGTATCTCCGCGAGGACCAGGGAAAAGGTCATCGAGGCCGCCCGCAAGCTGGGCTACATCCCCAATGAACTGGGCCGCAGCCTGTCCACCCGGGCCACCGGCCGCATCGCGCTGGTGGCCGACCTGGACAACCCGCTGTGGCCGATGCTCGTCGGTCAGATACACGACGAACTCGCGTCCCGGGGCTTCTCGTTGACGCTCCTGGCCGAACGCGGCGATCCGGTGGGCATGGAGACCAAGCTGCTCAGCGGCTGGGCGGACGGGGTCATCATCACCTCGGCCCACCTGCACGCCCGGCTGCCCAAGGAGCTCGCCCAGCGGAAGGTGCCGGTGGTCCTGGTCAACCGCGCGCTGGAGGACCTCTCCGCCGACGCCGCCGTCGCCGACAACCTCGCGGGCGGACGCGCCTCCGCCCAGCTGCTGCTGGACTCCGGCCACACCCGGCTGGGCGCGCTGTTCGGGCCCACGGACACCAGCACCGGCCAGATGCGTGAGCAGGGCTTCCGGGACGTACTCGCGGAGGCGGGCGTGAGCCTGCCCAAGTCACGCGTGCGCTACGGCCCCTTCGCGTTCACGCACGGCCGTGAGTCGCTGCCCGCCCTGCTCAAGGGCCGCTACCCGCCCACCGCGATCTTCTGCGCGAACGACATCATCGCCATCGGCGCGATGAACTCCGCGCACGAGATGGGGGTACGGGTTCCGGAGGACATCGCGCTGGTCGGCTTCGACGACCTGGACCAGGCGTCCTGGCCCCTGTTCAACCTGACCACTGTCCGGGTCCCGTTCGAGGCGATGCTGCGAAGCGCCGTGTCCATGCTGGTGGAACGGCTGTCCGGCTACGAAGGTCCGGGCCGCGTCCAAGTGCACCCGATCATGACCGTCCGGCGGGGGACGCACCAGGCAGCCGCACGGCCCGGAGAGGACGGCGGCGCGGCATGAGCGGTACGGATGTACCCCGTCCGTCTGCCGTACCGGTGGTGCTGCTGCCCGGCATGCTCTGCTCCGGGCTGCTGTGGCGCGCCCAGACCGAGCGTCTGGAGCGGCTCACCGAGGTACGGACCGTCACGCTGACGGGGGACAGCATCGAGGCCATGGCCGATGACGTGCTCAGCCTTCCCTGCCCGCGCTTCGCGCTGGCCGGCCTCTCGCTCGGCGGCATCGTGGCGATGGCGGTGGCCCGGCGGGCACCGGAGCGGATCACCCGGCTGGCGCTGCTGTCCACCAGCGCGCGTCCGCCCCGCCCCGAACAGCGCGCGGGCTGGGACGCGATGGCGCAGCGTACGAAGGCGGGCGAGTTCGACCGGATCACCCCCGAATCGCTGCTCCCCCACCTGCTGCACCCGGCGCACGCGGGCGACCCGGTGCTGAGGGGGACCGTGCTGGAGATGGCGGACCGGACCGGACCCGATGTCTTCCTCCGGCAGCTGGCCGCCCAGCACTCCCGTACCGACCTGCGGCCCGGACTGCGGGAGGTGCGCTGCCCGACTCTGGTGGTCGCGGGCGAGGACGACCCGCTGGCACCCCTGGCGGCGCACCGGGAGATCGCCGACGCGGTGGCCGGTGCCCGATTGGAGACGCTGCCGGCCACCGGTCACCTCACCCCGCTGGAGCGTCCGGCCGAGGTGACCGAACTGCTGGTGCGCTGGCTGACCGACGAGGCCATGGGCATTCGCGACGCGGGCTGTTGAACGCCGCGGACCCGGCCGGGGCCCGTCACCGGTTCACGCGGTGACGGGCCCCGCGGGCGTCCGTTACGGCTGCGCGTTCCCGACCAGCGCGGCGGGGGCGAGGTAGCCGTTCGTGTCGTACGCCGTACCCCGGGCCGACGCCGCACGGCGAATCTCCGGATCCCATTCCGCGCGCACCCGGCCGTCGCCCTCGGTCATGACGACGAGGAGGCCGGTGCTCTCGCCGATGCTCTCCAGCTTCCGCCACGCGCCCCTGGGTACGGAGAAGGTGTCGAACGGGCCCAGCTCGGAGGTCACCGGGTCCTCCTGGTTCAGCGTGACGCGCCAGCGGCCGTCCTTGACCATGAAGACCTGCGAGGCGTCGTGGCGGTGCGCGCCGACCCCCGCACCCGGCTCGGCGCGCAGCCAGGCGAGGCTGAAACCGTGCGGATTGTGCACCCGCGGGCTCTGGTCACGGTCCTCGGTGATGCCGTAGCCGACCACCAGGGCGAGTTCGGCGCCGCCGCCGGGCAGTTCCGAGTCCAGGAACGGCGTCGCCGACCATTCCAGGTCCTCCGGGGTGGCCAGCCGCTGCCGCATCTGCTCGGGGGAGACCGGACGCAGCTTGCGCACCTCCTCGTCGGGCATCGGCTCGGTGAGCTCGACGCCCGCCGGGCGTTCCCCCGGTACGCCCCGGATCAGGCGGTTGTCTGCCGAGAGGTAGTTGCCGTGCTCCGCCGCCGCCCGCAGGACGGAGGGCGCCCAGATGATGCCGCCGGTCTCGTCCATGCCGAGCGAGGAGAACATCCAGCCGTCGTCCGCGCCGACGTTGGTGAAGCCGCGGAACATCCAGGTGGGCATGGAGATGACGTCACCCGGCCGGATCACGTGCTCGCCCTCGTCGCCGCCGACGCCCCAACGGAACAGCCACTCGCCGCTGAAGCAGCTGAAGACCTCGGCTGTGTAGTGCAGATGGAGTGAGTTGGTGATGCCGTGGGGCATGGCCGCGACACCCAGGTTGAATCCGTGTGCATCGGTCACCGGCACCACCTGCTCAGCGTTCTCGGAGACCCCCGGGCCGATGAGCGCGTAGTTCTCCTTGCCCACGCATTCTGGCAGGCAGGTATCGATGAACGCCGATTTGTCCGCCTTCAGTTCGGCTCGGCGTATGGTGCGGCGCTCGATCTCCTCGGGAGTGACATGAACGTCGTTCGGCATGATGGATCTCCCCTTCCCTGAATCGTATACGTATGCATAACCTAGCTGCCGTTGCCGCACACAAGCAAGGCTGGAGCTTGCGAAAGATGTGCCCTTGACATGGGTACTTCTCTGGATCTCTAATCGCATACGCATGCAGAACGGTGCTTCCAAGGCCGCTGTCAGGCCCGGACACCCATCCAAAACGAATCCGTATGCATAAATGGTGGGAAGGAACGCCACGTTGCCTGTCCTGGGCTGTATCGCCGACGACATCACCGGTGCCACCGACCTCGCCGGCGCCCTGGTGCGCCGGGGCATCGCCACCACTCAGATCTTCGGGGTGCCCGAGGGGCCACCCGACACCGACGCCGACGCCGTGGTCATCGCCCTGAAGACCCGGACGGCCACCAGCGCGGAGGCCCGCGAGCAGTCGCTCCGCAGTTGCCGGTGGCTGCGGAGCCATGGTGTTCAGGGGCTGTACCTCAAGTACTGCAGCACCTTCGACTCCACCTCCGAGGGCAATATCGGCCCGGTGACCGACGCGCTCCTGGCCGAGCTGGCGTCCTCGCTGACCGTGCACTGCCCCGCGTACCCCGCCAACGCGCGGACCGTCTATCTCGGGCACCTGTTCGTCGGGCGGTCACTGCTCTCCGAGTCGGGGATGGCGAACCATCCACTGACGCCCATGCGTGATCCGGACCTGCTCCGGGTGCTGGGCTCACAGACGCCCGCGGCGGTCGGCGCGCTTCCGCTGGACGTCACGACGCACGGGCCCGGGCCGACCGCCGCGCACCTGGCGGACCTGGGACGTGCCGGGACGGCTCATGTCATCGCGGACGCCGTCCGGGACGAGGACATCGAGCACCTGGCCGCGGCCGTGGCCGCCTGCGAACTGCCGCTGGCGGCGGGCGGTGCGCCGTTCGGTGCCGCCTGGGGCGCCGCGCTGATCCGTGCCACGGGTGCCGGCGGCGCCGCCCCTCCGGTACCGCCGGACGGGCCCTCGGCGGTACTGGTGGGCAGCGCCTCGCAGGCGACGCTCCGGCAGGTCGAGTCGTTCGCCCGCCGGTGGCCCCTGCTGCGGCTGCCCGCCGAGGACGTCGCCGCCGGACCCGGCAGTGTGGACGCCGCCCTGGAATGGGCCGCCGCACATCTCGGTGACGGCCCGGTGATGGTGGCGGCCGATACCCGCCCCGAAGCGGTCGCCGCCGCACAGCGGACGCTCGGCCGGGAGCGCGCGGCCTCGGCCGTGGAGGAGGCGATGGGGCGGCTGGCGGTCGGGCTGACCGAGCGCGGCGTACGGCGGCTGGTGGTCGCGGGCGGCGAGACCTCGGGCGCGGTGGCACGCGCGCTGGGTGTCACCCGGGTCCGGATCGGGCCGGAGATCTGCACCGGCGTCCCCTGGACGGTGTCCGAACGGCCGGGCCTCGCGCTGGCGTTCAAGTCGGGGAACTTCGGCGGTGACGACTTCTTCCTGGAGGCGTTCGCCCGCCTGGACGGCGCAGCTCGGGGCGAGCCGCGATGAGCTCGGACACCGAAGCGCCGGCCCGCGCCGCGATCGTCACCCTGGGGCGCGCGCTGTACGACCGCGGGATCACGCACGGGCGCACCGGCAACCTCAGCGTCAGACTCGGTGACCGCCTGCTGCTGACACCGACCAACGCGTGCCTCGGACGGCTCGACCCCGACCGCCTCTCGCTGGTCACGCTGGAGGGCGAGTTGCTCGGCGGCGACCCGCCGACGAAGGAGCTCCCGCTGCACCGCGCCTGCTACCGGCGGCACACGGAGGTCACGGCCGTCGCGCACGTGCACTCCACACATGCGGTCGCTGTGTCGTGTCTGAGCGGTCTCGACCCCGCCGGTCCGCTGCCGCCGCTGACCGCGTACTACGTGATGCGGGTCGGCCGGATGCCGATGATCGGATACTTCCCGCCCGGCGATCCCGGGCTCGCCGACGCGCTGGAAGCCACCGACGCGCGCTGCGCGCTGCTCGCCAACCACGGCTCGATCGCGGCTGCGGCGTCGCTGGAGGCGGCGGTCGACGCGGTGGAGGAGATCGAGGAGACTGCCCGGCTGACGCTGCTGCTGTCCGGCCGGGAGACCAGTGCGCTGACGCCGCGGCAGATGGACCTGCTGCGCCACCGCTGACCACGAACGGTGAGCCGGGCCACGCGGCCATGACACCCGGCGAAACGCCATGCCGCACAGGCCCCGCCGGCCCTGATGGACGAACCGCCACGGCTCTCGCACGTCGCGTGGCCGGGTGGCTCGGCCGGTACGGGCGATTGCGGAAGGGCGACAGGCCGCCGGTTCGGTCCCGGCCCCTCCCCTGCCCTCACGACGCGAAGGGCGCTTCGGACACCTCGTCCGGAGCGCCCTTCGCGTCGTGGTGGACCTGGAGTGGACCGTCCGGCGACCGCGTCGGCGGGTCATGAGGACGGCCATCGGCCCTGGCCCCGGCGGGACCCGCCCCTCATGGATCGCGCGGCCCGCCGTCGGCCGTGGGCGCGATTCGACGCGCACCGGAAGATCTGCACTTCAATAATCCAGAATATTGCGCAATGATTGAAGTGTTGGTGGTGTCACTAGTCAGAGAGGCCGGCCGAATGACGCATGTGGCGAACACCCGGGAATGGCACCGGAAGGACCCACGAGGTGGCGAGCGGGTGCCCGACCAGGGCCAGGTGTCCCCCGCGTACCGCCGCGCGATGGTCCGGGGGGACGGCCCCTGGCCGCAGCCGGCGACCGTACTCGGGTGGTGGGCCCGGCCGGACGGGGTCACGATGTGCCGGCTCCGGATGTCCGGATCGGCTCGTGCCCAGTGGGTCGTGTTCGACCCGGAGCGGATCGAACTGCTGGTGTCGGGCGGCACGTAGTCCCGGCGCCGCCGGCCCACGCGGCGCGGGGCCGGTGGCGCGGCGGGGAACCGCTCGCCCGACCACGGCTTGTACAGTTGCGCAATACGGCAATCTTGGCGGGTGTCGCGACGCGTCCCGGGCGCCTGCCTCCGCCGAGCACCGAGACAACGAGAAGGGGTGGGCGCAATGCTCCGCAACGGACTGGAACCCTGGCATCTGCTGGTCGTCGCCATCGTGATCATCATGCTGTTCGGGTCGAAGAAGCTCCCGGACATGGCGCGTTCGCTCGGCAAGTCCGCCCGCATCCTCAAGAGCGAGGCCAAGGCCATGAAGGGCGACGAAGGCGCCCCTTCGGCCGCACCCGCTCCCGATGACGCGCCGGCCGAGGCCCGGCCCGTCATCCGGACCTCTCCCGGCGACAGCGCCACCGCCCGCCCGGCCTCGGAGCAGAAGGCAGCGGGCTGACCCGTGGCGTGAGCCCCTGCCGGGCTCACGTCATGTCACGTCGGCGTCGCGCGGAGGCCGTCGCCGCGCGGCGTCGGCCTCCGCCTTCTCCAGGCTCACGGCGGGACGCCCCCGCTCCGGAGCGGAACCGGGGCCGGCCTCGTCGCCCGCCGCCACGTACGCCCGCGCCGGAGTCATCGGGACACCGTTGATCTCGACGGTCTTGTACGGGCTGACCTCGGCGCAGGTCCCGGACGTGTCCGCCGTAAGGGCATGGGCTCCCGCGGCCGGCGACGCGGTGCCGGCGGGTTCGGGCGACGCGCCGCTCCCCGGGTAACCGGTGCCGCTGGTCCAGTCGCCGCCGATCACCGGGGTCGGGCCGGTGCCGCCGCGCTCAAGGTGTGAGAAGGGCAGGCCGAGGGCGTCGGCCCCGGTCTGTGCCTCCGATCGCCGGCCGTCGGTCAGCGAGACGCTGTGGAGGTTGCCGTTGAGGTGCCGGCAGAACCACCGGCCACGCCGAAGTCGCCGTCCGCACCCGGGCCGGAGACCGCTCAGCGGCGGGTGTGCCGGGTGAGGACCTTGAGCGCACCCGCGTACAGCGCGAGGATCGCCGCGAGGGCGCCGTAGTACGGAAGCGGAAGAGCCGTCAGGCCGAACGGGTCCCCCACCGGCGTGAGCGGCGCCAGGACGCCGATCAGCGCGAGGAGCGCCGCGGCCGCGCGCAGCGGACGGGGCGCCGGGCTGAGACCGGTACGCAGCAGCAGCATGACAAGGGCCTGGGTGAGCAGGTTCTCCGTGAACCAGCCGGAGTGGAAGGCGCCCTGGTCGCTCGCCGCTCCCGCGGTGAGGGCGAGCGCCCCGAACGTGGCGAGGTCCGCGAGGGCGCCGAGCACCCCGAATCCGGTGACGAAGCGCAGCAGGGCCCGCGGGTCGAGGGCGGCGGGGCGGCCCAGCACGTCGGGGGACGGGCGGTCGTGGGCGAAGGCCAGCTGGGCGGTGTCGAAGCACAGGTTCTGGAGAAGGACCTGTGCGGGCAGCATCGGCAGGAACGGCAGCAGGAGGCCCGCCACGAGCATCGCGATCACGTTGCCGAGGTTGGAGGAGAGCGTGATGCGCAGGTACGTGGAGATGTTGCCGCTGCTGTGGCGCCCGGCGGTGACCGCGTGGCCGATCGCGGTGAGGTCCTTGTCGGCGAGGACCACGTCGGCTGCCTCGCGGGCCACGTCGACGCCGCCCGCCGGGCAGATGCCGACGTCGGCGGCGCGCAGGGCGGGCAGGTCGTTCACGCCGTCGCCGAGATACCCGGTGGTGTGTCCGCCCGAGCGCAGTGCGAGCGCGATCCTGGCCTTGTGCTCGGGGGTGCAGCGGGCGAAGACGGTGGTGGACTCGGCGAGTGCGGCCAGCTGGGCGTCGGTGAGCGAGTCCGTGCGCTCTGCGCCGACCACGTCGCCCGGGGGCAGCCCGAGGTCCTGGCAGACCCGGGCGACCGTGGCCGGGTGGTCGCCGGTGAGGACCTTGACGGCGACTCCGTGCTCCACGAGGCGGGCGAGCGCCGGCCCCGCGCTGGGCACGAGGGTGTCGGTGAACGTCACGAACCCTCGAAAGTCCAGGCCGCGTTCGTCGGCCGGGGTGTAGTCGCGCGTACGGGCGGGCCGCTCGCCGGTCGCGACCGCCAGCAGCCGCACCCCCGCGCGGGCCCGCCGGTCGGCCTCGGTGAGCAGGGCGGCGCGCTCGTCGTCCGCCAGCACACAGCGTTCCAGGACGGTCTGGGCCTCGCCCTTGACCACGAGGGTGTGGCTGCCGAGTGCGCCGGGGGTGCGGACGACCGCGGTCGACAGGCGCCGGCCGGCGTCGAAGGACAGGGCCGCCACCGGGTCGTGCGCCATCGCCTCATCGAGGTCGGCCGCGGCGAGAAGGGCCTCGTCGAGCGCGTCGGGGGTGGGGAGTTCGGCGAGCTGGAGCGTCCACCAGGCATTGAGCGCCGCCCAGCGGAGCACGTCGGGCGTCGGCCGGCCGGTGGCGTCCACCGCGTCGGCCACCCGGGGCCGGTCCTCGGTCAGCGTGCCCGTCTTGTCCAGGCACAGAACGTCGACGGCACCGAGGTCGTGCAGGGCGGGCAGCCGTCGCACGATCACGTCGTGGGCGCGGGCGAGCAGCGCCGCTCCGCGGGCGAGGCAGGTGGTGACGATGACCGGGAGCATCTCCGGGGTCAGCCCGACCGCGACCGCCACAGCGAACGGCAGCGTTTCCAGCCCCCGGCCGCGCAGGGCCGCGTTCGCCATCAGTACCAGCGGCGGGGTGATCAGCATGAAGCGGATCAGCGCCCAGGACACTCCCTTGACCGAGCGGTCGAACGCCGTGGACGGGCGCGGGCCGCTCCAGGCGTGCGCGGCGGCGAACCGGGTGTGCGGGCCGGTGGCGATCACCACCGCGGTGCCGCTGCCGGAGGCGACGCTGCTGCCGTGGAAGCACAAGTGCCGCTCCGAGAAGTCCCCCTCACCGACGGGCTCGGGTATTTCGGCGGCCTCTTTGACCACCGGCGCCGACTCACCGGTCATGGCCGACTGGTCCAGGGTCAGCCCGTACGAGCGCAGTAGCCGGACGTCTGCGGGCACCAGGTCCCCGGGGCCGAGGCGGACGACGTCGCCCGGCACGAGATCGTCCACCGGAACCTCGCGCACCCGGGGCGCGCCGCCGTCGGCGGGGCGCCGCTGCACACTCGCGGTCGACGTGACCAGGCGGCGAAGCCGCGCCATGCTCCGGTCGGCCCGGTCCTCGCCGAGCGCGCGCAGGACGCAGCTGACCACGACCAGGACGAGGATCACCGCGGCCGTGGCCCAGGAGGCGACGGCCGCCGAGACCAGGCCGAGCACCAGCAGCACCACGGTGAACGGATCGCGCAGGCTGTGCCCCAGCCGGAACGCCCAGGAAGCGGCACGGTGGGCGGGCAGTGTGTTCGGCCCGTGTGCCGTGAGCCGGAGCGCCGCCTCCTCGTCGGTCAGACCACGGGGTGTGGCGTCCAGGGCCCGCATCACTTGCAGCGGGGTGAGGTCGCCGCCGAGCAGCCCGAGCGGAGCCTTCGTGGCTCCGGCCGCGCGCGGAGCGACGTGCTCAGGCACCGGCCCGGCGCAGACCGCGCCCGAGTCGGACCGGCCCTGTCGCCTGCGCGGCGTGCTCGGAGAGCTGTCCGACCATCACCTGGACCACGGTCATCACGTACGCGTGCTCGGCGGCGTCGACGAAGTACACCTGGCGGCGGCCCTCCCGACGGGCCCGGACGAGACCGGCGAGCTTCAGCTTCGACAGGTGCTGGCTCACCGCGGGCAGGCTGCCGCCCACGATCTCGGCAAGGTGGGTCACATCGCTCTCGCCCTGTGCCAGGACCCACATGATGTGCAGCCGGGCAGGCGCCGCGAGCAGTCCGAACGCCTCGGCCGCCCGCTCCAGCACCTCCTGCGAAGGTTCCCGCAGCTGGTCGAACCCGTCGGTGCGTGCCGTCACTGTCCACTCCCGTCGCGCAACGGCGACCGATCGGCCACCAGCTGTCCGCAGCTGATTCTAGTTTCCCGGCCGCGGCGCTAGGCCCTGTCGGGGAAGTCCCGGCCGGACCGCGGATCGTCCTGGTCCGCCGAGCGGCGCCGGCGCACGGCCCGTACCGCGAGCACCAGCAGCACCACCGCCGCCACCGCGACGAGCAGCACCGCGTCCGGCACATGCCGGCCGACGCCCTGGGCCCACTGCTCGACGGCGAACGACTGGTCCACGTCCAGCAGTCCCGGGAGCGCGGTCGTCCCGTCGTACGCCAGGAACAGCGCGCCGAGCGCGATGAAGAAGAGGCCGGAGAGCAGGGTCGTGGTGTGCAGCTCGAAGCGCCCGAGCCGCAGGACCCGGCCCCGCAGCCAGGCGCGCCGGCCCAGCTCGAACCGCTCCCAGAGCAGGGCGAGCACGAAGAGGGGCACCGCCATGCCCAGGGCGTAGACGGCGAGCAGCAGTCCCCCGTACGCCGGGCTGCCGCTGACCGCCGCCACCGTCAGCACGCTGCCCAGGATCGGGCCCGCGCAGAACCCGGCGAGGCCGTACACCGCGCCGAGCGCGTAGACCGACAGGGCGGTCGTGGGGCGGATGCGGCCGCTGAGGGCGGCGATCCGGCGCGAGGCGAAGCCCAGGCCGATGATCTGGGCCACGCCGAGCGCGATGATCAGCCAGCCCGCGCCGAGGACGAGGGCGTCGCGGTGCCGGTAGAACAGCCGCCCGGCGTACGAACCCGCGGCCCCCAGCGGGACCAGGGTGGTGGCCAGGCCCGCGTAGAAGATGGCGGTGCGGGCGAGGAGCCGGGACGCGGAGTCGATGGAGTACGCGAAGAACGCGGGGAGCAGCAGGGCGCTGCACGGGCTGAGCAGGGCGAGCAGCCCGCCGAGGAACGCGGCGAAGTAGCCGACATCGGCCGTCACTTGGCGGAGCCCTTCGTTCCGGAAGACCCGGCCGCGGCCGCCGCGCGCTCGATGGCCTCGGTGAAGGTCTCGATGGGCTGGGCACCGGCGATCGGACGGCCGTTGATCAGGAAGGACGGGGTGGAGGTCGCGCCGATCGAGTACCCCTGCTCCTGGTCCTCGCCGACCGCGGCGGCCGCCGCCGGGCCGTCGGTGTCGCGGGCGAAGCGGTCGAGGTCGGTCACTCCCGCCTGGCGTGCGAGCGCCTTCAGGCGGTCCTTGCCGAACCCCTTCTCCTTGACGCCCTCCGCGTAGGCGGCGCGGTGGAACTCCCAGAAGCGGCCCTGCTGCCCGGCCGCCCAGGAGGCCCGCGCGACGGCCTCGGACTCGGCGCCGAAGATCGGGAAGTTGCGCCACTCGATGCGCAGGACGCCCTCGTCGACGTACTTCTTCACGAGGGCCGGTTCGGTGTCGCGGGCGAACTTCGCGCAGTAGCCGCACTTGAAGTCGGCGTACTCGATGAGGACGACGGGCGCGTCGGCCCGGCCCAGGGCCAGCTTGTCGCCGGAGTCGCGGCGGGCGAGCTTCGCCAGTTCGGGGTAGACGCCGTCCTGCGGGTCCGCCGTGACGTCGGCGGCCACGGAGGAGCCGGCGCTCCGGGGCTCGGGGGCGGTGGCGCGGTAGGAGACGTATCCGAGCAGGGCGGCCACGGCGATGACTCCGGCGCCGTAGAGGAGCGGCTTGCGGGACGTGGCGCGGGCCTTGCCCCGCGCCTTCCCCGGGGTCTGCTCCCGGGCCTTCTCGCGGGACTTCTCGCGGGACTTCGGGGACGGCTTGGACGTGGGCGTGGGCATGCGGAACTCCGGGATGGCGGTACGGGAGGAGAGTGGACGGGCGGGGGCGGCCGCCGTCTACACCCGTAGGACGGAGAGCTCCACCGGGCCCGGCGCGGCCTCGTCCGGTCCGCGCGGCGTCATCGGCGCGTACGCCTCGGCCGGCTCGGTTCCAGGGGTGGCGGGCAGGCCCCACTCGGCGAGGCCGGGCGCCTGGTCGTGGGCGGCCCGTGCCCGCGCGGGGGTGGACGGCTCGGTGCCGTCGCGCTTGCCGCCCTTGCCGCAGCCCGGAATCCCCTGCCCGCCGTCCACGGCGGACGCGGCGACGGAGGCGGGCGCGGGGGCCTCGGCCGCCGACGCCCGCACGGCCGGTCCGCAGAACAGCCCGAGCACGACCGCGAGCACCGGCACCAGGCAGCACCACTGCGAACGGGACACGGGGACGGGCCTTCCGGCAGGGAATGGTCGACTGCCCGGAATCGTACGTCCTGTCATCGCGCCGCTTCCCACCGCGCCCATGCGGAAACCCGCCCGTACGGGCACCCCCGCCGGGGGCGTACGGGCGTCGCGCCCGGGAACGTACGTGCACCGCCACCGGGGACGTAGGAGCATCGTGACCAGGAACGTACGAGCATCGTGACCAGGACCGCTCGAAATAGGTTCGCCGTTCCTCGGGCCCGGGTGAGATCCTGGGACCCGTATGTCTACTTCCTTCGCCGATCTCCAGTCCCAGCTCGCGCGGCTCTCGCTCCGCGACGCGCACCGGCTCGGCCGCCGCCTCGAAGGCGCCCGCCGCATCCGCAAGCCCGAGGCCCAGCAGGCCGTGCTGGACGAGATCGCCGCCCAGGCCGGCAAGGCCGCCGGGCGGCTCACTCAGCGGGCCGCGCGGATGCCCGGCATCTCGTACCCGGAACAGCTCCCGGTCAGCCAGAAGAAGGACGAGATCCTGGAGGCGATACGCGACCACCAGGTCGTGATCGTCGCGGGTGAGACCGGCTCCGGCAAGACCACCCAGATCCCCAAGATCTGCATGGAGCTGGGCCGTGGCGTCCGCGGCATGATCGGGCACACCCAGCCGCGCAGGATCGCCGCGCGCACGGTGGCCGAGCGGATCGCCGACGAGCTGGACACGCCGCTGGGCGAGACGGTCGGCTGGAAGGTCCGCTTCACCGACCAGGTGAACCAGGACTCGACCTTCGTCAAGCTGATGACGGACGGCATCCTGCTCGCGGAGATCCAGACGGACCGCGAGCTGCTGGCGTACGACACGATCATCATCGACGAGGCCCACGAGCGGTCGCTGAACATCGACTTCCTGCTCGGCTATCTGGCCCGGCTGCTGCCCAAGCGCCCCGATCTGAAGGTCGTCGTCACCTCCGCGACCATCGACCCGGAGCGCTTCTCGCGCCACTTCGGCGACGCGCCGATCGTCGAGGTCAGCGGGCGTACGTATCCGGTGGAGGTCCGCTACCGGCCGCTGCTGGAGGGGGACGCCGAAGACACGGACGACGCCGACCGGGACCAGATCACCGCGATCTGCGACGCCGTGGACGAGCTCCAGTCCGAGGGGCCCGGCGACGTCCTGGTCTTCCTCTCCGGCGAGCGCGAGATCCGCGACACGGCGGACGCGCTCGGCAAACGCAACCTCAGACATACCGAGGTACTCCCCCTCTACGCGCGCCTGTCGCACGCCGAGCAGCACCGGGTGTTCCAGCGCCACACGGGACGCAGGATCGTTCTGGCGACCAACGTCGCCGAGACCTCGCTGACCGTCCCCGGCATCAAGTACGTGATCGACCCGGGCACCGCCCGTATCTCCCGCTACAGCCACCGCACCAAGGTCCAGCGGCTGCCGATCGAACGGATCTCGCAGGCCAGCGCCAACCAGCGCAAGGGCCGCTGCGGCCGTACGTCGGACGGCATCTGCGTCCGGCTGTACTCCGAGGACGACTTCCTGACCCGCCCGGAGTTCACGGACGCGGAGATCCTGCGGACGAACCTGGCCTCCGTCATCCTCCAGATGACCGCGGCCGGCCTCGGCGACATCGAGAAGTTCCCCTTCATCGACCCGCCGGACCACCGCAACATCCGCGACGGCGTGCAGCTGCTCCAGGAGCTGGGCGCGCTGGAGCAGGAGGAGAAGTCCCCCCGGGAGGGGAAGAAGGGGCAGCGGCTCACCCCGCTGGGGCGCAAGCTCTCGCAGCTTCCGGTGGACCCGCGTCTGGCCCGCATGGTCATCGAGGCGGACCGCAACGGCTGTGTCCGCGAGGTCATGGTCATCGCCGCCGCGCTCTCCATCCAGGACCCGCGCGAGCGGCCCTCCGAGAAGCAGACGCAGGCCGATCAGCAGCACGCCCGGTTCAAGGACGAGACGTCCGACTTCCTGGCGTTCCTGAATCTGTGGCGCTACATCCGTGAGCAGCAGAAGGAGCGCGGCTCCTCCAGCTTCCGCCGGATGTGCAAACAGGAGTACCTGAACTTCCTGCGCATCCGCGAATGGCAGGACATCTACGCGCAGCTGCGCACGGTCGCCAAGCAGATGGGGATCGAGATCAATGAGGACGATGCTCCCGAGCAGTCGGTGCACACCTCGCTGCTCGCCGGTCTGCTGTCGCACATCGGGCTGAAGGACACCGAGAAGAACGAGTACCTGGGCGCGCGCAGCGCCAAGTTCGCGATCTTCCCCGGTTCGGCGCTGTTCAAGAAGCAGCCGCGGTTCGTGATGTCGGCCGAGCTGGTCGAGACGTCCCGGCTGTGGGCGCGGGTCAACGCCCGGGTCGAGCCGGAGTGGATCGAGCCGCTGGCCCAGCACCTGCTGAAGCGCACCTACAGCGAGCCGCACTGGGAGAAGGACCAGGCGGCGGTGATGGCGTACGAGCGGGTCACGCTGTACGGCGTACCGATCGTCGCCCAGCGCAAGATCAATTTCGGCCGTATCGACCAGGAGACCTCGCGGGACCTCTTCATCCGCAACGCCCTGGTCGAGGGCGACTGGCGCACGCACCACCAGTTCTTCCACGACAACCGCAAGCTGCTCGGCGAGGTCGAGGAGCTGGAGCACCGGGCCCGGCGCCGCGACATCCTCGTGGACGACGAAACGCTGTTCGACTTCTACGACCAGCGCGTCCCGGAGCACGTCGTCTCCGGTGCGCACTTCGACTCGTGGTGGAAGCACAAGCGCCGGGACGAGCCGGACGCGCTCGACTTCGAGCGCTCGATGCTCATCAACGAGAAGGCCGGGGCCGTCACCAAGGACGACTACCCGGACTCCTGGCGGCAGGGGAAGCTCAAGTTCCGGGTGACCTACCAGTTCGAGCCGGGCGCGGACGCCGACGGGGTGACCGTCCACATTCCGCTCCAGGTGCTCAACCAGGTCACGTCCGAGGGCTTCGACTGGCAGATCCCGGGCCTGCGCGAGGAGGTCGTCACCGAGCTGATCCGCTCGCTGCCGAAGCCGATCCGCCGGCACTACGTGCCCGCGCCGAACTACGCGGACAAGTTCCTCGACCGGGCCGTACCGCTCCAGGAACCGCTGCCGGTGACGCTCGCCCGTGAGCTCCAGCGGATGGTCGGGGTCCCGGTCACGGCGGACGACTTCGACCTGGGCCGGGTCCCGGACCACCTCAAGATCACCTTCCGGATCGTCGACGAGCGGCGCCGCAAGGTCGCCGAGGACAAGGACCTGGAGGCGCTGCGCGTACAGCTGCGTCCGAAGGCCCGCCAGGCGCTGTCCAAGGCCGCCGCGGCGACGGCCGGGCCGACCGGTGAGTCCATCGAGCGCTCCGGCCTCACGGACTGGACGATCGGCACGCTGGACAAGGTCTTCGAAACGCGGAGGGCCGGCCAGCCGGTCAAGGCGTACCCGGCCCTGGTCGACCAGGGCGCGACCGTCGCCGTACGCCTCTTCGACACCGAGGCCGAGCAGCAGCAGGCGATGTGGCGCGGTACCCGGAAGCTGATCCTGCTGAACATCCCGGTCAATCCGGCCAAGTTCGCGTCGGACAAGCTGACGAACCAGCAGAAGCTGGCCCTGTCCCGCAACCCGCACGGCTCCATCCAGGCGCTCTTCGACGACTGCGCGACGGCGGCCGCCGACCGGCTGATCGCGGCGTACGGCGGCCCCGCCTGGGACCAGGCGTCGTTCCGGAAGCTGTACGACAAGGTGCGCGCGGACCTGGTGGACCTGACCGTCCGCACGATCGGCCAGGTGCAGCAGATCCTGGCGGCCTGGCAGGCGTGCGAGCGCCGGCTGAAGACCACCAACAGCCTGGTGCTGATCAACAACGTCACGGACGTACGCGATCACCTGGCGCGCCTGATGCCGCCCGGCTTCGTCACCGCGACCGGGCTGCGCAGGCTGCCCGACCTGATGCGCTACCTGGTCGCCGAGGACCGCAGGCTCCAGCAGATGCCGGCCAACGCCCAGCGCGACACCACGCGCATGGAGAAGGTCCACGAGATGCAGGACGAGTACGCCTGGCTGCTGGAGCAGCTGCCGAAGGGCAGGCCCGTCCCGCAGGAGGTGCTGGACATCCGCTGGATGATCGAGGAGCTGCGGGTGAGCTACTTCGCGCACGCCCTGGGCACCGCGTTCCCCGTCTCGGACAAGCGGATCGTCAAGGCGATCGACGCGGCGGCGCCGTAGGAACGGCGGGTGCGGGTCCGGGTGACGGCCGGGCAACCAGGAGTGAGTTCGACCGCACCCGCCGGCCTCCTGTACAGTCTGTCTTCGCAGCAGGCCGCAAGGCAGCCGCGAAAACCTGGTCCTGTGGAGCAGTTAGGAGTGCTCGCCACCCTGTCAAGGTGGAGGCCGCGGGTTCAAATCCCGTCAGGACCGCAGTGCCGAAAGCCCGGATCCCCTGGATCCGGGCTTTCGCGCGTCTTGACTCCGGTGTGCGCCGACGAGTAGTCAGAACCCAGGGGCTGTCCCGGGATTCCCGGAGCGGGGCGGCGCGCATCCACCGGGAGGTGGCGCGATGGGGGCATCCACGGGCAAGGGGTACCGCGAGCCGGCGCAGGGCCGCGGCAGGGCGCCCCGGCACGAGATACGCGCGCTGCTGCGCGCGCACCTGGCGGCCGCCTCCGGCTACCGCCACCTCACCCGGCACTGCGCGGTCTGCGCCCGGCTGCTGCGGCTCGCCATGGAGCCCGTGGCGGCTCCACCGGGCGGCCGGGCGGCCGATGAGCCCTCCCGGGCGCCCGAGCCGCCCGCGGAGCGCCGCAGGGCCGCTTTACGGGCCTCGCGAGCCGGGGACGTAAGTCCTCCCACGACGTGACCTTCGGCGCGACCGTCGGCTTCCTCACAGTGGCAGGCTCGTAGTTGGCAACACCCATGCGGTGTGACGGGTGTCACTGAATCAGTTTTGAGAAGGGGTGACTTTACACCCTTCCTACAACTGGCGAATTTAATATGTGCAATTGCACCTCTCGGGAGGACCCCCGCCGAACCCGCCCGAAGCAGCCCCGACGCCCTTCCCGACGCCCGCCCACCGGGCCGCGGAGCGGTGCGGCACGGGGTGCGACACGGGGTGCGCCACAGGCGCGGGAGCACTCCCGCGCAGGCCCGCGCAGGCCCGCGCAGGGGCCGGCCGACACCCGCATACGGACGCGACTCGGGCACGGGCGGGCACCGAATCGGGCAACGGCGGGCACAAAAAAATCGCGCTGGACCCGGCGGAGTCCAGCGCGATCGGATGACATGACCCGTATGGCACAGGTATGGCGCCCGTTGGGGCGGGCGCCCGTCATATGGAGCTATGGGTGAGCAAGTGGGTTGGGGGACCCAAAAGCCCAGGTGCGGCGCGGCGACAGGGGGTTTGTCAGGCCTCGCTGCGCTGCTGCGGAATACCCGCAAGCAGTGCGCGGACCTCTGCCTCGCGGTACCGGCGATGTCCACCGAGCGTGCGGATGGACGTGAGCTTGCCAGCCTTCGCCCAACGGGTAACCGTCTTCGGGTCCACGCGGAACATCGTGGCAACCTCAGCCGGGGTCAGCAGCGGCTCGGCATCAGGGGTGCGAGCGGTCATGAGCGGCCTCCTCGGGAGAACCGAACCATCTCGGTTCTTTCCTCTAAATTCTGCACCTTGACCCGCGTTGCCCGAAATGGCGGACGCGGGCCGAGTCGGTTATAGGACGAACGGCTTGTCCTCGGCACTACAACTACACCATCCGTCCAGCCACGTCGGCCAAACCGATGGAATTGCCCTCCCAGGTGTTCATCAGCGACGGAAAGCCGATGGACCATGCCATAGCGGACAGTCACACCCCCGTGACGATCAGTCACAGAGCGATCAGGGGTCACCAGACCCCCCATAGCGTGCAATGCTGAAGCAATCCGCCCAGACATGGACGGATGGAGTCCTCCCCGGACTCCTTGTCCTATTTTGGCACGAGGAGTAGGGAAGGGCGCAAGGGCCCCGTAAGTGCTATCCGTCACGGTTGAGGCAAAGGCCCGGTTCGGGACGTAGGTCCTGACGCCCCTGGAGAAGCTTCCGCCCCTTCACCCTCACGTGTCACACGCGAAGCAGGTTCATCGCCGATCAGTTGGCGAACTGACGGTCCCTTACGGCTCGCCAGCGCTCCGCGAGACGCGCGTACGCCTCGGCCGCCCTCTCGGCGTCCCCCGCGCGCAGCGCCGCGATGCCCTCGGCCACATCGGCGGCGCTGCGGTCCTCCGCGAGCTGCCGCTCCGGCAGCGCGTGCACGAGCCCGCCGTAGTCCAGCTCGACCAGCGCGCGCGGATGGAACTCCTCCAGCCACCGCCCGACGTCCACCAGGCCCGCGGTCAGCGGCCCCTCGTCCATCGTCTCCCGCAGCGTCCTCAGCGACCTGGCCAGCCGGCGCCGCGCCTGGACCATCGGCGTGCGGTACCGGAACACGGGCGGCTCCCCGTCCCGCCCGGCCGTGACATGCTCGCGCTCCTCGTCCGTGAACAGCACGAACCAGCGCACCGGCACCTGCCACACCGCCGTCCTGATCCACGGCCGGGCGTCCGGATTGCGCCGCGCCCACCGCTCGTGGTCGGCGAGGACCTGGCCCCGCACCACCGGCGGCAGCACCGCGTCGAGCACCGGCCCGGGAAACAGGTCCGCCAGCCCGTCCAGGGCCAGCCACCCGCGCAGCCGGGTCCGCCACGGGCAGACGCACACCACGCCGTCCGCCTCCGCGACGAAGGCGTCCGCGCTCTCGTGGACGGGCACTCCGGCGGGCGGGGTCGCCGCCAAGTCCGCCAGCGAACGGCGCAGTTCGTCCTGGGCCGTGGGGATCCGGTCCCGGGCCGCGTAGCGGGCCCAGTGCGCGCGCTCGGCCTCCGGGAAGGCCGCCAGTGGCTCGTAGACCCGGAGGTAGGACGCGTAAGGGACGAGCACCGAAGACACCACCGACATGCGGTGATCGTGTCACGCCTGTCCCCCGGTAGGGGGTGATCCTGGGCACTGGAACAGATCTACGTCCGCGTAGGACTTACCCTCTTGCCCATCGGGCCGTCCGTGGCGGTCGGCCCGGTGGGCCCTCCCCACCTTCAGGAGGGACCTTCCCGCCGCTTCGTACTTGGGAGTCACCACAGTGACCGATGTGACCGGCGTGCCTGTCGATGTCCTGCACACCCTGTTCCACTCGGACCAGGGCGGACACGAACAAGTCGTCCTCTGCCAGGACCGTGCCAGCGGCCTCAAGGCCGTCATCGCGCTCCACTCCACCGCCCTGGGCCCGGCCCTCGGCGGCACCCGCTTCTACCCGTACGCCTCCGAGGCGGAGGCCGTCGCCGACGCGCTGAACCTCGCGCGCGGAATGTCGTACAAGAACGCCCTGGCCGGCCTCGACCACGGGGGCGGCAAGGCCGTCATCATCGGCGACCCGGAGCAGCTCAAGAGCGAGGAACTGCTCCTTGCCTACGGCCGGTTCGTGGCCTCGCTCGGTGGCCGTTACGTGACGGCCTGCGACGTCGGCACCTATGTCGCCGACATGGACGTGGTGGCCCGCGAGTGCCGCTGGACCACCGGCCGCTCCCCCGAGAACGGCGGCGCGGGCGACTCCTCCGTGCTCACCGCGTTCGGCGTCTTCCAGGGCATGCGCGCCTCCGCCCAGCACCTGTGGGGCGACCCGACGCTGCGTGGCCGAAAAGTGGGGGTCGCCGGAGTCGGCAAGGTCGGCCACCACCTCGTCGAGCACCTGCTCGCGGACGGCGCCGACGTCGTGATCACCGATGTGCGGGACGAGTCCGTGCGCCGGATCACCGAGAAGCACCCCGAGGTCGCCGTCGCGGCGGACACCGAGGCGCTCATCCGCACCGAGGGCCTGGACATCTACGCCCCGTGCGCGCTGGGCGGCGCCCTCAACGACGACAGCGTGCCGGTGCTCACCGCGAAGGTGGTGTGCGGTGCGGCCAACAACCAGCTCGCGCACCCGGGCGTCGAGAAGGACCTCGCGGACCGCGCGATCCTGTACGCGCCCGACTACGTGGTGAACGCGGGCGGTGTCATCCAGGTCGCCGACGAGCTGAACGGGTTCGACTTCGACCGGTGCAAGGCCAAGGCCACGAAGATCTTCGACACCACGCTGGCCATATTCGCACGTGCGAAGGCTGATGGGATTCCGCCGGCCGCCGCCGCCGACCGGATCGCCGAGCAGCGGATGGCCGAGGCCCGCCGCCGCTGATCCGTACGGGCCCCCGGGCCGCCGGCTCCGGCCGGCGGCCCGCTTTCGCGCGCGCCGGCGGCCGGCCGGGGAGACAAGACTCACTCCGGTCGGCGGGTCGCCTGCCGATAAGAGGTTAAAATCGCAGTTGACCAGCGAGGACGGGGCTCCTCGCGGGTCCTCTTCCGGGGCACGTGATGCGGGCGGCGTACCGTATGGCCGCGGAAGCAGGTACCGTTAAAGCTCTACAGGCACGGTCTCTCTGCCGAGAGTCCGTCCTGAAACATGAACGCGTGTCAAGACTCTGGGGCCGTCGAGCCCCGTCACCGAGGGGGTCGAGCCATGGGGCGCGGCCGGGCAAAGGCCAAGCAGACCAAGGTCGCCCGCCAGCTGAAGTACAGCACCGGCGGGACTGACCTGTCGCGTTTGGCCAATGAGCTGGGCGCATCGCCTTCGAGTCAGCCACCGAACGCAGAGCCGTTCGAGGACGACGACGAGGAAGATGACCCGTACGCACAGTACGCGGATCTCTACAACGACGACGAGGACGAGGACGGGGACCAGCAGTCCGGTCCGTCGTCCAAGCGCCGCGGCGCTTGACCTCGCACTGACACATCGACCCGGTCCGGGCCTGTCCCGGACCGGGTTCTGTGCTGCCCCGATCCGGAGCCGACGAGGCGGCCGGTGACCGGGCGGGCCCGAGGGCCCACCCGGTGTTCCGTGCGTCTCCCGGTGGTGCGGAAGCGACGGCCGGTCCCCACTCAGCGTGCGTACGCGCCCACGAGCTCAGCGCCCGTCGTGTGTGCGCCCCGGTCGGTGATCTCGCCGGCGACCCAGGAGTTGACGCCGCGGTCGGCCAGGGTCGTCAGCGCGGCGTCCACCGATTCGGCGGGGACGATCGCGATCATGCCGACGCCCATGTTGAGCGTCTTCTCCAGCTCCAGCTGCTCGACCTGACCGGCCTTGCCGACAAGGTCGAAGACGGCGCCAGGGGCCCAGGTGGAGCGGTCCACCGTGGCGTGCAGGGCGTCTGGGACGACGCGTGCCAGGTTGTTGGCCAGACCACCGCCGGTGACGTGGCTGAAGCCGTGCACCTCGGTCGTACGGGTGAGCGCGAGGCAGTCCAGCGAGTAGATCCGGGTGGGCTCCAGAAGCTCCTCGCCGAGCGTCCGGCCGAACTCCTCGACCTGTCGGTCCAGCGTCCAGCCGGCCCGGTCGAAGACCACGTGGCGGACGAGCGAGTACCCGTTGGAGTGAAGACCGGAGGACGCCATGGCGATCACGACGTCACCCTTGCGGATGCGGTCGGGGCCCAGCAGACGGTCGGCCTCGACCACGCCCGTGCCGGCGCCGGCCACGTCGAAGTCGTCCGCTCCCAGCAGACCCGGGTGCTCGGCGGTCTCCCCGCCGACCAGGGCGCAGCCGGCCAGCACACAGCCCTCGGCGATGCCCTTGACGATGGCCGCGACACGCTCGGGGTGCACCTTGCCGACGCAGATGTAGTCGGTCATGAACAGCGGCTCGGCGCCGCAGACGACGAGGTCGTCCACGACCATGCCGACGAGGTCGTGGCCGATGGTGTCGTACACGCCCATCTGGCGGGCGAGGTCGACCTTGGTGCCGACGCCGTCCGTGGCGGAGGCGAGGAGCGGACGCTCGTAGCGCTTGAGCGCCGAGGCGTCGAAGAGGCCGGCGAAGCCGCCGAGACCGCCGAGTCCTGCGACCTCGGGGCGCTGCGTCTTCTTCACCCACTCCTTCATCAGCTCGACGGCGCGGTCGCCGGCCTCGATGTCGACGCCCGCTGCCGCGTAGGAAGCACCTGTTGTCTCAGACATTGCCTGGGATCTTTCGTGTGGAAATACGGGGCTGGGGGAAGGGCTGCCGGGCGGTCCGGGTCACGGACGGCGCAGCGCGTCGGCCGCGGCCGTCGCCGCAGGGCCTGCCGCCAGCTCGGTCTCCAGCAGCTGCTTGCCGAGCAGCTCCGGGTCGGGAAGCTCCATCGGGTACTCACCGTCGAAGCAGGCGCGGCACAGGTTCGGCTTGTCGATCGTCGTGGCCTCGATCATCGAGTCGATCGAGATGTACGCGAGCGAGTCGGCGCCCATGGAGGTGCCGATCTCCTCGACGGACATGCCGTTGGCGATCAGCTCGGCGCGGGTCGCGAAGTCGATGCCGAAGAAGCAGGGCCACTTCACGGGCGGGGACGAGATCCGGATGTGGATCTCGGCCGCACCGGCCTCGCGGAGCATCCGGACCAGTGCGCGCTGGGTGTTGCCGCGGACGATCGAGTCGTCGACGACCACCAGGCGCTTGCCCTTGATGACTTCCTTGAGGGGGTTCAGCTTGAGGCGGATACCGAGCTGGCGAATCGTCTGGGACGGCTGGATGAAGGTCCGGCCGACGTAGGCGTTCTTCACCAGGCCGGCGCCGAACGGAATCCCGCTGGCCTCCGCGTAGCCGATGGCCGCGGGGGTGCCGGACTCCGGCGTCGCTATGACCAGATCGGCCTCGACGGGGGCCTCGACGGCCAGCCTGCGGCCCATCTCCACACGGGAGAGGTACACGTTGCGGCCGGCGATGTCGGTGTCGGGGCGGGCCAGGTAGACGTACTCGAAGACGCAGCCCTTGGGCTTCGCTTCCGCGAATCGGGAGGTGCGCAGACCGTTCTCGTCCACGGCGATCATCTCGCCCGGCTCGATTTCGCGGACGAAGCTGGCACCGCAGATGTCGAGGGCGGCCGACTCCGAAGCGACCACCCAGCCGCGCTCCAGGCGGCCGAGGACCAGCGGGCGGATGCCCTGCGGGTCACGGGCGGCGTAGAGCGTGTGCTCGTCCATGAAGACGAGGGAGAAGGCGCCCCGCACCTCGGGAAGCACCTTGGCGGCGGCCTCCTCGATGGTGAGCGGCTTGCCGTCCTCGTCGGTCTGGCCCGCGAGCAGGGCGGTCACCAGGTCGGTGTCGTTGGTCGCGGCGACCTGGGTGGCGCGGCCGTCCTTGCGCGGGAGGTCGGCGACCATCTCCGCGAGCTGGGCCGTGTTGACCAGATTGCCGTTGTGACCCAGGGCGATCGAGCCGTGCGCGGTCGCACGGAACGTCGGCTGCGCGTTCTCCCACACCGAGGCACCGGTGGTGGAGTAGCGGGCATGACCGACCGCGATATGGCCCTGGAGCGATCCCAGGGAGGTTTCGTCGAAGACCTGCGAGACCAGTCCCATGTCCTTGAAGACCAGGATCTGGGACCCGTTGCTCACTGCGATGCCCGCGGACTCCTGTCCACGGTGCTGCAGGGCATACAGTCCGAAATAGGTGAGCTTGGCGACCTCTTCGCCCGGAGCCCAGACACCGAAGACGCCGCAAGCGTCCTGGGGGCCTTTCTCTCCGGGGAGCAGGTCGTGGTTGAGTCGTCCATCACCACGAGGCACGCCACCGAGTGTAGGGGAGATCGACCACTGGTCCGAATTGGGGACGCCGCGCCGAACCGGCCCGGAAGTGCCCCCGGAACCCGCTCCCCGGACCGTCGGAGCGGTCACCCGCAGTGATCGCCACCCGGTCCGGGTCTACGCGCGGCAACCGCCGCAGGGCAGGCGACACCCGGATCACCGGCCGGTTGCCGACAGGTTCCGGCCATCCGGCCGAGGGCATCAGCGGGCCCGTTCGTGGCGCTGTGTGAGGCGGCTCGCGGCGGCCGTGCGGGCAGGGCCCGAACGGTCGTTTCGTGGCGAGCCTCACACCGCCGCCGCCCGGTATGCGGCTTCTCGGGGCCGGCGGCCGGTAGCGGCCGGGCCCAGTCGGGCCCGGTCGGGCCCGATCCACCGGACCGGTCTCGGCCGTTCCCCTCAGCCGTTCCCCTCACCCCTTCCCCTCAGCCGTTCCCTTCAGCCGTTCCCCTCGGCCGCCGAGGCGCCGATCCCCTTGTCGCCGCCCTGAGTGGTGAGGGTCAGCGTGCGCTGGTCGATGGCGAAGGTCGTGCTGGTCCCGTCGAGCACCTCGCGTACGGCGTGCTCCAGCCGCATGTCGGGGTCCGGGCACGTCTTCCGGGTGGCGGTGAGCGGGCCGAAGGTGATCGTGGAGCCGGAGACCTCTGCCGTGGTCCGGAAGGTGTTGCAGCCGAGGGTGCCGTGGACCGTGCCGTCCCGGCCGAAGGTGATCCGCGCCCCGCCCTCCGTGCCGCTGGGTACGGACGAGGCGGTGGTGCCGGTGACCAGCGTGGTGACCCGCCAGTCGGTGCCCGCGAGCGGGACCGGGCGGCTCGCGGTGAGGGTGATGGTGTCGCCCTTCGCGGTGGTCAGAGTGACCGCCTTGTCCTTCACGGTGACGGTGAGCCTGCCCTTGAAGGCGTCGGCCAGGAGGGATTCGAAGCGCTGGACGGCCGGTTCGCAGCCCATAGCGGTGGTCATACCCTGCTCGACGGTGAGGGTGTCGCCGTCGAGCCGCACCTGCGCGGTGAACCGGTTGCAGCCGTAACTGCCGCCGGCCCTGCCCTTCGTGTCGATCTCCAGGTGCGCGCCGGCCGGGGCCTTGGTGCGCCGCCCGTCGACCGTCAGCGCGTCGACGTTCCACCGCATACCGGTGAGGGACTCGGCCGGCTGTGCGGAGCCGCTGTCACCTGCGGGGGCGGCCCGTGAGGAGCCCGCGCCGGTCCCGTCGGCCGACTCAGTGCCGCAGGCGGTGAGGGCGAGCAGGGCCAGGAGGCCGACGGCCAGGTGCCGTCGCCGCGTGGAGGGCTGCGTGGAGAGCTGCATGCCGGTGAGACGGCGGGCACGGGCGATCCGGTTCCCCTGCCGGGCCGCCGGAACCGGAACCGGCCCGTCAGCCCATGAGGGGCAGCAGGGCGGACAGGTCGGCCCGCTCGCCGCTGGCCCCGACCTTCGCCGCGTCGACCTCCCGCTCCCACCGCGTACGCCCGGTCGCCAGCCGTATCCAGGTCAGCGGGTCGGTCTCCACGACGTTGGGCGGGGTGCCCCGGGTGTGGCGCGGGCCCTCGACGCACTGCACCACGGCGAACGGCGGGACCCGCACCTCGACCGAGCCGCCGGGCGCCTTCTCCGCCAGCGCGTCGGCGAGCAGCCGGGTGCACGCGGCGAGCGCCTGCCGGTCGTACGGGATGGAGAGCCCGGTCGCCTCGTTGAGGTCGTAGGTGTGGACGACCAGCTCCACGGTGCGGGTGACCAGGAAGTCGCCGAGGCGCATCGCTCCGACCCTGGTCGCCAGCAGCCGGTCCTCGGACGCGGCCGGCACCAGCGCCTCGAAGCGGGCGGCGACCTCCGCGTACAGCGTGTCCAGGTCCGGGGCGTCCACGGCGCGCGCGGCGGTGTCGTCCGCTATGCGCGGGGCGCGCTCCGCCGTGGTGAACGGCCACCGCGCGAGGGAGACCTCGGGCCTGGCCAGGGGCGGGGCGGGGAGCTCCAGGGTCCGGCTGACGTGCGAGAGCGCCATGGTGATGTGGGCGGCCAGCTCGCGCACCGTCCAGTCCCCGAGGCCGCTCGGGGAGGCGAGCTGCCGCGGGGTCAGGGTGCGGACGGCTTCCCGTACGCGCGCGAACTGGGCCAGGACCGCGGTGCGGGTCCTGACCGGGTCGTAGCGACGGGGGCGCTTCTGCGAGGGCGGCATGGTGAGGAGCCTACGGCGCGGCACTGACAGGACAGTCGGAACGAGAAGGGGGCGGGGAGGGAGCTTGGGGCTGGGGCAGGGCCCGCGGGCTCGGAACGCGGGTTGGGCCCGCGGGCCGGGGACGCGGGCTCGGGACGCGGGTTGGGGACGCGGGCCGGGGACGCGGGCTCGGGACGCGGGTTGGGGACGCGGGTTGGGCCCACGGGCCGGCGACGCGGGCTCGGGATGCGGGCCGGCGACGCGCGGCTGCGGGCGGCCCGGTCGCCGGGTGCCCCGCCCGTCAGGCCCGGGTCGCGTAGTCGCCGAGGCCCGTCTCCAGCAGGTCGAAGGCCCGGCCGGCGAGCCTGACGGCGTCCGCCGCGATCGCGTCGGCCGATTCACCGGCCAGCAGGCGCCGGTGGTTCTCGGTGATCAGCGCGTTGTGGGCGCCGAGTACCTGGGAGGCGACGACGAGGGCGATGGCCGGCTCCTCGCCCTCCTCGATCAGGGCGTCGGTGAGTTCGTCGAGGGTGCCGACGAAGAAGGCGTGGGCGCGGGTGAGCAGCACCGGTGTCTGCTGGATGAGCCGGATGAGACCGAGCGCCACCTCGTGGTCGCTCATGCCCACCGAGGGGTCCCGGCGCTCGACGGCCTCCAGGAAGTGCCGGCGCATGGCCGCGACCACGGATTCGCCCGGCGCGCGGTCCCGCACGATCCGGGCGGCGTCGCCGACGTGCTCCTCCATCGGCGCGAAGACCAGGTCTTCCTTGCTGTCGAAGTAGTTGAAGACGGTCATCTTCGACACGTTGGCCGCTTCGGCGATCTCCGCGACCGAGACCTGGTCGAAGCCGCGCTCGCCGAAGAGCTTCGTGGCCTCCGCCAGCAGACGACGTCGCGTCTCGATCTTCTTGCGCTCGCGCAGGCCCATCCCCTCGGTCATGACCTCACTGTACCAGGATGAAAATTAATCCCAGGCGAAAACTTGACTCGGTACATGATTGTCTGGACAGTGGGACTCCACGCAGCGGCGGGGAGCCCGCGCCGCTCAGGAGGGGGAGCCCTGCCATGCCCGAATCGAAGACCGCGACCGTGCCTCCACAGGCGGCCGTCACCGAGCGGCCGGCCACCGACCGCCGCGTCACCGTCGCCGTCGCACTCTGCATCGTCACGATCCTGCTGGCCGTGCTGGACTCGAACATCGTGTCCTCGGCGACCGTGCCGATCGTCCGCGATCTCGACCCCGCCCACGGTGTCGACCGGATCCCGTGGCTGATCGCCGCCTACCAGCTCGCCGCGACCGCCGCGCTGCCGCTGTACGGGAAGCTCTGCGACACCCTCGGCTCGAAAACCGTCTTCATCGGGGCGCTCGCCACCTTCCTCACCGGTTCGGCACTGTGCGGAATGGCCCAGTCCATGGGCGGGCTGATCGCCGCGCGCGCCTTCCAGGGCATCGGCGGCGGCGGGCTGATGAGCGTGACCATGGTCGTCCTGCACGAGCTGGGTTCCGCGGCGCGGGCGAACGACGGCGGGGCCGGGCCCGGTCCGAAGCGCGGCGACTCGAAGGGCAGCCTGGGCGGGATCATCGCCGGCGCGGGCATGGCGCTCGGACCCTGGCTGGGCGGCGCCCTCGCCGACCACGCCGGATGGCGGTGGATCTTCTACGTCAATCTGCCTGTCGGCATCGCCGTCCTGGCCGGCGCGGCCGTCGTGGTGAGGCTCCCCGTACGCACCACCCGCCACCGCATCGACTTCCTCGGCGCCGGCCTGGCCGCCGCCTTCTCGACCGCCCTGCTCCTGGTCACCGAGTGGGGCGGCGGACGTTACGCCTGGACCTCGCCCACCGTCGTGGGCCTGGCCGTGGCCGCCGTCGCCGCGCTGGTCCTGTTCCTGTGGCGCCAGGCCACGGCCGCCGAACCGATCCTGCCCCTTTCCCTCTTCGGCCTCCGGCCGATGCGCTACGGCTTCGCGATCCAGGGCCTGGTCGGTGTCGCGATGATGGGGTCGATCGTCTACGTGATGATCTACCTCCAGGTCGTACGGGGTGTCGCGGCGACCTCGGCCGGGCTCTTCCTGGTCCCGATGGCCATCGGCATGACCGTCGTCGGCCTCGTCTCGGGCCGCCTCGTCGCGACAGGCTGGTCGCAGAAGACCTTCGTCGTCAGCGGCACGGTCTTCGCCTCGGCCGCCCTCGCCGTCCTCACCACGCTCGGCACGGACACCGGGCTGTGGACGGTGCGCGGCGCGATGCTCCTGATGGGGATCGGCTTCGGGCAGCTCATCGGCCAGCTCATCCAGCTGGTCCAGGAGGCCGCCCCGCCGAGTCAGCTGGGCGTGGCGACCACCGGCGTCCGGTTCTTCCAGACCCTCGGCACCGCGCTCGGGGCCTCCGTCTTCGGAGCCGTACTCAGCAGGGCCTACGCGGCCAAGGGCCCCGGCGGGACGACCAGCGACATCGGCGGGCTCACGGGCGCGGCCCGGCGCCAGGCCCTGGACGCCTTCGCCTCATCGGCCGACGTCGTCTTCGCCTGCGCCACCGGAGTGATGGTCCTCGCCCTGATCCTGTCCACCCGGCTCCCGGGCGCCCGTAGGAAGGCCTGACCGCTCCCGTACGGCACGGCCCGGTATTTCCCGTACGCACATCGCAAAGGCCCCCGACCGGTCGGACCGGTCGGGGGCCTCGGCATGGGCGAACTGCCCGCGGGCTACGCCAGCAGCGCGGGGATCGTGTCCTCGTGCGCCGTACGCAGCTCACTCAGCGGGATGGAGAACTCGCCCTGGACCTCGATCTCGTCGCCGTCCACGACACCGATGCGGGTCACGGGCAGACCGCGCGCCCCGCACATGTCGTTGAACCGCAGCTCCTCGCTGCGGGGCACCGAGACGACCGCGCGGCCCGCGGACTCCGAGAACAGCAGCGTGAACGCGTCCAGGCCGTCCGGCACGACCAGCCGGGCGCCGTTCCCGCCACGCAGGCAGGACTCGGTGACCGCCTGGATCAGACCGCCGTCGGACAGGTCGTGCGCCGCGTCGATCATGCCGTCGCGGGAGGCCGAGATCAGGATCTCGGCGAGCAGCTTCTCGCGGCCCAGGTCCACCTTGGGCGGCAGGCCACCGAGGTGCTGGTGGACGACCTCGGACCAGGCCGAACCGCCGAACTCCTCGCCCGTGTCGCCCAGCAGGTAGAGGAGCTGGCCCTCTTCCGCGAAGGCGACCGGCGTGCGCCGCGTGACGTCGTCGATCACACCGAGCACGGCCACGACCGGCGTCGGGTGGATCGCCGTGTCACCGGTCTGGTTGTACAGCGAGACGTTGCCGCCGGTGACCGGGGTGCCCAGCTCCAGGCAGCCGTCCGCGAGACCGCGGGTGGCCTCGGCGAACTGCCACATGACGTCCGGGTCCTCGGGCGAACCGAAGTTCAGGCAGTCCGAGATGGCGAGCGGCTTGGCGCCGGAGGCGGCGACGTTGCGGTACGACTCCGCCAGCGCGAGCTGCGCCCCGGTGTACGGGTCGAGCTTCGCGTACCGGCCGTTGCCGTCGGTCGCCATGGCCACGCCGAGGTTGGACTCCTCGTCGATGCGGACCATGCCGGCGTCCTCGGGCATCGCGAGCACGGTGTTGCCCTGCACGAACCGGTCGTACTGGTCCGTGATCCAGGACTTCGACGCCTGGTTCGGCGAGGACACCAGCTTGAGGACCTGCTCGCGCAGCTCGGCGCCGTTCGCCGGGCGGGCCAGCTTGCCCGCGTCGTCGGCCTGGAGCGCGTCCTGCCAGGAGGGGCGGGCGTACGGGCGGTGGTAGGTCGGGCCCTCGTGGGCGACGGACCGCGGCGGCACGTCCACGATCTGCTCGCCGTGCCAGAAGATCTCCAGCTGCGAGCCCTCGGTCACCTCACCGATGACGGTGGCGATGACGTCCCACTTCTCGCAGATCTCCAGGAAGCGGTCCACGTGCTGCGGCTCGACGATCGCGCACATGCGCTCCTGCGACTCGCTCATGAGGATTTCCTCGGGCGAGAGGGAGGAGTCGCGCAGCGGCACGGTGTCCAGCTCGACGCGCATGCCGCCGGAGCCCGCGGAGGCCAGCTCGGACGTGGCGCAGGAGAGCCCGGCGCCGCCGAGGTCCTGGATGCCCGCGACGAGCTTCTCCTTGAAGATCTCCAGGGTGCACTCGATGAGGAGCTTCTCCTGGAACGGGTCGCCGACCTGGACGGCGGGGCGCTTGGCCGGGCCGGTCGACTCGAAGGTCTCCGAGGCCAGCACCGAGACGCCGCCGATGCCGTCGCCACCGGTCCGGGCGCCGTACAGGATGACCTTGTTGCCGGGGCCGGACGCCTGCGCGAGGTGGATGTCCTCGTGCTTCATCACGCCGATGCAGCCGGCGTTGACGAGCGGGTTGCCCTGGTAGCAGGCGTCGAAGACGACCTCGCCGCCGATGTTCGGCAGGCCCAGGCAGTTGCCGTAGCCGCCGATGCCCGCGACGACGCCCGGCAGGACGCGCTTGGTGTCCGGGTGGTCGGCCGCGCCGAAGCGCAGCGGGTCGACGACCGCGACCGGGCGGGCGCCCATGGCGAGGATGTCGCGGACGATGCCGCCGACGCCGGTCGCCGCGCCCTGGTAGGGCTCGATGTACGAGGGGTGGTTGTGCGACTCGACCTTGAAGGTGACCGCGTACCCCTGGCCGACGTCGACCACACCGGCGTTCTCACCGATGCCGACGAGCATGGCGTCGTTGGCCGGGACCTTCTCGCCGAACTGCTTGAGGTGGACCTTGCTGCTCTTGTACGAGCAGTGCTCCGACCACATCACCGAGTACATGGCGAGCTCGGCGCCGGTGGGACGGCGGCCCAGGATCTCGCGGATGCGGGTGTACTCGTCCTCCTTGAGGCCGAGTTCCTTCCAGGGCTGCTCGGTGTCCGGGGTTTCGGCCGCGTGCTTGACCGTGTCCAGGCTCATGCGTTGACCAGCTTCTTGATGATCGAGGTGAAGAAACCGAGACCGTCGGTGCGACCGGTGCCGATCAGCGGCTCCACGGCGTGCTCCGGGTGCGGCATCAGGCCGACGACGTTGCCCGCGGCGTTGGTGATGCCGGCGATGTCGCGCAGTGAGCCGTTGGGGTTGCGGCCCACGTAGCGGAAGGCGACGCGGCCCTCGGCCTCCAGCTCGTCGAGCGTGTGCTCGTCGGCGGTGTAGCGGCCGTCCATGTTCTTGAGCGGTACGGAGATCTCCTGGCCCGCGGAGTAGTCCGAGGTCCAGGCGGTCTCCGCGTTCTCGACGCGCAGGGTCTGGTCGCGGCAGATGAAGTGCAGGTGGTTGTTGCGCAGCATCGCGCCGGGCAGCAGATGCGCCTCGGTCAGGATCTGGAAGCCGTTGCAGATGCCGAGGACCGGCATGCCCGCCCTCGCCTGCTCGATCACCGTCTCCATGACCGGCGAGAACCGGGAGATGGCTCCGGCGCGCAGGTAGTCGCCGTAGGAGAAACCGCCCGCGAGAATGACCGCGTCGACCTGGTGCAGGTCCTTGTCGCGGTGCCACAGCGATACGGGTTCGGCGCCCGCGACCCGTACGGCCCTAAGGGCGTCCTGGTCGTCGAGCGTGCCCGGAAAGGTGACGACTCCGATACGAGCAGTCACTTCGACTCCTCGGCGTTCTCCACCTTGACGGTGAAGTCCTCGATCACGGTGTTGGCGAGGAAGGTCTCCGCCAGCTCGTGAATACGGGCGAGGGCGGCGTTGTCGACCGGCCCCTCGACCTGCAGCTCGAAACGCTTTCCCTGACGTACGTCCGCGATTCCCTCGAAGCCGAGACGGGGCAGTGCGCGCTGCACCGCCTGTCCCTGCGGGTCGAGGATCTCGGGCTTGAGCATGACGTCGACTACGACGCGTGCCACTGGCACTCCCGGTGTGGTGGTGTGGTGCGGCTGTTTCTCCGGGGGGTTCCCCAGACCCCCGCGGGTCCACTCAGCGTACCTGCCCGGAAATTCTACGCGGGTAGATATCAAACGGGGCAGATCACGCCGAGATATCGACCGATCACCGGCCACGAAAATCCCGCGAAACAAATGATCGCGGGCGGCACACATAGCGGGCGGACACGCGCAGGTAATTGGGCGGGCTTCACAATGCGGCACCAGTCGCTGTACAAATGATTACCAGGGAAAGCAGCATTGTCCCCGCGACACCGACAACAGTCGGGCCGCATCCGCGCTCACAGCCGGAAGGCAGGCATCGACGCATGTCAGACGCGTCGACGCCGTAGGAAAGGACCGATATCCGTGGCGCAGCGCGTAGTGGTCACACTCTCCGACGACATCGACGGGGGAACAGCGGCGGAAACGGTCTCCTTCGCCCTCGACGGGAAGTCGTACGAGATCGACCTCAATCCGTCCAACGCAAAGAAACTGCGCAAAGCCCTGGCCCCGTACATGGCGGCCGGTCGTAAGCAGACAAATGCCAGCAAACGCGGCAAGGTTCCCGTCTCGTACCGGCACACCTCGCTCGCACCCGACCCCGCGGCGGTGCGCGCCTGGGCGCGCTCGCACCGGATGGACGTGCCGACCCGGGGCCGGATTCCCAAGAGCGTCTACGAGGCGTTCCAGGAAGCCAGTTGATCCTGCGCCCGGACCGGCGGGCGGGCCGGCCGACCGCGCCGGACCCGCGCGGCGGACGCGCCCGACGCCCCGTCAGGGTGGCGCCGGGCGACGCCTCGCGGGAGCCGACTTGCGCGACACCCCCGCAGGTCGGCTAGAGTCTGGAGCACGCCGAAGGGCAAGGCCGAAAAGCCGAACCCCAAGCAGCGTGCGGGTGTAGTTCAGTAGCAGAACATCCCCCTTCCAGGGGGAAGGCGCAGTGTGCAATTCCTGTCACCCGCTCTGCATCGCTCTTCACGACCACTCCGGTGGATCGGGTAGAGCGATGCTCGCTCCACCGGTGAAAGCCGAGTGGTTGCAATGCGGACGTAGCTCAGTTGGTAGAGCGCAACCTTGCCAAGGTTGAGGTCGCCAGTTCGAACCTGGTCGTCCGCTCGCATATCGAAGGCCCCGGTCGATTTCGACCGGGGCTTTCGTCATGCCGAGATCCTCTTCGTCTCCTTCTTCGTACCTGAGTCTTCGCCGTACCTGGATCTTCGCCGTACCTGGACTTCGCCGTACCGGCAGTCCTCCTCGCTTCGGGGGTCTTGCTCGTACAGGGAGCCCTGGTCGTATTTCGGCGCTTCCGCTTCTTCGGCGCGTCACCAGGGGCTTTCCCGGCCCGCTTCGCGCCACCCATGACGTTTGTCATGGGTGGTGGTGACAGCGCGCACTGCCGTCGGCCGTCCGGCGGAGGAAACCTTGAGACATGACCAGCGACGACATGTCCCGTGAGTGCGTGATCCAGGCGGATGACGTCCGGCGCAGTTACGCCGGCGGCTTCGAGGCCGTGACCGGCGTCTCCTTCAGCGTGGCGCGCGGCGAGCTGTTCGCCCTGCTCGGCACGAACGGCGCCGGAAAGACCTCCACCGTCGAGCTTCTGGAGGGCCTCGCCCGCCCCGACGCCGGCACGGTCCGGGTGCTGGGCCACGATCCGTACGCCGAGCGCTCCCGGGTCCGCCCACGGATAGGCGTGATGCTCCAGGAGGGCGGCTTCCCGTCCGACCTCTCGGTGGCCGAGACGGTGCGGATGTGGGCGGGCTGCACCAGCGGCGCCCGTCCGACCGGCGAGGCCCTGGAGCTGGTCGGGCTCGGCCACCGGGCCCGCGTCCGCGTCAAACAGCTCTCCGGCGGCGAGCGGCGGCGGCTGGACCTGGCGCTCGCCCTGCTCGGCCGGCCCGAGGTGCTCTTCCTGGACGAGCCGACCACCGGTCTCGACGCCGAGGGCCGGCGCGACACCTGGGAGCTGGTGCGCCGCCTCCAGGAGGACGGCATCACCGTGCTGCTCACCACGCATTACCTGGAGGAGGCCGAGGCCCTCGCCGACCGGCTGGCGATCATGCACCGCGGCCGGATCGTGACCGCGGGCACCACCGCCGAGGTGACGGCCGCCCGCCCCGCCCGCATCCGCTTCGAGCTGCCCCACGGCATACCCGCGGCGCGGCTGCCCCTGGAGCTCCGCGCCGCCGCCGACGGCCCTCGGATCGAGATCCGCACGCACCGGCTCCAGGAGTCCCTGACCGAACTGCTGCGCTGGGCCGCGGAGTCCGACGTTCCGCTGCTGGCGCTCGACGCCCGGTCCGCCTCGCTCGAAGAGGCGTTCCTCGACATCGCGAAATCCGCCGCCCAGACCGAAGAGGTGCCTGTTCCATGACGACCGCGACCACCGCCGCACCGGCCACGGAGCCCAGCACGGGGACCACGGCCCGGACCCGCCTGACGGCTCTCGGGCGGGCCGAGCTGACGCTGCTCGCCCGCAACCGCACGGCGATCTTCGTCGCGCTGTTGATGCCGGCGGCCATGATCATGGCTATGAAGTCGACCTTCGAGCAGGTGGACCTCAAGAGCACCGGGATGACCGTGGCCGGGGCGGCGCTCGTCGGCGGCATCGGGACGGTGCTGCTCCAGGCCGTCTACATGAACCTGGTCGCCGCGTACGTGGCACGGCGGGAGGAGCTGGTCCTGAAGCGGCTGCGCACTGGCGAGGTCACCGACGGGGAGATCCTCGCGGGCACCGCCCTGCCGGCGGGCGCGCTGGCCCTGGCACAGAGCCTGGTGATCGTCTTCGCCGGTACGGCCTTCTTCGGACTCGGCGCGCCCGAGCACCCCGGACTGCTCCTCGCGGGCCTGCTGTTGGGCGTGGTGCTGCTGACAGCTCTGGCCGCGGTCAGCTCCGTGATCACACGCACCGTGCAGACCGCCCAGCTGACGACCCTGCCGCTGTTCCTCGTCTCGATGATGGGCTCCGGCTTCTTCGTCCCACTGGAGATATTCCCCGACCGGCTGGCGACCTTCTGCGAACTCCTGCCGCTGACCGGGGTGATGACCCTGATCCGGGCCGGCTGGCTCGGCGGACCGGGAGGCACGGAGGTGCTCGGGGCGGCGCTGGCGGGGTTGGTCTGGACGGCGGTGGGCGTGTTTGCTGTGCAGCGGTGGTTCCGCTGGGATCCGCGACGCTGACAGGGAGGACGGGCCGTGATGCGCCTTCGGGGCTGGCACCGCAGCTGGCAGGAGCGCGGCAAGATGGAGCGGATAGACCAGTACTCGCGGTTCACCATCTGCGCGATGCCCTGGCTCTTCACCCTGGCCTGGCAGGGGGCTCCCTTCGACCACGACATCCGGCACGAGCCGCTGCCGCTGGCGCTGGGGGTGGCGCTGCTCCTGGTCAGCGTGGCGCAGTGCGTGCTGAGCAACCGCAATCTGTCCGTGGCCTACGAGCACTACCTCGGGACGTCGGTCTTCCCCGGGCGGCGGCTGCTCGCCCCCGTGGTGCTCATGCTCCTGGCCGTCGGGCTGCTGGCGACGCTGACCGGCGTGGACGGGGTGCACGGATCGGGGCTGCTGCTCATGGCGCTGAACGCCCCGATGGCACTCGTGATCACGCGCGTGCTCCTGGTCCCGGTCCGGCGGTTCGTCATCGAGTCGCTCTGCCTCACCCTCCTGACGACCGGGGCGCTCGCCGCTTCCGGACTGCGGGGCGGCACCCTGGCCGGCGTGGTGCCCTGCACCCTGTTCGGCTGCGTGCTGGTCCTGATCTCGGTACGGCCGAGCGCCTGGAGCATGAGCGTGATGTGGCAGGCGGAGCAGGCCCGGGACATACAGGCCAGGCTCGCCGTGGCCGAGGAGCGGCTGCGGTTCGGGCGCGACATGCACGACGTGATGGGCCGCAACCTCGCGGTGATCGCGCTCAAGAGCGAGCTGGCGGTGGAGCTGGCGCAGCGCGGCAGGCCGGAGGCGGTGGATCAGATGGTCGAGGTGCAGCGGATAGCGCGCGCCTCGCAGCAGGAGGTGCGCGATGTGGTGCGCGGTTACCGGGAGGCCAGCCTGATCACGGAACTGGCCGGGGCCCAGGGGGTGCTGAGCGCGGCCGGAATCGAGTGCGTGGTGAGCGACGGCACCGGGGAGCGGCTGCCCGCGCCCGTGCAGGCGGCGCTCGGCTGGGTGGTCCGCGAGGCGGCGACCAACGTGCTGCGGCACGGCGACCCCCGGCGCTGCGTGATCCGGCTGGAGACCACCGCGGACACCGCCGTGCTGCACGTGGAGAACGACGGGGTGACGGCACAGTCGCCGTCGACGGCACAGCCGACGGCGGCTGCGCCCGCCGCTCAGGGCTCCGGGCTGGCCGGCCTCCGCGAGCGGCTGGGCGCGCTCGACGGCTCACTGGAGGCGGGGCCCGCACAGGGCGGGCTGTTCCGGCTGACGGCGACCGTCCCGCTGGGCGACCGGGAGGAGGCCAATGGCACCGACGACTTGGCCGGACGCTCCCGGGGCGGGGGCGGGGAGACCGTGCCCGGGGCGCGGGTTCTCGGGGCGCGGGCTCCCGGGACGACGGCGCCCGGGGCTGGGGATCCCGGGCCGACGGCGCCCGGGGCTGGGCGGCCGGGCTCCGTGGTGAGTCCCGGTGTGATGGTGGGTCCGGGGCCGGGCCTTGTGGAAGGACGACAATGACCGCGGTACGGGTGCTGCTCGCCGACGACGAGCATCTGATCCGGGGCGCGCTCGCCGCCCTCCTCGCGCTGGAGGACGACCTCGTGGTGGTCGCGGAGGCGGCGACGGGCCCGGAGGCGCTCGCCATGGCCCGCGCGCACCGCCCCGATGTGGCGGTGCTGGACCTGGACATGCCGGGGGCGGACGGTGTGAGCGTAGCCACATCGCTGCGGGCCGAGCTGCCGGACTGCCGGACGATGATCGTGACCAGTCACGGCCGTCCCGGGCACCTCAAGCGGGCGCTCGCGGCGGGGGTGCGGGCGTTCGTGCCGAAGACGGTGAGCGCCCGCCAGCTGGCCGGGATCATCCGTACCGTGCACGCCGGAAACCGTTATGTGGACCCGGAGTTGGCGGCGGACGCGATCTCCGCGGGGGACTCCCCGCTGACCGTGCGCGAGACCGAGGTGCTGGAGCTGGCGGCGGACGGGGCGCCCGTCTCGGAGATCGCCGACCGGGCGTCGCTGTCGCAGGGGACCGTGCGCAACTACCTCTCGGCGGCGGCCTCGAAGCTCGGGGCGGAGAACCGCCATGCGGCGGTGCGTCTCGCGCGGGAGCGGGGTTGGGTATAGTAGTCCTCGCGCTTCGGCGCTTGCGGACGTAGCTCAGTTGGTAGAGCGCAACCTTGCCAAGGTTGAGGTCGCCAGTTCGAACCTGGTCGTCCGCTCTGTTCAGCAAGAAGCCCCCGGCCTTTCGGCCGGGGGCTTCTTCGTGTGCGGGGGCTACTTCCAGGGCGTGCCGGTGAGGAGTTCGTACGCCTCGATGTACTTGGCGCGGGTCGCGTCCACGATCTCCTGGGGCAGCGCCGGCGGGGGCTGCTCGCTCCCGCGGTCCCAGCCGGAGGCCGGCGAGGTCAGCCAGTCGCGTACGAACTGCTTGTCGTACGACGGCTGGGCGTGGCCCGGCTCCCAGGAGGCGGCAGGCCAGAAGCGGGAGGAGTCCGGGGTCAGCACCTCGTCGGCGATGATCAGTTCCTCGCCGCCGTCGGCGGTGGGCGCGAAGCCGAACTCGAACTTGGTGTCCGCGAGGATGATCCCGCGCTCGCGTGCGATGTCGCGGGCCCGGCCGTAGACGTCCAGGGTCGTCCGGCGCAGCAGGGCGGCCGTCTCGGTGCCGACCTGGTGGGCCACCTCCTCGTAGCTCACGTTCTCGTCGTGGTCACCGACGGCCGCCTTGGTGGCGGGGGTGAAGATGGCGCCCGGGAGCTCGGAGCCGTCCACGAGGCCGTCGGGGAGGGCGAGGCCGCAGACCGTGCGGGACTCGTTGTACTCGGTGAGGCCGGAGCCCGTCAGGTAGCCGCGGGCCACGCACTCGACCGGGACCATCCGCAGCGACTTGCAGATCATGGTGCGGCCGGCCCAGTCGTCGGGGGCCCCGGCGGGCACCTCGGTCGACAGGACGTGGTTGGGCACGAGGTCGGCGAGCTGGTCGAACCACCACATCGAGAGGCGGGTCAGGACACGGCCCTTGTCCGGGATCTCGGTCGGCAGCACCCAGTCGTAGGCGGACATCCGGTCGCTGGCGACCATGACGAGGTCACCGGCCTCGTTCCGGTACAGGTCGCGCACCTTGCCGGTGTGCAGGTGGGTGAGTCCCGGTACCTGCACGGGCTCGGGCTTTTCTACAAATCCGGACACGCTGCCTCCGCGTAGGTTGTTCCAGGAACCGTTCCGATTGTCCCGTATCCGGGTGCGGACGGCTGCGGAGGGGTGCCGGACCGGACGCCCCGGGAGCGGGTGGGGAGTCCGTGGTTCAGGCGCGCTTGCAGATGCGGTCGAGGAGGTTGGCGGTGGCCCGCTGGATGCGGGGGTCCACATGGCCGGGGCGGTCCAGGGCCGGCGACCAGGCGAAGGTGCCGGAGGCGAAGACGAGTGCGCCGGACGGGGCCCGGTACAGGGACGTCTCCTGGTGGCGCGTCGCCCCCTCGCTGTCCTGGTACGGGGAGTGGGCGAGCAGGATGCGGTTGTCGTGCTCGGGCAGCGTGGTGCGCGGGAAGTAGCGGTCGGCCTCGCCCGCGACCAGGCCGTCGATCTCGTCGCCCTCACCGGCGCCGGTCGCGTCCCACAGCCAGTGCTCCGCGTTCCGCACGACGAGCGGGTGCGGTTCTGGCACCCGGCCCGCGTACTGGATGCCGAGCAGCTGCTGTTCGGGACGGTCGATCTCGCGCCAGAGGGCGGGCTTGCCGGGGCCGCGGCGCTTGCGGCAGGTGAGCAGCCGGTCCGGGACGCCGGACGCCGAAGGCCCGAGGCTGACCTGCCAGTACATGGTGTTGGCGGAGAGGTAGACCAGCGAGGTGCCGTTGTCGCGGGCACGCTCGGCGGTGCGGCGCATGGGCACCGACCAGTACTCGTCGTGGCCGGGGAAGACCAGGCCCCGGTAGCGCGTGGGGTCGACCCGGCCCGCGTGCAGGTCGCGGGTGTCGGCGTAGGCGAGGTCGTAGCCGTAGCGCTCGGCCCAGCGGATGAAGTCGTAGGCGTGTCCGACGTGCAGCGGGAGGCCCGCGCCCGCGTAGGGGCGGTCGAAGGAGACGGTGACCGCCGCGTCCTCCTCCCCCAGCAGCCGGCCCTCCTCGTCCCACGCGTGGTAGAGACTGGCGCCGGTCCGGCCGTCCTCCGGGTAGAGGTTGTACGCCTGCCACGTGATGTCCGGGAGGACCAGCAGCAGGTCGGCCGGGTGGTCGTCGCGGACGGTGAACGGGATGTGCGACCGGTGGCCGTCGAGCGTGGTGAGCACGGCGACGTACGCGCCGATCGACCAGTAGGACGGGATCTGGAGCCGCCAGGACTGCCACCAGTGGTGGCAGGAGACGGTGCGGTCGGCGGTGAGGGGCGGCGGCTGAACGATGCCGGACAGGCGCGGGCTTGTGGTGATCTTGGCCGCGCCGTCGCCGCCGTAGTGGCCGATCCGGTAGACGTCCACGGTGAACTGCTGGGGCGGGTCCACCGTGATGTGGAAGTCGATCGCCTCTCCGGGGGCGGCCGCTCCGGTGGAGGCGAAGCCCTTGATCTGCCGGCGCACGTCGTCGGCGGTACGCGTGCCGCCGTCGGTGGAACCACGGGGCAGCGTGGGGTCCGCGTACCAGGGGACGACCTGGCCGGTGTCGTCGAAGTAGTTCTCACTGCCGCGCAGCCAGGGCAGCGGCCCCTGGCCGAAAGGATCGGTCACGGCATGCGCCAGGGCACCCGATTCCCACCGACGGATCTGTTCCGCCCCCATCACGCTCCCCCTCCCTCAGGCCCCCGGATCAACAGTGATGCGCCGACTGTCAGCGCCGTTCCCCAGCACATCACATAACGCACGCACTCCGTCACCGTTCGTCGCGAATTGACGTGAACGGAACCTGTTGCTCCGGTTATGAACTTGTTCTCGGCCACTTCGGCCGTCCCACCCTGCCGGTGAGACCTCTTTCGGACGTCCGTTGCGAGGTCTCTTTTCGGACGCCCGTTTCAGCCCAGACGCACCGGTTTGTCGGTGCGTACACCGACCGAGGCGAGCCAGGTACGCAGCGGGCCGGCGTCGCCGTCCTCGATCAGGCTGAGGACCGGGCTGCCGAGATCCGCCCGGCGTTCGCCGTCGACCAGCAGCGTGGGTCCGTCGAGCCAGTCGAGACCGGGCGCCGCACCGGCCGTGTCCACGGCGGCGCAGCAGACCATCGCCGCGACGTGATCGGCGAGCAGATCGGTGCCCGTACGGGGCGGCTGAAGCGGGAAGAGGGGCAGCGGATCGGGCCCCCACAGGGCCAGTACGTCGTCGCCGGAGCCGGAAGCGGAACCCGCGGAGCCGCCCGCCTGCGCGGAGCCGGGAGCCGCGTCCGGGACCCGCTCCTGAGCCTCGGCCTCCTCGCGGGCCACCGCCGCGCTGATCCCGGCCGCCAGCTCCTCGCCGCCGTGCTCCCCGGTCTCCAGGTGCTCCACGACGCGCGCCAGCGTCGGCACCCCGCCGAGGGCCGCGGCGGGCGGAACGCCCATGGCGTCCAGCACGCGGTGCAGCCGCGCCGCCTCCGAGCGCCACTTCCGGTCGACCACCTCGTCCGGATACTGCTGCCAGTCCACCGGGGCCCAGTCGGGGCCCGTCTCGGCGGGCCCGCCGTGAAAGAGGCGGGCCGCCAGCAGGGATGCCGCCTCGTCGGCCGCTCCCGGCTCCTCCAGCAGGTCGCAGGCGGGACGCTCGCCGAGCCGGGAGGCGTATCCCTCGGCCAGCCGGTCGCGGCGGGAGAGCTCGGTGAGGGCGGAGACGACGCCCGCGTCCAGCTGCGAGGGCCAGCGGCCCATCCGCCAGGCGGGCAGCGCGACGCGGGTGAGCAGCCGGTCCCAGCCGGCGTAGGCGAGGCCGACCTGCTCCTGGGCGACGATCCGCAGCCCGTAGTCCACCGCCTGGGCGCGCGTCGACGCGGCGGCGGCGACGCCCCTCTCCATCTCCGTCGCGTGCCCGCGGCAGCTGCGCAGCAGTATCCGGGCGATCCGCCCGACGAAGGCGCGCGGCAGCCGCAGCGCCCTGCGCACCGGGCCCCGGGCGGGGACGGAGGCGTCGGCGACCGCCCCGTCGAGGCCCCGCACGAAGCGCCGGGCGGCGGCTATGTCGGGGTGGGCGGAGGAACTGGTGCCCGCCACGACCGGGGCGAGCACCGCGCGCAGCTCGGCGACCCGCATCCACCACAGGAACGGGGAGCCGATGACCAGCACGGGGGCCGCCTGCGCGCGCCGGGCGGAGCCACCGGCCGACGGATGGCTGCGGTCCTCCAGCCAGCTGTCGCAGTCGGGCGTGAGCGCTATGGCCGAGGGCGCGGGCACCCCGAGCCGGTCCGCCAGGTCGTGGACCAGCCGGTAGAGATCGGGGGCGGCCGTCTCGCCGAGCGGGACGGTCGGGCTGACCGCCGGCTTCGCCCGTACGACCGCGGTCGCGACGGCCGCCGCGATCAGCAGGACGACGATCGCGCAGCCGGCCACGGCCCAGCGCGCCGCGGCCCAGCCGCTGCCGTCGGCGAAGCCCTGGGCGCCCGCGGCGAACAGGACCACGGCCAGTGCTGCGGGCAGCACGGCGACCGCTGTCGCCCTGCCGCGGATGCGCAGCAGGGCGCGGGCCCGGACACGCGCTGCCCGCGCACCCAGCTCCTCACCTGTACCGGTACCTGACACGGCCGGACTTCACCCCCTCTGCCCCCACGGCGGCGTTGCTCACTCCCCCACTGTGGCACCCGCCACCGACATCGCAATGCCGGTGGGCCAAGTGCCGGAACGCTTGCGCCGCACCCTAGTTGGGGGTTCGACGGGCGTCATCCGGATGGCTCAGCCGTCACCCGATGGAATGGCTTTGGGCAAAGGTGCCGACGTGAGAGGGGGTCGGAGGGGTAGGGGTTTTCGTTCGGATCAGGCCTGTGTGGGCTGCCCCGTCCGGGCGTCCTCCGCGGCCTTCTTCGCGATGTCCGTACGGAGCTGGGAACCGTCGAGCCGGATCCTGGCCGCCGCCGCGTAGGCACGCTCACGGGCGCCCGCGAGGTCGTCCGCCGTCGCCGTCACGGAGAGCACCCGCCCGCCCGCGCTGACGACCGTGTCGCCGTCGAGCCGGGTCCCGGCGTGCAGTACGTACGCGTGCGGGGCATCCTGCTCCGCGACCGCGTCCAGCCCCTCGATGGGGTCACCCGTGCGCGGGGTGCCCGGGTAGTTGTGCGAGGCGATCACGACGGTGACGGCGGCGTCGTCGCGCCACTTCAGCGGCGGCAGCGCGTCCAGGGTGCCGTTGGCGGCCCCCAGCAGCACTCCGGCCAGCGGCGTCCGCAGACGCGCCAGGACCACCTGGGTCTCCGGGTCGCCGAACCTGGCGTTGAACTCGATGACCCGGACCCCGCGCGAGGTGATCGCGAGGCCCGCGTACAGCAGCCCCGAGAACGGCGTACCGCGCCGGCGCAGCTCGTCCACGGTCGGCTGGAGGACGGACTGCATGACCTCCTCGACCAGCTTCGGGTCCGCCCACGGCAGGGGGCTGTACGCGCCCATGCCGCCGGTGTTCGGGCCCTCGTCGCCGTCGAGGGCGCGCTTGAAGTCCTGGGCGGGCTGGAGCGGCAGCACGGTGGTGCCGTCGGTGATCGCGAAGAGGCTCACCTCGGGGCCGTCGAGGAACTCCTCGATGACCACCCGGTCGCAGGCCAGCGCGTGGGCGCGGGCCGCCTCGACGTCATCGGTGACGACGACGCCCTTACCGGCGGCCAGACCGTCGTCCTTGACCACGTAGGGGGCGCCGAACGCGTCGAGCGCGGTGTCGATCTCGGCGGGCGTGGTGCACACGTAGCTGCGGGCGGTCGGTACGCCCGCCCCGGCCATGACGTCCTTGGCGAACGCCTTGGACCCCTCCAGCTGGGCGGCCGCGCCGGACGGGCCGAAGCACGGGATTCCCGCGGCGCGCACCGCGTCGGCGACCCCGGCGACGAGCGGTGCCTCGGGGCCGACGACCACCAGCCCGGCGCCCAGCTCGGTGGCGAGGCGCGCGACGGCAGCGCCGTCGAGGGCGTCGACCGGGTGCAGTTCGGCCACCTCTGCGATGCCGGCGTTGCCGGGGGCGCAGTACAGAGCGGTGACGTCGGGGTCGAGGGACAGAGAGCGGCACAGGGCGTGTTCGCGGGCGCCGCCGCCGATGACGAGGACCTTCACGGGGTGCAGCCTAGCCGCCGGGGCGCGGCGCCCTTGACGAGCGCCGATCCGTGGACACGGGGGCGGGGCGGTGCACCCCTCGCCGCTTGGCGCCCGGCCGTCCGGCGCCGCGCCTCGGCGCTACTGGTGGGCGCTACTCGTGGGCGCTAATCATTGGCGCTACTCATTGGTGAACTCCTCCACGACGGTGGCGCCCAGCTCGCGGACGATCAGCTCGTGCCCGGAGAGCGCGGAGTCGACGAGGTCCGGGTCGTCGGCCTCAGGGATGTCGTCCTCGGGGGCGACCGGCATGGGCGCCTCGGGGGCGGCGTACGACGCGGGCGGGGGCCCGGCCTGTGACCCTCCGCCGCTCGGCTGCTGCGGGGCAGGGGCGGGGGCCGGTGCGGAGGCGGGCCGTGACTCGTACGCCTGCGGCGCGGGCGCTGCGGGGCGAGGCGGGGCGGGCGGCGGGGTGTACGGACGCTGGCCGCCGGACTGCGCCTGCGAGGGCTGTCCGGCGCCCCCGGACGGGTCGACGATCGCCTCGATCTTCCACTGGGCGTTGAACCGCTCGACCAGCGCCTGCTTCAGGACCTCCTCGCTGCCGCTGCTCGCGAAGTTGTCGCGGGCACCGGCGTTGAGGAAGCCGATCTGCAGGGTGCTGCCGTCGAATCCGGTGACCTGGGCGTTCTGACTGAGAAGGATCCACGTGAAACGTCGGCGGTTCTTGACCGCCTCCAGGATGTCGGGCCACATGTTGCGCACCTGACCGGCGCCCTGCGTCATGCCCGGGGCGGGCTCAGCGGCTGCCGGGCCCGGCACGGGGGCAGCGGGCGCGGCAGGGGCCGCGGGGGTGCTCTGCGGGGCGGCCGCCCGGCCGGGGGTGGAGGCCGTGGGCCAGCCTCCGGGACGGCGCCCCTGCTCGGGGGCGGCGGCCGCGGCGGGCCAGGCACCGGGCCGCTGACCGGCGGCGGGCGCCTCGGCGGGCGGGGCCTGGGGCGGGGCGGCGGGCGGCGGTGTCTGCTGGGCGGGCGGGGCGGCCGGCGGGGGCGCGTCCCCCCGGACCGCGGCACGCGCGACGGCGGGCCCCGACCCGGCGTCCGGCTGCGGGGCGGGGCTGTGCGGGGCCGGCTGCGGGGCGGCCGGGGCGTGGGCGAGGGCCTCGGGCCCGGGGACGTAGCCCATGGCGGGCCCGGGGCCGGTCGTGGCGAAGGAGGCGCCCCGCTCCAGCCGGTCGAGCCGGGCCTGGAGGGAGCGCTCGTCGTCGAAGGCGGCGGGCAGCAGCACCCGGGCGCAGATGAGCTCGACCTGGAGGCGCGGCGAGGTGGCGCCACGCATCTCCGTAAGCCCCTCGTTGACCAGATCGGCCGCGCGGCTCAGCTCGGCGGCCCCGAACACGGACGCCTGGGCCTGCATCCGCTCCACGACATCGGCCGGCGCGTCGATAAGACCCTTCTCACCGGCGTCCGGCACGGCCGCCAGGATCACCAGGTCGCGCAGCCGCTCCAGCAGGTCGGCGACGAACCGGCGCGGGTCGTTTCCGCCCTCGATGACCCGGTCCACGACCTCGAAGGCCGCGGCCCCGTCGCCCGCCGCGAAGGCGTCCACGACCGAGTCGAGCAGCGAGCCGTCCGTATAACCGAGCAGTGACGTCGCCATGGCGTACGTCACACCCTCGTCGCCCGCGCCGGCGAGCAACTGGTCCATGACGGACATCGAGTCACGCACGGAACCGGCACCGGCCCGCACGACGAGCGGCAGGACCCCGTCGTCGACGTGGCTGTTCTCCCTGCCGCACACCTCGGCGAGGTAGTCGCGCAGCGTCCCCGGCGGCACGAGCCGGAACGGATAGTGGTGGGTACGCGACCGGATGGTGCCGATGACCTTCTCGGGCTCGGTGGTCGCGAAGATGAACTTCAGGTGCTCCGGCGGCTCCTCGACCACCTTCAGCAGGGCGTTGAACCCCGCCGAGGTCACCATGTGGGCCTCGTCGATGATGTAGATCTTGTAACGACTCGACGCCGGCCCGAAGAACGCCTTCTCCCGCAGATCACGGGCGTCGTCCACACCACCGTGCGAAGCGGCGTCGATCTCGATCACGTCGATCGACCCCGGCCCGTTGCGCGCCAGGTCCTGGCAGGACTGGCACTCCCCGCAGGGCGTGGGCGTGGGCCCCTGCTCGCAGTTCAGACAGCGGGCCAGGATGCGCGCACTGGTCGTCTTGCCGCAGCCTCGCGGGCCGCTGAACAGGTACGCGTGATTGACCCGGTTGTTCCGCAAGGCCTGCTGGAGCGGGTCAGTGACATGCTCCTGACCGATGACCTCGGCGAATGACTCGGGGCGGTAGCGGCGGTACAGCGCAAGGGACGACACACCTACGAGGTTATCGGGGCGGACTGACAACCGGCCCCGCCCCGGGCCACCACCGGCCCCCGGGCACGCAAGGGCCCCCCACGCACCCGCCAGAGCCAACCTACCCTTGCTGCCTTCCGGCCCTGGGGGAGTTCAGTCAGATAGCGCCACGTGAGGGGCTGACGCCCACCTTAACCGATCCCCACCCCCGCAAGTCCACCTCCCCCACCACCCCCCACACCTCCGGGACCCCCGGACCCCCTCCCCGGGGAACGGGTTCGCGAGCACTCCTCAACGTCTTGTATTGTTTGCCACGGAGGATTCGCCTAGTGGCCTAGGGCGCACGCTTGGAAAGCGTGTTGGGGGCAACCCCTCACGAGTTCGAATCTCGTATCCTCCGCCATTGCTCTCACCGGGCAATACGTCGAAGGCCCCCGCTGCTTGCAGCGGGGGCCTTCGACGTTGGTGGATCCAGCTTTGGCTGGAGTCCCCGGCCACCGCCCGTTGAGGACTGCCCGGCACACGTTGCAGTGCTCTGCAGAACCAGCCCCTCGATGCAGACCGGCTCCTCCTCCTGGAGGCACAGCGCCGGCACGAACCAGTCCGCGTGAATCGCGCCACAATGACCGGCACCCTCGCTGAGGAGGCAGTGGCGATCGCTGCTCGGTACGCACTTCCAGACTTCGAGGTGCCGGTAGCCGCCGCGGATCACCATCTCCTTGCGGTCAACAATGTCCTTCCACGACATGTCGTCGACGCGCACCCAGGGGCGCGGTCAATCAGGGAGGCGGTCCGGTCCTTCGCCACCCGCAGCGGGGTGATGCCGTGCTCCACTGCGTGGACCGAACGCTAGTGCACGCTGCTGGGGCCGAGGCGGTGGTACTGGATCTCGCAGCCGGCCCTGAGACCACCGGGCCCGGTGACGACGGCGTCCGAGACGCTCCGCCGGTTCGCCATGGGAACCTCCGCCTCGGCGTTCAGGCCGTACCGTCCGGCGGTCGCGACGATCCGTTCCTTGGTGGCCTTGTGCTGGGCGCTCTCCGCCGGGGCCGCCTTGTGCGTGATCGGCAGGTGCGAGGCCACGAGAGGCCGTCGGCCCCCGGCTCTGCCTCGGCGGATGAACGTCCACGGGGACTTCCCACCGGTCTCCGACAGGCATTCCCGCCCGTCGTGGTGCGCGAGGCATTCAAGCAGCTGCGCATCGCGATCGGAGACCCTGGCAGTGATCTCCCGCAACAGATCGGGACGCCCGGGGTGCCCGAGATCAGGCAGCGACAGATTGATCTCTATGCCATATCCGGTGTGCCACACCCCATTTGCCATCTCTCAACCACAGAAGCGCCCACGGATACCCAACAGGGCGCTTCCCAAAGGGAGATGGACGACAACAGGTTGGCCTCTTGGCCCATACCGGGGGCCGCGCCGTACGCCAGACCGACTTCGCGGACAGCGGCGGCACGGATGTGGATGTGGTCGTCGGCGTGGCGCACGGCACTCCAGCGGCAGGCCGGGTCGTCGCCCCAGATCCATCCGTCAGATGGCGTTCTCGTCGCGTCCGGGGTCGGGCGCGTCATGAGCCCCGAAGGCGTGGTTCCGCGTTACTGCTGCGCTAATGCGAGCCGCATACGCCAGAGTCCACGCTGACGGCTGCTGCCATGGCACGTAGGCGTTGTCCCTGGTGGCAACCGTCGGAGAGGCGCCCGCCGCACTCACGGGGCCGATCCATAGAACACGGGTCCATCGCTGGCCGCAGTGGAGCCAGCAGAAGCCGTCAGTCCACGTATTGCCGTCGTCAGTGTCTGCCGCAGCGGGCAGACCGCCGCGCGTGAACTCGACGATGCCGGGTATGACCCGAGGCGTCACGGCCAGTTCTATGGGCACAGCCCCGCCCCCGAGATCACTCGCTCGGGACAGTTGCCCTGGTTGCAGCCTGCTTGTCGGAGTCGGCGAAGAGGAGCGTGGGCTCGGCCAGGATGTCCCGGCCGGCCTCGCTCTTGTAGATCTCGTCGACGCTGCCGAATCGTGCCTCGGTGTAGTCGAGGTCGAGCAGGGCTGCTGCCTGGCGGACCGATGCCTCGTCGGGGCCTTCGACCTCGACGAAGGTGGGGAGGTCCGGCCAGGTGTCGAAGTCGAAGGCGACTTCGCCCAGGCGCCACTCCTCGCGGTAGTTCTCCTGGTAGCGGACTTCGCGCAGGCCGACGTTGCGGAGGATCTCGGCCATGGCGTGCAGGTCGGACACCTCGGTCTCGATCTCGGTGGTGCCGTCGATCGTCGTGGAGTCGGTGACCTGCTTCAGCGTGAGCGTGGAACGGGTGGCCTCGTCCCTCAGGCGGACCCAGGCGCCGCCTTCGAGGGCGTCGTTCTCGAAGATCTTCCGGGTGAGGAGGGTGCGCGGAAATGCCTGGACGGCTCCGAGCGCCGTCAGTTTGGCCTGGAGGCCGTCGACGTCGACGGCGAGGAACTTGGCCTCGTACTCGTGCTTCATATGTCCTTCTTCCCGTAGCTCTAGGAGGGGGTGGACGCGCGGGCTGCGAGGAGAAGGCCCATGCGGTGGTTGTGGTCCTGCAGCTGTCCGACGTGCGCCTGCTCGGTGAACTCGTTGGTCCGCAGTGTGAGCAGGACGTCCCAGTCCCCGATGAAGTAATGCCGCAGCTTCTCGGGGGATGTGTAGTGCTCCAGCACGTGGTGGCGTTGCGTGAGGGGCATCATGAACTCCGCGCCGAACAGACCGCCGGGCCGGACCAGGCGCTGCATGCGGTCGACGAACTCGCCGAACGGCCGGTGGTGGTTGGCACTGTAATGCCACGAGCAGCTCGTCCAGACGGCATCACAGGGGGCGGTGACGGGTTCGGAGGCGAGGAAGTCCTCCTCCACGACCTGGACACGGTCGTGAAGCCCTTCCTGCTTCAGCCGCTCGATCATGCCCGTCGCGTGACCGGTTCTGCCACCCGGGAGTTGGACTTCGCCGCCGTGGAGGGCGAGCGGGTCGCGCTCGATGGCGATGACGCGGTAGCCGGCCGCGGCCAGTGGCACGACGAGTCTGCCGTCGCTCGCGCCGATGACCGTCACGGTGGAGTCAGGCTCCGTACGCTCCTTCAGCGCGGCGAGGAACTGGGGGAAGAAGGTGAGGGTGTGCCGCCACATGCTGGGTGTCTGCACGGGGTTGCTCTCCTTGCGGGTGGGTGCTCAGGACGGCTCGGAGTGCCTCGTCAGGGGTGAGTCCGGTGGTGTTCACGCGGTGCATTGGGAACGAGGCGTAGGCGTCGGTGATCTTGTCTGCGGTGATCTCGGCGAGGGTGTCCCAACGCGAGACAGGCTTGTCGCGCCGGGCGAGTCGGCGCTGGCGCTCGTCCTCCGCGCAGACGAGGTAGTGGGTGACGGGACGCGGGATGCCCGGCGGCAGGGACACGGAGAGGTTGGCTCCGAAAGCGCGGTGGTTGGCCAGACAGCGTGCGAAGTAGCTTTCGACGACGACCGGGATGCCGGCGGACAGGTACCGCTGGATCTGATCGGTGGCGGTGAACAGGGCCGAGAGGTAGAAGCACATGCGCGCCTCTGCGTTTCCCAGCCGGTCGACCTCCTGCCGCAGTGCCTGGTAGGTGAGTGGCACGGTCGGGACCAGTACCGCGCCACGAGCAGCCGCGAGCATGGGGGCGAGGGTGGATTTGCCTGTGCCGCGGAGCCCTTCGACGCTCTCGAACGACGCCGAGTCAGACACGTCCGTACACCACGTCCGGCACCGCGAGGGTGAGTTCGTCGGTGGCGGACGGCCGGTGGGCGATGTGATCGGTGAGCTTGTCGTACCAGAAGGCGTGCGAGTCCTTGCCGACAGCCTTGCAGGACATGGTGAGCGCGCCGCGCGGGTCGGCCTCGATCCGCTCGATCTCCACAGGGCCCCCGGAGGGGAGGCACGCGTCTGGTGCACCGAGCTCGGACAGGTCCTCGTCGAGGATCACCTCGATGTCCAGCTCGGCCGAGGCCAGGCGCTCCCGCAGACGGGTGTAGGCCGTGGCGTCGTTGACGAGGAGCTCGGGGTGGTCCGCTGCGTTGCCGACCGGCCGGAGGCAGTGGAGTTTCAGCTGCTCCACCCCGTAGTGCTGCAGTGTGCGGGCGAGCGGCAGGACCTCGTCGATATTGCGTGAGGTGACCGTCATGGTCGCGCCGGCGCGGACGCCGAGCTGCTGGGCGATTTCGAGGGCGCTCAGGGCACTGCGGTAGCTTCCGAACTTGCGGATCGTGTCGTTGGTCGTGCCGATGCCCTCCAGTGACACTCGGAGCAGGTCCAGGTCGGGGGCGATCTCGGTGAGCCGGCGCTCGATGCGGTAGCCGTTGGTGCAGATCTCGACCTGCATGCCCAGGTCCCGCTTGGCGTACCGGACGACCTGGGCGAGGTCTCGGTAGACGAACGGCTCGCCGCCCAGCAGGGTGACAGCCTCGGTGTCGTACTCGTCGCGCATCAGCGTGAGGAGGTTGACCGCCTCGTCCGTGGTGAAGGCGTCGGCGTGCTGGAGCCGTTTGCCGTGGAAGCAGTGCAGGCATTCGAAGTTGCAGCGGTAGAGCAGCTGCAGGTACAGCATCCGGATCCTGCGGATCCCGGTGATTTCGCTGATCACGAGGGTCTCCTTCGAGGCGCTTGCCTGGTGGGAGACCTGATATTGGCGGGACAGGTACGGACCTCGTCACCGCGTATCGGGACGCTCCGAGGACGTCCTGGGACGTTTTCAGCGTGCGGAGAGCGCCTCCAGAATCCCGAGTACACGGCCGGTGTCCGTCAGATCGGGCAGGACCGTACGGGCACCGGCGGCTGCCAGCTCTTCGGTGCTGTGGACGCCGGAGGCGACCGCGATGATCTCGGAACCCGTGACGAGTGCGGCCTCCACGTCCCTCGGAGTGTCTCCGACGAGCACGACGGGCACGCCATCCGGGGCGCCCCGTAGCTGCCGGGCCCGCTCCCGGGCGACAGCGACCAGGTCGGGGCGTTGGAGGGCATCGGCCCCGTAGGCGCCAACCGGCAGGTCGAGGAGGGGATCAAGGCCGAAGGCCGCGACCTTCACGCGGGCGTTGTCCGCGATATTGCCTGTGAGCACCGACGACACCCAACTGCTGCGCACGGAGACCTCCTTCAGGACTTCCCGCACACCGGGCAGGGCTGTTCCCCGCTGGCTGAGGGCGTGGAGACGGGCCTCCCCGGCGTAGGCGAGAGCCTTCTCGACCGCTGGCCAGTCCGGCTCGGCCAGGCCGTTCCGCTCGAACATGTCGCGCATGATCAGCCGGTCCGTACGCCCTTCCGTCCGCGCCGGCCCCGCGGGCGCCCTTCCCGCCAGGGCCGTGAAGGCGGCGGCGTAGATCTCCTTGCTGACCCCTGAGTTCTCGATGAGAGTGTGGTCGATGTCCCACAGGACGATGAGCTCCATGCATCCAGCGTAAATACAGCGGTCATGCCCCCCTCCTTCCGCGGAACGTCCCGAAACGTCCTTGCCGCTCCTGACCGGTCTCGGCTTGTATGGCGTCTGTGAACGAGCGATTGCACTCCGTGCTCGCCCAGCGCGGCATCCCACCCGAATCACTCGCCGAAGTCTGCGAGGTGGACCCCAAGACCGTCGGCCGGTGGCTCGGCGGGCGCGTTCCCCATCCTCGCCACCGCTTCCGTGTCGCCAAGCACTTACGGGTCGAGGAACTCTTCCTCTGGCCCGCACCGGTGCCGAGCACTCAGCAGCAGCTGGCAGGGTCAGGACAGGAACTGGTCGGGACCTACCAGAATCGGGCGAGCGTCCCGCGAGACACGTGGCTGTCGCTGCTCAATGGCGCCCAGGAGCAGATCAGCGTCCTCGTCTTCTCCGGCACCTTCTTCGCCCAGTCCAACCCTCACGTCGCCAAGATGCTCGCCGAACGCGCATCGAGCGGAGTGCGAGTGCGGCTCTGCTTCGGCGACTCGAAGGGCCAGGCCGCAGCAATCCGGGGCCACGAAGAGGGAATCGGCGACACACTCGCCGCCAAGATCCGTGCCTCCCTGACCTACTACCGGCCCCTGTTGTCCGAGGCCGGATGCGAGGTGAGACTGCACGACACCACGCTCTACACCTCCATGTTCCGGTACGACGATGATCTTCTGATCAACCCGCACGTCTGGGGCCAGCCGGCCAGTGCCAACCCCCTCCTCCATCTCCGCAGAGCAGACACGGCGGGCTGGTTCGACAACTACGCTCAGAGTTTCGAAGCTGTCTGGGCCACCGCACGGCCCTGGACACCAGACCAGGAGGGGCCCTCGCCACATGGGCAGGACTGAGTACTACAACGACCCCAAGGCCCCCAAGGCGAACACGCTCATCCCCGCCAACAACCTGCTCGTCGTCGACGACAACGGCGCCATACTCCTCCAGCGCCGCCGGGACACCGGCCAGTGGGCCCTGCCGGGGGGCGCGCAGGACATCGGCGAGACTGCGGCCCAGTGCGCAGTGCGTGAATGCCTTGAAGAGACCGGGATCATCGCCGAGATCACGGGCTTCTTGGGGGTCTACACAAACCCGAACCACATCGTGGCCTACACCGACGGCGAGATCCGCCAGCAGTACGAGAACACCTACATCGGCCGCCCCGTAGGCGGCGAGCCCACCATTAACGACGAGGCCGACGGCGTCCGCTACGTCCAGCCAGACGACCTGGACCGGTACGACATCCACCCCAGCATGCGCCAACAGATCGGCGACTACCTCGCTGGCACCTACCCCTACCTGGGCTGAGCCGCCAGCGCCGCCTCCACCCGCCCTACGGCGGCGAAGATCTCCGGCTCTGCCCGACGGATGAACCGCCCCACCAGGCTGTCTGCACCGTAACGATTCGTGACCTCCTCCAGCCGACCCTCGGCAGACGTGCCGTTCCCGTCAGGCGTCGTCGTCATGTCGCAATACACCAAGGCATCCACGAGCCGGTGGTCGTCGAGCAGTGGAAATTCGGCTTCCAGATCGCCCCGTAGCCCACGCTCCTCCGCCTCCAGCAACGCCAACGAGTGGTTTGCCACCAACCGCACCAGCCGCTCATCCGCAGCGTGGTCGTCACGAAGGAACCGGGCACCATCCAGCGGATGAAAGCCTGTCGCTGCCAGCCGCGGTGCGTAGCCCACATCGTGCAGTACAGCGGCAGAAGCCAGCAGGGCAGCGTCCTCGCCCAGTACCTCCGTCAGTTCGACCGCGCGCCGGGCAACCCCTTGAGAGTGCTCCCATCTACGAGGAAGCGGCTCGCTCAACTCCGCCTCGGCCACGGCGTACGCCCACTTCGCCATCGCACCGTCCATGACTTGATGCGTTCCCAAGTACCGCATGGCACAGTCTCAGCCGTACGAATCAGCGCGGCATGTCTAGCGGCAGCTGAAGACGAGCGGTGCACCGAGGAGTACCTACGCAGGTAGCCCGTACAGATGCTTCCTCCGTCCAGAGAAGGGTCACCTTGACGTGCCGTCAGCTGAACTCCGACGGGCCCGGTCGACCTCGTTTTCAGCAACCGGGCCCCATCCAACCAGGAGGACTCCCGCACCTATTTCCTCGGAGCTGTAGTCCTGCAGCAACGCTGTAGGCCGCCACGCCGACTCGTGTCGTCACACATCATCGATGGCCAACAGCGTCTGACCACCCTCCAAGTGCTCTTCGCAGGCCCCTCGTCGGGCCCAACAGGCTGTACCACTCTCTCGTCGTCGACTTCACGTCTCCACGACGCCTTGTCGGCTGGCGTTGCTCACAACGTGATCATCGCAACTGCCGCCATCCCAGCAGCCGCAGAGCCCCAACGGAAGACCTCCTTGGCAACGCGCATTCGGGTCGGGTCGGTCGCGAGCGGAGCCATCTCGTCGTAGAACTGGCGCGCTCCTGCGGCTGCCCCTCCCACGACAGGCAGCGCGTAAATCCCACCCGAAGGCCCGGCTTTCTCAGCCGGCGCAAGGGCCTCAGAGCCACGGCCGAAGTTGTCCGTCTCCACACCCATCATCTCCAACAATTGAACGACTTGTTGCCAACAGTTCGGAGAGTACACCCAGCCCAGTGGAGGGTGCAACAACTTCCGACCAGTCAATAGTTGGGATAGCCTTGCGGCGTGAAGGACGGTGACGGGCACCTCGAAGCCCACATTGGCGAGCCGTCGCCATTCGTGGACATGGTCGTAGGGCCCGGAGAATCAGATAACGGCCGCTTCGGGGGACTCTTGGAGCGCCTGCGCTGGAAGGCTGGCCTATCCCGCGCCGATGCGGCGACGAAACTCGGCTTCTCTTCCGAGTACCTGCGCCTCATGGAGGTCGGCAAGCGCACCCCTGCCCTCGGACAGATGCGAAATGTACTGAGTGCCTACGGCGCGGTCGGTGCGGTGGAAGAGATCTCGCCCCAGGGCTACCGGCAGGACTTGTTGGTCTTTGACCCGGGCGATGGCGACGACGGTGATCCGACCGTCGTCGAGTTCACGAGTAGGATCCGCGAAGCCCGACGAAGCGCACTCGGCGGTCTTCCGGACGACGACTCACAGCAGACGGCCTACGAACGCCCGGCCGCAAGCCGGGCTGCCGAACTCGGCATGGTGGTCTCCCTCCTGACCCGAGCCGATGACGCCACTTTGCGCAAGGTTCGCAAGTTTTTGGAGACTGGAAGCCGTCAAGCAGACCCACCTCCATAGGCGTGCTAACTGCCCTGCGGAGGGATTTGCAGTCCCAGGAACCATCATCGTCAGGAAGGTCTAGCCCGAGATCTGGTCTCAGTTCTGGTCTCGTTCACCCCTGCCCAACGCCGTCCAGAACCGGGGAGGCGATGGTCTCCGCTCCAGGTCAGAACGCCCCCGTTCTGCGGCGGACCCCCAAGCGAACATTTGGAAAGCGTGTTGGGGGCAACCCCTCACGAGTTCGAATCTCGTATCCTCCGCCATTGCTCTCACCGGGCAATACGTCGAAGGCCCCCGCTGCTTGCAGCGGGGGCCTTCGACGTTGGTGGATCCAGCTTTGGCTGGAGTCCCCGGCTACCGCCCGTTGAGGACTGCCCGGCACACGTTGCAGTACATGGCCGCGTTCTGCCCGTACCGCCGCATCATCTGGGACTGCTGCACGCGTAGGTGACAGCGGGTTCTATGCAGCCAGGGCTGCGGGTGGGGTCATGATGGCTTCGTACTCGATGGGGGTCAATCGGGCCAGGCGTTTCTGACGCCGGCGTCGGTGGTAGGTGCGCTCGATCCAGGTGACGATGGCGATCCGCAGTTCCTGGCGGGTGGCCCAGGTGCGGCGGTCGAGGACGTTCTTCTGCAGCAGCGCGAAGAAGCTTTCCATGGCCGCGTTGTCGCCGGCGGCACCGACTCTGCCCATCGATCCGATCATGCTGTGACGTGCGAGAACGGCAACGAACCTCCGGGAACGAAATTGCGACCCTCGGTCGGAATGCACGATGCATCCAGCGACCTGGCCGCGGCGGGCGACGGCGGATTCCAGGGCTTTGACGGCAAGGCTGGACTTCATCCGGGCGTCGATGGAGTAGCCCACGATGCGGCTGGAGTACACGTCCTTGACCGCGCACAGGTAGAGCTTGCCCTCGCCGGTGGCGTGCTCGGTGATGTCCGTCAGCCACAGCCGGTTCGGCCCGGCAGCAGTGAAGTCCCGCCGGACCCGGTCGTCGTGGACCGGCGGGCCGGCCTTGGTGTTCTTGCCTCGGCCTCGGCGTTTGCCGAACGCGCTCCACCAGCGGTTGTCGCGGCAGATCCGCCAGGCGGTCCGCTCGGCCATGGCCTCACCGGCCGCCCGGGCCTCGTCGGCCAGGAAACGGTGTCCGAACTCCGGGTCGTCGCGATGCGCGTCGAACAGGGCGTCGGCCCGGTATGCCTCGGCCCTCTCGGTGTCGGTGACCGGTGAAGCCAGCCACCGGTAGTAGGGCTGGCGGGCCAGATTGAGCACCCGGCACGTCACCGCCACCGGCACCCGGTCAGGGGCAGCGGCGGCGGCCAGCTCGCGGACGAGCGGGTACATCATTTTGACGGCAGGTTCGCCTGCGACAGATACGCCGCAGCCCTGCGCAGTACCTCGTTCTCCTGCTCCAGGAGCCGGATGCGCTTACGGGCCTCGCGCAGCTCGGCCGACTCACCCGACACCGGCGCGGGCTTGGCGCCGCCCTCGTCGGTGTCGGCGCGGCGCAGCCACTTCGACAACGTGATCGGGTGGACGCCGAAGTCGGCGGCGATCTGTTCCAGCGTGACGCCGGGCTCGCGGTTGCGTGCGACCCGCACGACGTCCTCGCGGAACTCTTTCGGATACGGCTTGGGCACTGCAACATCCTTCCAGGCCGCCTCTCAGCAAGCCAGGTCAGGTGTCACCTATCCGTGCAGCAGTCCCCAATCGGGCAGGGTGCCACAGCATGTGGCTGTCGCTACTCGTGGGAACCGAGATCGGGACTGCATAGCCGCCCCATCGCTGTACGGTGCGCCCCCAGCCGCCTCCAGCTAGGTAATCACCGAGGATTCACAGCTAGGCCACTACCGCACGCCCGGGTACATGTACCTTCAGCGCCGGGTCCGTTCCCGCCGGCGCAGCCAGGCAGGGTCCCTAACAGGAGTTGTCGTTTGCTCTTCGCGGACCAGGTCCGCGTCTGAAACCTGCATCATGCGATCGAACAACCAGACCAGCCGCATGAAGCGAAGCGAAGCAAACACCATGGTGTACTCGAACAAAAAGCGGCAGGAAAGAGGATCCGTCTCTCTGTCAAGCGCCAGGGAGATCAACAACAACAGACAGCAGAGCGCAGTGCTCTGGATCAAACTGCGCCAGCTGCGCCTGAGCTCCTCGTGGTGTTGTGCGCGCACCGCCCGCAGCCGTTCACCGTTGGCGGCGGTGTAGAGCGAGACTGCGATAGCACTCAGACCGCCGATGGCTGACACCACGCCAGCGGCCGTAGCGTACAGATCGGTGCGCTGCCCCGAGTCAATCCACGAGAGCCAATCCGACGACCCCGTACTTCGTATGACGAAGATGTGAACTCCGACGGCCAGAGCTGCGAGGAGGTAGTCGATCCAGAGGTAGGCGGCCCAGCGATCTTCGATGCTCGTACGCACACTCACGTGCCCCCCAGTTCATCGCCCAGGTCACGAGTCCCCTGCATCGACCGCCAGCCGCAGGGCGTCCTCGTGCTCGATGGCTGCTGCCAGGATCGCATCTACCGCTGACACGATCCGGATCGAGTTGCCCTCACCATCAGTGGCTGGCACGCGCTTCTTAGCAGTGATGCTGTGTTCGACCAGTTCAACGAGGCGAGTGTGCTCCGGCCCGCCCGGATCTGAGTAGACCAGCCGCGCGCGCGCCCGCTCGGCTCCAGTGACCACGTCCGAGATTTCCTCAAGATCAGCGAGGAGGTGCTCGCGGTGCTCCCGAAGTTCCTTCTTCTTCGGAACGGAAATAATCATCGTCACGCTGATCTCCCCGTACGCCTCGCCCGCCACACGAAGTGTGCGCGCAAGTCCGCCCCGGCGCTCCTGCAAGGCGCCCATCTTGTTGGCCATGATCTTGACTTCGACGCGACTGGCGCCAGAAGCGGTCTTCAACCGCTCCATCTCTGCATGCGCGACGACCGGCCGAACCTGCAGCTGGAAGCCAGGGAACAGCTGGATCCCGTTCAGCCAGGTTTCCAGGGCCTTGTGACTAGGAGCAGATACGCCGCCCTGCATGATCCCAATGACGTTCCCGAAAGGAAGGAAGCAGATCACCGAAGTGTCCACGTATCCCTCCTGCGCGGACTGTTCCAGTTCTCGCAGATCACCCGTGTCCCAGTTCACCACCGACAGCCACTCACCCGCATCCTTCACTCGGTGCAGCAGCAAGTGGTCCTGCATGTCGTAAGTGGCGACAGTCCCTACCATGTGCGAGTCGCCCTCGAAGGATCGAGACGCAACATCTGCCCGAGCAACGTCGGAAAGCGCGCCGTCCCAATCCATCCGGTTCGCGGCTCGTTTGGCCACTCCGTCTTGGACCACAACAACTTCATAGAAGCCGACTGTGCGCTCCTTCATATGACCCAACGTGGCCAAGGCGACCCCCTCGCATCTCCAGCGCGCAGCTGCCCTATCGTCAGCCCGCCCGCCCATCAGCACGTCCGATCTGATCGTAGACCTCGGCCCATGTCGCATCGATACCCGTCACGAAACCCGCCGCCACAGGGGCCCGGCATTTGGCGGCGCCAAGCAGGGGAAAACGAACCCGCAAGAGATGCAGTCATGCCCGCCGTCAACCAGCCCGACTGCTGCCGCGCATCGTGCATCCTGCTCATCGAGCGACGCGTTGACCGCTACAGACGTGAGCCACCCCTTGGGGAGCAGCACGATCCGCCAACCTTGGTTGCCCTGCGCGACAGTGCTCACGGCACCAGTCCATCCACAGCACCTGGCTGCCGGCACTGCTCGACTTTGGACGATTCTGAGACCGTTCCCTACATGACCTTAAGCGCGGCCATCTGCCGCTCGCAGCACCGTTTGGACCAGGCGCGATTCCAGAGCTGCTGCCCCGCGCTGGGCTCCTGTGGCTCTGGTGTTCTTGGCCCGTTTGTCGGCTGCCTGGTACCGACGCTTCAGTCTTGCGCGCTCTTCCTCAAGGGACGCAAATGCCTTCTCCTTGGTCGCTGACGTTTCACGAAGGCGCTGCACCAACGCGGTCTTCCGCTCGGCCCACTCATGCAGTCGGCAACCCTCACACACCCATGAGTTGGCCCGTACGCGGAGCAGATACGTATTGCACCGCGTACAAGGGGTGGAACTGAACTCCAGCCTAACTGCGTAGATGCGGCCGCGCGGCTGGGCGGTGCTGCCCCCAGCAGTCAGAGCGACGTGGTTGTTGGTCGCGGTCAGGCGGGAGGAGGCGCTCTGGCCCGATCCCGGAGGCCGCTTCCGCGGTTTGGCCAGCGGGTGAGGTCTACGTGACTTCGCCATGCCCTCATGATGCCCTTCAAGAAACGACAGGCGCCATGGAATCCGCCCAGAGCGGCCAAGCATCATGGGGGGGGAGGAACATCCAGATCCACCAACGGCCCCTACACAGGCGGCCCGGCAGGGCCCGGGACCTCTGACCAGGGGGCCCGCCTGGGAGAAGTTGGTCTCAGTTCTGGTCTCATTCGCCCCCGTCCGGGCCCGTCCACACGGGGTCACATTAGATGTTCCGCCCCAGGTCAGGACAGGCACGCACCCCGTCGGACCCCCAGGCGAACATTTGGAAAGCGTGTTGGGGGCAACCCCTCACGAGTTCGAATCTCGTATCCTCCGCCATTGCTCTCACCGGGCCCTTCGGCGTTGGTGGTCGCAGTTCCCGGGCTCCCGGGGCCGTCGTCCCGGCGCGGGCTTCCCCGTGAACGGCTTCCGGCCCAGGAGCGGCGGGGCGGCCGGGCGGCGGGTGCACCGAGGGGCTTCGTGGCGAGGTGGTTGTTTGTGCCAGGATCTCGGGATGCTACGACTCACCGATTTCATTATCGACTGTCCGGACACGATGAAGCTCGCGGCCTTCTACTCCGAGGTGACGGGCCGCCCGGTCAAGGAAGACAGCTCGGAGGACTGGGCCGGCATCCGGTTCGGCGAGGTCGAGCTGGCGTTCATCCGGGTGGACGACTATCGCGCTCCGCAGTGGCCTGACAGCGAGCACCCCAAGCAGTTCCACCTCGACTTCGAAGTGGACGACATCGAGTCCGAGCAGCGCCGCGTCGTGGGCCTCGGCGCGACTCTGCGGCAGGACTTCATCGGACCCGAGGGCTACGGCTGGCAGGTCTACACGGACCCGGTCGGCCATCCCTTCTGCCTGTGCCGCAACAAGGGGGTCGTCTGGGGCGATCAGGGTCCGGTCTGGCCCGGGCGCGGCTAGGGCCTGTCCGGCGGCCCCGGGTCCGAGGAGGGGCGCGCCTCTGGCGGTGGCTGGTGCCCGACCGGACGGCTGCGCGGCTCTTCCGCGCCGGTGGCGTCCGGGACGGCTCGGCGCGTCCGTGATCCGGTCGGCCGGGCCGGGCTCAGGCCACTGCCGTCAGTCGGGGGGCGGTGGCGTGGGACGGAGGCGTGAGGGTGTGGGCGCAGTCGCGTAGGAGCAGGGGGATCGCGAGGTGGGCGGGGCTCGGTTCGACGGCCAGGTTGTGGTCGAGGAGGGTGTCGAAGAGGCACTCCACGGCCGAGGGGGCGAGGCCGGTGGCGGCGCAGGCCTGGCCGATGTCGTGGACGGCGGCCGGGTGCAGGGCGAGGGCTCGGGTGAACTCCAGCGCCTCATGGGGCAGGTGGGCGTAGGAGAGGGCCAGGACGGACATCAGGTCGCGGTCGGCCGTGCGCAGGAACGCGGTCCGGCCCCCGCTCGTGCACAGGCGGGCCGTCACGTCCGGCACGGTCCACGAGGGGCGGTCGCGCAGGCGGGTCGCCGCGATGCGCAGGGCCAGCGGGTGGTGCCCGCACAGGGCGATCGTCCGGGTCAGGGACGAACCGGTGGCGGCTTCGCCCGCGATGCGGCGGAACAGGGTCTCCGCCTCCGCCGGGGCCGGCGCGCCCAGGGGCAGCGAGAGGGCGCCGTCCGTCGCGGTCAGCTTGCGGCGGGTGGTGACCAGGGCGAGGGTGTCGCCGGCGCCGGGCAGCAGGGGGGCCACTTGGGCCGCGTCGGCCACGTTGTCGATGACGAGCAGGGCCCTGCGGCCCGCGAGGCGGGAGCGCCAGATGGCGCTGCGCTCGGCCAGACCTGCCGGGAGGGCATCGGGCGCGGCGCCGTCGGCGCGCAGCAGCACGCCCAGCGCCTCCTCCGGAGTGAGCGGTGCGCGCACGGGGCTGAAGCCGTGCAGATCGACGTAGAACTGCCCGTCCGGGTGGTCCGTGGTGCGGCGGTGCGCGAAGTGCACGGCGAGTGCCGTCTTGCCGATGCCGCCCATGCCGTCGATCACGACGGTGCGGGGAGAACCGCCGCCCGGCTCGTCGACGGCCCGGTCGAGCCGCGCCAGCTCGGTGGCGCGGCCGGTGAAGTCGGGCAGGTCGCGTGGCAGGTAGTTGTCCTGGACGAGGCGGACGGTGGTGGGCCGGGCCGGCGCGGGCGTCCGGCGCTGCACCTGGGGGGCGTCCGCGAGGATCTCGGTCTGCAGGCGGCGCAGCCGGGGGCCGGGTTCCAGGCCCAGTTCGTCCGCGAGCAGCCGGCGGCCCTCGTCGTAGACGGCGAGCGCGTCGGCCTGCCGGCCGCCCCGGTACAGCGCGAGCATCAGGCTGCCGCGCAGGGCGTCGCGCAAGGGGTGCCTGGCGGTCAGCGCGAAGAGTTCGGCGACCAGCGAGCCGGTCTCGCCGGCAGCGAGCCGCAGCTCCATCAACTCCTCGACGGCCGTGAGCCGTTGCTCGTCCAGCCCGGCCGCGGCCGCGGTCACCGCCGGGCAGTCGATGTCGGCGAAGGCGTCACCCCGCCACAGGTCGACCGCCGCTTGCAGCAGCCGCATCGCCTCGGTGTCGCGGCCCTCCCGCCGGGCGGCGCGGGCGGCACGGACCCACTCGGTGAAGCGGTGCGCGTCCACCGCGTCGGCGGGTACGTCCAGGCGGTAGCCGACGTCCACCGTGATGAGCCCGGCGCCTTCGGAACAGGTCAGGGCGGCGCGCAGATCACGGATCGCGTTGTGCACCTGATGGCGGGCGGAAGCGGGCGGATCAGGCCACATCTCGTCCACCAGGGCGTCCATGGACACCGCGTGCCCGGCGTTCAGCAGGAGAAGAGCCAGAAGCCGGCGGCGACGCATTCCGCGGAGCCGGACCGGCACCCCGGACTCACGCACTTCCACCGGTCCCAGAACCAGGAAATCCATCTCCCGCACCCCTGACGTTCCGCATCGTGCAGCGTGATTGCGACGCTGGTGACGCTAGGCGCGCGGGCCCCCCGTATTCAACGCGAGTACTCCCCAAGGCACATGGCATACCTCGGAAGACACATGCCGGAACGTCGAGTTCCAGCCTTAGGTTCCCCACATGACACAGGCCCTTACGCCTCGCCTCTCCCCCACGTCCCCCTCCGTCTTCAGCGTGTTCGACGTCCCGTGGTCCTCCCTCCTCTCGACGGCCCGCACCGTGCGGATGTGTCTGCGGGAGGCGCGCCCGCTGGTACAGGTGATGTTCGTCCTGCGGTTCGTCACGGGCGCGCTGCTGACGGCGTCCGCCGCGCACCAGCGTCCCGACGCCCCGCACCTGCTGATCGGCGCGGCTGCCTGGTGGGCGGTGACGGTGAGTGTCTACGTCTTCAACGGGGTGAGCGACCTGTGCGAGGACCGGGCCAACAGGTCCCGGAGGCCGCTGGCCAGCGGCCGGCTGAGCGAGGGGGCGGCGCGGCGGGCCGTGGTGGTGACCGCGCTGGCCGGGCTGCTGCTCGGCTGGGCGGCGGGGTGGAAGGTGGCCGAGGCCGCCGCCGTCTTCCTCGCCCTGGGGTACGCCTACTCCGCGCCGTGGATCGCCGCCAAGTGCCGTTCCTGGTCGGCCTCCACGGTCACCTGCGCCGCCGCGGGGACCACCTATCTCGCCGGCGTCGCGTCCTCCGGCAGCGCGCTCAGTGTCGAGGCCGCCGTCTTCGCCCTGGTGCTCTCGCTCGGTGTGGGGCTGATCGCGGCCGTCGCCAAGGACCTGGGCAGCACCCGGGGGGACGCACTCGCGGGCCGGCGCACCCTTGCCGTCGTCCGCGGCGAGCACAGCGCCCGGCGGTTCTGCGCCGTCTCCGGCGGTGCGCTGACCCTGGCCCTCACGGCCGGCGCCCTGTGGGTGCACGAGGTGCCGCTCGACGCGGCAGCCGCCGTCTTCGCCGTGGGCGCCCTGTGCGTGGCGGGACGCTGCCTGCCGCCCCGGATGAAGAACGGCCGGATCGCGGACAACAGGCTCCGGGCCCCGTACCGGAGTTGGATGGCCACTCAGTACGCCGTCCATCTGTCCGCTCTGGGTGCGCTCGTCCTGGCCTGAGACCGTCGATTCCTTTACCGGACTCGCCTTCTGCCAGGGGTCTCTTTAGTATGATCCCCGCCGGACGGGTGATTGTGGGGAGTCGTACCGTCCAGGTCTTGATGGCTCCCCGTACCGAGGGGACGCACCGTGGAACTCTCCGCCGACCCGGCCATCGAGCGGTCCCGTCTGATCGACTCCTCCGTCGCCCGCTACGCCGAGGTCCTGCGGACGTCCGCCAACCCGCTGGTTCTGCGTCCGGACCTGTGGGCCTCCTGCGAGAGGCAGGGCCGGCAGATCCTCGGTGAGTGCATCGCCACCCTGCACGGCACGTCCGTACAGGTCGCGGCGGAGGCCGAACTCACCTCCATGGCCCTCGGTGTGCAGCGCTCCTTCGAGAAGGTCTCGCCGATCGACTCGGTGCACGCGGCCCGCGTGCTGTTCGACGTGGCGGTCGAGACGATGACCGAGGCCGCCGCCCAACTCCCCGCCGAGGTCGCGCTCTCCCGGTTCCTGACCGCCGTACGGATGCTGCACAGGAGCATCTTCGCGCGGGTCAGCGCCGCCGCCATCGGCTACGAGTCGGTGACCCTGCGCGATGTCGGCCAGGCCAGCACGGCCCGCCGCCACCAGCTCGCCCGCGATCTGCACGACCACATCGGCAGCAGCATCAGTCTGGCGCTGCGCTGCCTCGACCTGTACACCATGGAACAGGCGAAGGGCGTCGACTCCACCCGTGACCGGCTCCAGGACGCCCGGCAGGCACTGCGTGACGTGTTCAGTTTCACCCGCACGATGGTCAGCGGACTGCGCGTCAACGAGCTGCACGACGGCCTGAAGGAGGAGATCGACGCCTACAGCGCCGCGGCCTCCGACCGGCCGGCCGAAGTCTTCTCCCGTATCGACGGCGACGAGTCCTGGCTGCCCGAACAGACCCGCCAGGAGCTGTTCCTCGTAGTGCGCGAAGCTCTGCGCAACGCCTTCGCACACGCCGGGGCCGGCCGTATCGACATCCTCGTCAGCGTCTTCCCGGACGCCGCGCACGCCACCATCACCGACGACGGGGTCGGGCTGCCGCACCCGCGCGACGGTGACGGTACCGGTCTGACCGCCATGCGGCAGCGGGTGACCGCCCTCGACGGGACGCTGGAGCTGATCAGCGAGCCCGGCCGGGGGACGCGCGTCCAGCTCCGCATCCCGCTGGACAGTGCCGGGACGGCCTGCGGATGAGCACGGGAGCGGGCGCCTCCGGCGACATCCGGGTGCTCGCCGTGGACGACCACCGGCTGCTGCGCGAAGCACTGTGCGAACTCCTGGAGATGTACGAGGGGCTGACGGTGGTCGCGCAGGCCGATGACGGGCCGAGCGGTGTACGGATGGCCGGGCTGCACCGGCCGGACCTCGTGCTGCTCGACGTGGAGATGCCGGGGCCCGGCCCGCTCGCCAACCTGCGGGGGGTGCGCCAGGCGGCGCCCGAGGCACAGGTCATCATTCTGACGATGCACGACAACCGCCACCTCATCGACTCGCTGTTGGCCGCGGGGGCCGTGGGCTACCTCCACAAGGAGGCCGACCGGGAGGTCCTGGTCTCCGCGATCCGCAGCGCGATGGCGGGCGGCACGACGATGTTCCTGCCGCGCAAGCCGAGCGGCTCGGGCCCCGAGCGGGGGCCGGCGCCCGCCGACACGCTGACCCTCCGCGAGCAGGAGCTGATGGAGCTGGTCGCCGAGGGACTGAGCAACCGGCAGATCGGCAGCCGCCTGGGGATCACCGAGGGTACGGTCAAGCGCCATCTGCGGAACATCTTCGACAAGCTCGGCGCCAGCTCCCGGCTCGACGCGGTCAACCGGGCCCACCCGCCCCGCCGTTACTGAGCCGCGGCGGCCCGTGCGGCCTTCTCCCGGCGATCGGCGATCAGCAGCGCGACGGCCGGGGCGAGGGTGAGCGCGTACACGGCGAGCAGCAGGCCGAAGGAGTCGGCGAACGCGGCCGGTACGAGCCCGTGATGGGACTGCGCGGCCCGGTCCAGGACGACCGTGACCACGGCGAGGGCGAAGGTGCCGCCGATCCGCTGGACCAGGTTGAGCTGCGCGGAGGCGTCCGGGATGGAGCGCGGCTCGACCGACTCGAAGGCGCGGGTCATGGCCGGCACGATGGTCAGACCCGTGCCCAGGCCCCGGACCGCGATCGCCGCGCACAGCAGCGCGTACGAGGTGCTGGAGGACAGGGCGGTCAGCGGAACGGTGGCCAGCATGGTGAGGACGATCCCGATCACGACGGTGGTGCCGCCGCCGATCTTCTTCATGATCGGACGGCAGGCCAGACCCGCGACGACGACTCCGGTGCCGCCGGCCGACATCAGCAGACCCGTGGTGACGGCGCTCTCGCCGCGTGCCGACTCGAAGTACAGCGGGATCAGCATCATCGGGGAGAAGAGGACGAAGCCGAGGCAGAAGATGTTGATCGCGGCCGTACGGTACACGCGGTGCGCGAACAGGCGCAGATCCAGGAGCGGTGTCTCGGAACGCAGTTGGTGACGTACGAAGACGATGCCGCTCCCCACGGCCACCACCAGCGGGACGAGGGAGGCGGGGTGGGCGGACAGGCCCGTCCGGGAGAAGGCGTGCACGGCGAGTACGACACCGACCGTGCAGGCGGCGGCGGTCAGCAGACCCAGTACGTCGAGCGGGCGGCGGCCACCGTCCTGGGCGGACGGCACGTCCTTGCGGACACGGCGGACCGCCACCACCAACAGCACCGCGCACAGCGGGATGTTGACGGCGTAGACCGCCCACCAGCCCCAGGCGTTGACCAGGAGACCGCCTACGGTGGGGCCGAGCAGCGGGCTGATCAGCATGACACTGCCGTTCAGCGCCTGCACCTGGCCCAGGCGTTCACGCGGCATGCCGCTGGTGAGCAGCATGGTGGCGACCGGGACGAGCACACCGGCGGCGGCACCGGACAGGGCGCGCGCGGCGATCAGTTCGGGGAGGGTCGTGCTGAGGGCGCAGGCCGCGGAGCCGACCGCGAACACGGCGACGGAGGAGATGAAGGTGCGGCGGGTGCCGAAGCGGGAGGCCAGCCAGCCCGCGGCCGGCATCAGGGCGACCAGGGCCAGCAGGTAGGCGGTGACGACCCATTGGACCTGGGTGATGGCGCCGAAGCGGGCCGAGGTGTCGGCCAGTGAGACGTTGACGATGGTGGTGTCGAGCTGGGCCACGAAGGCTCCGCCCACGGCCACGGCGATGGTGAGGATCGCGGTGCGGGTGGCCGCCGCGGCCGCGGCGTCACGGCCTGCCGCCGGACCTCCGTCCGCGGCGGGGTCCGTAGCGGGGGCTGTAGCGGGGTCCGTGTCGGCCTCGGGGGCCGCCTCGGCCTCATGGGCCGGCTCCTGTGGACGGGTGTCCGTCGCCGGGGAACGGTCCTCCGGGGGTGTCGGGTCCACCGCGGGCGCGGGCTCCGCCACGGGGGTCGGGTCCGCCGCCGGCGCCGGGGGCTCGGTTCTCTGGTCCAGGGACATACGGGTCGTCCTTCGGGTGCGTGGTGGATCGGACTGGGGGTCGGTCGGGGACGGGCTTTCGTGATCGGGCGGGTTCGCCGTGGGCGGGCGGGTCCGCCGTGAGCGGGCGGGTCCGCCGCGATCGGGCGGGACGGGCTGTCGCGAGCGGGCGCTCGCGGTGGCCTGGGCGAGCTGCGTCTCGGGGAGGGGGGAAGGGGCGGGGGCGGCCTCGTTGGGGACCGGCGCGGTCTGCCGGGGGGGGGCGGCTGCCTGGGGCGGGTCGCCTGCCCGGGGCCGGTTCGGCTACCCGGAGCGGGTCGCTGTCGCCTGTCGGGCCGGGTCGCCTACCCGAGGCGGGTTCGCCCACCCGGGGCCGGGTCGCCTACCCGAGGCGGGTTCGCCCGCCCAGGGCCGGGTCGCCTGCCCAAGGCCGGTTCGCCCGCCGGGGCCGTTCGCCCGCCCGAGGCCGGGTCGCTGGCGCCCGCCGGGCCCGGGGCGGCTGTCCGGGGTGCCGGTTCAAGCGGAGACCAAGGACTCGGTGATGTCGTCCAGGAGGGTCCCGGCCTTCTCCCGGGCACCCGGGCGGTCGCGGCAGGCCAGGGTCAGTTCGGTGCTGTCGCCCACGCGGCAGGCGCTCAGAAACATCTCGGCGTACGGGACCAGCATCGGCAGCGTGGAGAAGGAGATGGCGCGGAAAGCGGGCGCCGAGAACGCCTGCGGGTCGACCGCGCCGTGGTCGGAGATGATCGCCGTACAGGGGAAGTTCGTGCCGTCGAACGCGCGGGCCTCGCTCAGGTTGTTGGCGAACGGGTTGTCGCGCAGGAAGTCACGGTCGAGGACGGCGACCTCGGTCTTGGCGATCAGGGCGCGGACCAGCGTGGAGTGCACGCGCTTCCAGCTGTCGTCGCGGCGCAGGTCCAGGACGAGCTGGGAGGTCAGGTTGGCGGTGGAACGCTTCGTGGTGTCGTGGCGGCGCAGGTCCACCGGGACGATCAGGCGGCCGGTGTCCGTGGTGAGGTGGCGGGAGAGCGCGGCCGCGGCGCGTGCGGTGACCCCGGACGGGGCGGCGGGCACCAGGCGGCGCAGCCACAGGGGCCGCTCGCCCGCGGGTCCCTCGCCGATGATCGCGGGCAGTCCGGTGAGCCGGGTGGCCTCGGGGGCCGGGCGGACGTCGCCCGCCGCCGCGCGGAAGTGCGCGTCGTCCACCGTGTCCGGACAGCCGGCCGGGTCCTCGTCGCGCAGGACCCGGAAGAGGTCCGCGATCCACTGCCGCAGACCGCGCCCGTCGGTGACGATGTGGCTGGCCCGGACGACCAGCCGGGTGGTCCCCGTCTCACGGATCAGGCCCAGTTCGCAGACGGGTCCGGTGACCACCGACAGGTCGCGGTGGAAGAACGGGTGGTCGAGGCCGGTGCCCGCGGGCAGTTCCACGACCTCGGGGGCGGTGCCGTCGGCGCGCCACAGCGCGCCCCGGCGGCGTACCGCGAGGCCGGGGCTCACCTCGGTCGCCACGCGCGCGGCCCGCCGTAGCGCGACCGGGTCGAGCGTGCCCTCGCCCTCGATCACCATCTGAATGAGCTGCGGGATGCCGGTCGCGGCGGCGTTGAGGTAGCCCCGCTCGATCGGGGAGATGCGGCGGGTGTACGGCCGCGCGGCGGTGAGGGTCATTCCTCCTCCAAGTGGTGGAAGCGCACCGGAGCCGGTGCGTCGCAGGCGAGGGCGAGGTGCAGGGGCGGTTCCCCCTCGGCCCGCAGGACGACGGAACGCACCTCGTAGGTACCGGTGTTCGTGGGCCGCCAGCCCGGCTGCCACCCGGGCAGCCGGGTTCCGGCGAAGGTCTCCTTCGTCAGGTGCGAGGCCTTGATGAGCGCCTCGCACTCGGCGAAGTCCCTGATCGTGGCGGGCTGCTCACGTCCGAGCAGGTCACCGAGCCAGCGCAGGGCGTACGGCCGGTCGCGTTCGTCCTGGAGGTCCACGCCGATCACGCGGCCGGCGGGCGCGAAGGCCACCGCGCTGTACGCGCCGACGTGGGCCACCGAGACGGACAGCCCCAGGGCGGGCACCGACCAGCGCTTGAGGCCGTCCCGTGCCAGGTCGCCGGCGGTGATCCGACGCCCGTACGTACGGTGGAGCGCCCCGACGATCAGGGAGCGGCCCGAGGCGGACAGCCGGTGCCCCATCCGGTCGCGGGGCAGCCGGCAGTGCCGGGAGACCAGGACGTTCACCGTCTCCCCCACCTCCGCCGGCCCGTCGGGTGCCAGCGTGTACCCGGTCAGGCCCGGGTCGATGAGCAGTCCCATCAGGGCGCCCATCACGCCTCCGGGTCGAGGACGGCCGCCGCGTAGCTGCCGCCGTACGCGAAGCTCGACAGCAGCACCGGCCCCGCGGTGCCGTCGCCGGTGAGGGCGGCGACCAGGCCGAGGGCGCCCGCGCTGCCGTAGGTCTCGCCGAGCAGGGCCTTGGAGGCCAGGACCGGCCGGCCGTCCAGACCGGTGTGGCGCAGGGCCGCCCGCTGTGCCAGGTCGACCAGCGGGTGGCCGGACGCGGCCGAGACGACCGTGCCGATCCCCTCCGGGCCGAGCTCCGCTTCGGCGAGCGCGGAGCGCAGGGAGCGTCCCCAGGCCACGCCGTCCCTGGCGATGCGGCCGATGCCGGCCGGTTCGCCACTGGCGCCGAAGCCGCGGACCCGCGCCAGGACGTCGGCGCCCCGGTCCCGGGCCGCCTCCCGGCTCTCCAGCAGGATCGCGGCGGCGCCCTCGCTGAGGACGGTGCCGGTGCGCCCGCCGGGCACGACGTGCGCGGACCGGGCGTAGCCGGGCAGCGCCGCCTGGGTGGCGAGGGCCTGCTCGGGGAACTCGTCGGCGACCACCACCATGATCCGCTCGGCGGCGCCGCGGGCGATGACCCTGGCGGCGAGCTGGAGCGCGAGCACGGAGCTGGTGCCGCCGTTGGCGATGGTCGCGGTGTAGCCGCGGAAGCGGTGCAGCATCGCGACATGGCCGGCGGCGGCGTTGACGACGGTGTTGGCGAACAGGGAGGGGTTGGCCCCGGTGATGCCCGAGCGCACCACGCCCTCGTGGAACCGCAGGACCGAGGTCACCGGCCCGTACCCGGTGGCGAAGACCACTCCGGTCGACTCCGCCACGGCCCGCGACGGTTTGCCGTGGCGGGCGTACAGGTCGCCCACGGCGGACGCGGCGAGCAGGCTCAGCGGGTCCATGCGCCGGGCCCGGCTGGGGTTCGTACCGCGCGAGGCGGCCTTGATGTCGACCCGGCCGACCGGGACCCTGCCGACGCCCGGGACCTCCTCGAAGGTCTCGAAGCAGGGCCGCCCCTCGGCGAAGGCCGCGGCGATCGCCTCGGTGCCGCCCGCCGTTCCGGCCAGGCCCGCGGCGCCGGTGACGACGACCTCGTGGACCGCCTCGCGGCGCGGCGGCCTGGAGCCGGTGCGGCCGGGCCGGTTGATGACGACGGAGGCGTTGTTGCCGCCGAACGCGAAGGAGTTCGACAGCACCACCTCCGGGCGCGCGTCGCGGCCGGTGTCCGGGATGACGTCCAGGCCGTACGGCGAGGGGACGCCCCGGGTGTTGATGGTGGGCGGCAGCGTGCCCCGGTCGATGGCCAGGGTGCTCACCACGGCCTCGACCGCGCCGGCCGCGCCGAGGGTGTGGCCCAGGATCGACTTGGTGGAGCTGGCCGCCGGTATCTCCAGGCCGAACAGGAGCTTCAGCGCCTTGGGTTCGGAGGCGTCGTTGGCGGGGGTACCGGTGCCGTGCAGGTTGAGGTAGTCCACATCGGCGGGGGTGAGGCCCGCCGTGTCGAGCGCCTGCGCCATGGCGGAGCAGGCGCCCTTGCCGCTGGGGTCGGGCGCGGTCTGGTGGTGGCCGTCGCAGGAGAGGCCGTATCCGCCCAGCTCCGCGAGGACACGGGCGCCGCGCGCCTCGGCCCGCTCCACCGACTCCAGGACCATGAATCCGGCGCCCTCGCCGAGGGTGAGTCCGGTGGAGGCGGACAGCGGTGAGCACGGCTCGGAGTCCAGCGCGCCGAGCGCGCTGAAGCCGTACGCGGACAGCTCCGCCAGCGGGTCGACGCCGCCGCAGACGACGAAGTCGACATCGCCCTTCCACAGCAGCTCGGCCGCGTAGCCGAGGGCGACGGCGCTGGCCGCGCAGGCGTTGGAGAGGACCACGCGCGGGCCGCGCAGGTCGAACTCCGCCGCGATGTAGTCGCCCACGCAGGGCAGTTGTGAGGCGACCGCCTGCCCGACGTCCAGCCTGCCCTCCAGGACGAGGGTGCGGTGGGTGGCCTCCAGCGTCGGCATGGCGCCGAGGCTGGAGCCCACCACGACGGCCACCCGGTCGCGGTCCACGGTCGTGAGGTCGAGGCCGCTGCCGTGCAGGGCCTCGCGGATCGCGGTGGCCGCGAGCGCGTAGCAGCGGTCCAGGTCGGCGGGCTGCTCGGCGGTGGACATGCCCGCCCAGTCGGTGAGCAGCTCGGAGGTGTCGAAGAGGGTGTTGGTGCGGATGCCGGTGGTTCCGGCCGCGATCGACGACCAGCTCTTCTCCACGTCGTCACCGGCCCCGGTGATCAGGCCCAGGCCCGTCAGGGCGATGTTCGCAGGTGTCATGACCCGGCCCTTCAGGCGATCTTGACGGTGAGGGAGCGGGCGATGACCCGGGGCAGGGTCGCGGTGCGCACCGGGCGCTCGTCGCCCGTGCGGTCAGCGGCCGTCAGCTCCAGTCCCGGCACCCAGAAGGGGGTGTCGAGCAGGGCCAGGACCAGCTCCTCCTCGGGGTTGGCGGAGGGCGCCTGGTACAGGACGGTGCCGATCTCCCGGCCGGCCGCGGTGACCGGCGTACCGGCTGCGAAGCGGCTGCCGACGGGGGCGACAAGCGCGGTGAGGCGGCTCTCGGACCCGGTCGGGGCGGTCAGCTCGCCGGAGCCGTGGAACTCGCCGGTCCGGCTCCAGTCGATCATCCAGGCCAGGTCGGCCTCGTCGACGCCCAGCTCGCCGAACCCGGCGCCGTACACGCCCATCCCGGCCTCGGCCTGCACCCGGGAGAGGCCTTCCTCGCCTATCTCGGCGCCGCCCTTGTCGGCGACGCCCGCGAGCACCGCCTCGTGCGCGGCCTGCGGGGCGTCGGACAGCAGCAGGTAGCCGTACTCCCCGGTGGTGCCGACGCGGGCCAGGTGGGCGGTGGCGCCGGGGGCGTCGAGGGTGGCCTCGGTGACGGCGTGCAGGGTCAGGCCGGAGATGTCGAAGTCCACGAAGCCGGCCGCGACCGACCAGGCGACGGGGCCCTCGAAGGCGACGGCGCCCCAGCCGTCGGGGGAGATCTCGACGGTGACACCGGCGGAGGCGTCGAACTGGCCGAGGTAGGCGCCGAGTTCCTCCGCCGTGACGGCGGTGCGCGGCAGCAGCCACGACTCCTCGCCGATCTCGAAGTGCAGCAGGATCGCGAACGGCTTGCCGTCGGCGTTCAGCGCCAGCACCTCACGGACCGAGTCGGGCTCCACGTAGTCGGCGGACTTGGCGAGGAATCCGTCCAGGAAGGTCAGCCGGTCGTCACCGGTCAGCCTGACCAGCGGGTCGGTGACGCGGTAGGCGCCGACGGCGGTGCGCAGGGTGGCGTAGTCCTCGGTGGCGGTGCGGGCGGCCGGGGCGATGGTGGTGGCGGTCATGATCTGTCTTGCCTTTCGGGTCGATGGCTCAGAAGGAAGGGGGTGTGTCGTGTACGGAGAGCAGCCAGGCGCTCTCCCGGGCGGCGGACACTCCGCCGACGAGCAGGCCCGACGGGGTGGCGCGCAGCACCAGTTCGTCGTGCGAACCGGTGGCGGGGGCGCAGTGCAGCCACCGCCCGTCGGAGAGCCGGACGGCTGCCCGGCGGGCCCACACCTGGCGGAAGTCGCCGGAGTTCAGCTCCCAGCGCTCGCCGTCCGAGTCGAGGACGACGGGCGTCCTGAGCGGTGTCTGCGGGGTGAGCCACACCACGGTCTCGCGGTCCGTCCCGGTCGCCCGGGTGTCGACGCGGAGCCCGTCGCCGTCGGCGGCGATCTCCCAGCCGAGGCCGGAATCCGGGGCGTGGAGGCCGAGCGGGTGCTTCTCCTCCCAGGCGCCGGCGGCCGGCACCCCCCAGCCGAGCCCGGCGGCCCGGTCGTGGCGGCTGTTCTCGTGGGTCACCCACAGGCCCGCGGACCAGTGGGGGTTGTAGCCGTGGGAGCGGGTGCGGGGGTAGGGGCTGCGCAGCACCTTGGTGGTGCCCTCCCGCCAGACGGTGACGCCGCCGGCGGCGGCCCGCACCTCCAGGCGACGCGCGGTGTCCGCGCCGCTCGGGCGGATGGTGGTGCGCATCCGGGCCACGCCGTCCGCGCCGGGTTCGAGACCGCGCTCCAGGAGCGTGCTGTGGACCAGCCGCAGGGGCCCGTCCACCGCCAGCGAGACGCGTACGTCCCGCCCCCGCCAGGTCAGCTCCGCGCCTTCCTCGACGGCCCGGGAGGCGGCGACGATCTCGGACGCGTCGCGCACCCCCTGGCCGAGACCGACCGGGTGGGCCTGTCCGTCCGCGCCGGTGAAGACGCCCTGGCGCAGGCCGACGGTCTGGAAGATCCGGCCGGTCGCGGAGCCGGTGCGGGTGAACTCCTGGAGCAGACCGGAGCCGTCCAGGGTGAAGGTGCCGGTGACCGTGGCGTCGCCGTCCCGCTCGGTGACCCGTACCCCGCCCTCGACGGGCTCCAGGGTGAGGTCGCGGGGCTCGCCCTCGCGCCAGCCGGCCGGGCGGTCGGCCCGGCAGCTGGGCCAGGTCGAGACGAGTACCGGGCCGCGGTGCCCGGCCACGAGGACGCTCAGCGTGCCGTCCTCGCCGTCCACCTCACAGGTGAGCCCGGATTCGGTGAACCGGTACGGCGCCACCCCGCGCGGGGCCCTCACCTCGTACGGGGGCCGGGTGATGCGCAGCTCCCGTGCCGGGCCGCCGGGCTCGGTGAGGCGGGCCTCGCGGACGGCGCCCCGGTCCACGTCCACGGACGCGTCGATCCGGAACTCACCGAGCGCCAGGCTGTAGTCGACGGTGCGGACCCCGTCCACCATCCGCACGTCCGAGCGCAGCTCGTCGTCACGGGACTCCGTGACGGAGGCGAAGCTGGTCAGGCCGCCGAGTGCCGCCGTGGCCCGCTCGCCCAGGTCGGCGAAGACGCTGCGCACGACGAGCGGGATGTAGTTGTGCAGCTCCACATTGCCGTCCTCGCCGGGAACGGCCCGGCCCACCGAGACGCAGCCGACGCGCCGGTAGAGCCGGAAGGCCACGGTGTTGGCCGGGTTGACGGTCAGCCGCAGCACCAGGCAGCCGGTGCGCATCATCCACTCGACGGCCTCGGTGAACAGCCTTCCGGTGACCAGGCCGCCCCGGTGCGCGGGGTGGACGAAGAACATGTCCGCGATGAGTTCGCCCGCGCGGGCCGAGCGCCGGCCGGTGTTGTGGAAGAGGCCGAACGTACCCACGAGCCGCTCGTCGTCCTCGGCCACGAGGAACGTCGCCGTCTCCCGCTCGGCCAGCTCGTGGGCGAGTTCGGCGCCGCTGACGCCCCCGGCGACCGGGTTGGGGTTGTCGCGGTGACGGTTGTAGAGCTCCGCGATGGCGTGCGCGTCGCCCTCCTGGTACGGGCGGATCGTGAGGGCCATGACCACACCTCCTTCTGTCGTCCTGTGGTTCGGTTTCGTTGCTGAGGTTTCGTTGCTGAGGTTTCGTTGCTGAGGTTTCGTTGCTGAGGTTTCGTTGCTGAGGTTTCGTTGCCGGGGTTTCGTTGCCGGGGTTTCGCTGCCGGGGGAGCGGGCGTTCAGCCCTTGCGGCCGGTGGTGACGACGAGCGTCCCGGCGGCGGCGAGTTCGGAGCCGACGGTCGCCCGCACCTTCACCTGGCGCAGCCCGCCGAGGCGCTGCCCCAGCCGCGCCTCCAGCGTCAGCTGGTCGCCCGGGACGACGAGCCGGGAGAACTTCATGTTGCTGATGGAGCCGAGGTAACCGACGCTTCGCGAGGCGTCGTCCGCTCCGGTGCCCGCGGCGTTCTCCAGGATCTCCGCGACGTAGACGACGGCGACCAGCTGGGCCATCGACTCGACGATCATCACGCCCGGCATGATCGAGTGGTCCGGGTAGTGCCCGGCGAAGAACGGCTCGTTGACGGAGACGCTCTTGACGCCGCGCCCCGAGACGCCCGGGACGACGTCGTAGGCCCGGTCGATCATCAGCATCGGCCAGCGGTGCGGCAGCATCTGCTTGATGTCGTCCGACGAGTAGCTCAGGGCCTTGCGCGCGGGCGCGGGCGCCGGCGCTTCGAGGAGTGTGGTGGTCGCGGTGCTCACGCGGCGGTCTCCCGGTCCTCGATGAAGTCGACCAGGGAGTTGATGGAGCCGAAGGCCTCGAAGTCGTCGTCGCTGATCAGCACGTCGAACTCGTTGTTGACCATGACGACGATCTCCAGCGTGTCCAGCGAGTCCATCTCCAGGCCCCGGCCGAACAGCGGCTGGTTGTCCGAGACGACGGCCGGCTCGACTTCGAGGCCGAGCCGGTCGATGATCATCGACTTGACCTTCATGTTCTTGTCGAGACGGGTCTCGGCCTGGGTGCGGATGTCCTCGAAGGTGGCGGTGGACATAGTGGGTCTCTCCTGTGGATCGGTTGGTATTACGGTCAGTTGGGGATCATTCCGCCGTCGACGGTCAGCACCTTCCCGGTGATGTACGAAGCGGCGGGCGAGGCCATGAAGACGGCGGCCTGGGCGACCTCGGCCGGGGTGCCGGTGCGGCCGAGCGGGATCACCTGGAGGGCCTCCTTCAGCTGGGCCGGGGGGACCTTCTTGACCATGTCGGTGGCGATGAACCCCGGGGCGACGACGTTGACGCGGATGCCGCGCGGCGCCACCTCGTACGAGAGGGTCTTGGCCAGGGAGATCACTCCGCCCTTGCTGGCGGCGTAGTTGGCCTGGCCGGCCCGGCCCGCGATGCCGCTGGTCGAGGCGATCAGGACGAGGGAGCCACCGCTCGCGTACATCTGCTTGGTGGCCTCGCGGGCGGTGAGGAAGGAACCGGTCAGGTTGGTGCCGATGACCTCCTGCCACTTGGCGCTGCTCATGGCCGCGAGATGGCCGTCCGCGGTCACGCCGGAGTTGAGGACGGCGACCTGGATCGGCCCCCACTCGGTGCGGATCCGCTTGAACATCGCGATGACCTGGGCCTCGTCACCGACATCGGCCTGGACGAGGAGGGCCTTGCGGCCCAGGGCGCGGATCTGCTCGGCGACCGTCTCCGCCTTGGCCGCGCTGGCGCGGTAGTTCAGGACAACGTCGCAGCCGTGCTCGGCGAGCGCCAGCGCGGTGGCCGCGCCGATGCCGCGCGAGGCGCCGGTGACCAGGGCCCGGGTGCCCTCGGGGAACAGGAAGCTCATGCCGTGCCTCCCGCCATGGCCGCGGTGACCCGGTGCTGTCCGGGATCGAAGCCGGCCGCCTCGCTGCCGATGCCGTCCCGCGTGGCCGCGGCGAGGATCGTCCGGGCGACGGCGAGGTCGAGGATGCCGAGGCCGAAGGGCGAGAAGACGATGGTCCCCTCGGTCGCCGGCTCCTCGCTCTGGCCGAGCGCCGTGGCGATCTCGGCGTTCACGAAGCGGCGGTGCCCCACCTCCTGCTCGGCGCGGTGCAGCGAGGTCCGTTCGCGCATCACGTGCTCGATGTCGTCGACCACGTTGTAGGCGTTCAGGACGGATTCGGTGCTCAGGTCGCGCAGCGACAGGTGCAGGATCACCTGGTGCCCGGGACGGTCGGGGTGGGCGGCGAGGTCGAGCCAGTAGGTGGAGTCGGTGGTGGCGACGGAGACCGTGGCGGCACGCAGCGCGTCGTCCACGTCACCGGCGAGGAAGCTGATCTCCGGGCGTTCGTCCGCCAGTTGGGCGGCGAAGGTGGCCGCGCGGCCGGGCACCGCGTCCTGGACGGTGACCGTGCGCAGTTCGGGGTGGACCAGCACCAGGAAGTCCAGGACGCGCCGGTTGATGGTGCCGCAGCCGATCAGCCCGGCCGTGCGCACCGGGCGGGCGCCGTGCAGCGTGCGGCTCGCGAGGGCGGCCGACGCCGCGGTCCGGGAGGCCGATATCTGGCTGGCCTCCAGGACGGCGGTCGGGTAGCCGGTGCTCAGGTCGTTGAGGATCTGCACCGACGAGGCACGCTGCAGGCCCCGCTCGACGTTGGCCGGGAACGAGGAGATCCACTTCAGGCCCATGACGGGCTCGGGGCCGCCCAGGTAGGCGGGGAGCGAGATGATGCGGGAGCCGTCGTCGCCGGGCGGGCGCAGGAACCCGGAGTACGGCACCTCCGAGCGGCCCTGGCCGTGCAGCACGTACGCGGTGCGTACGGCGTCGAGCACGGCGGGGTCGAGGCCGTTGAGCGCGGCGGCAACGTCCTCACGACCGAGGATTTTCATGTCTGGTCAATTCCTCTGCGTGGAAGATGGGTTGAGAAGACGGACTGGGGGACGCGTGACGCGTCGCGGGCGGGGCGGTCAGCCGAACCGGGACTCGACCCAGGAGTCGCTGTAGATCGTGTCGAGGTAGCGGTCGCCCCCGTCGGGCAGGATCGCGACGCAGGTGGCACCCGGTGTGATCCAGGAGGAGGCGTCCATCAGCGCGGATATGACGGCACCGGACGAACCGCCGGCGAGGATCGACTCCTTCGCCAGCAGGGTGCGGCAGCCGCGCACGCAGTCCAGGTCGGTCACCTTCACCACCCGGTCCGCGAGACCGGGGCGCAGCAGCGCCGGGACGACCGCCGCGCCGTGCCCGGGGATGGTGCGGCGGTGCCGGCGCTCCCAGGACTCGGGCGGGCCGAAGATCACGCTGCCCACCGCGTCCACCGCCACCACCTGGGTGGGCAGGTCCTCGGCGGCGATGTACTCGGCGCAGCCGCGCAGCGTGCCGGTGGTGCCGGCGGCCAGGAAGAGGTGGTCGGGGGCCTGTGACAGCGCTTCGTGGATCTCGCGCATGGTGTGCTGGTGGGCAAGGGCGTTGTACTCGTTGCCGTACTGGTTGGGCCAGTAGGCGTCGGGCACGGTGTTCAGGAGTTCCCGCACCCGCCTGATCCGGGACGGCAGGTACTCGCCGGTCTCCGGGTCGCGGTCCACGATCTCGACCGTCGCCCCGTACGCCCGCATGATCGCGGTGTTCTGGGCGGTGGTGCGCGGGTCGGCGACGCAGATCAGGTCGAGCCGGTAGAAGTTGCAGAGCTGCGCCAGGGCGATGCCCAGGTTGCCGGACGAGGACTCCACGACGGTGGAGATGCCCGGCATCAGCACCCCGGTGGACAGGGCGTGTTCGATCATGGAGCGGGCGGCGCGGTCCTTGATGGAGCCGCCCGGGTTGAACCGCTCGCACTTGCCGTAGACCTGGAAGAGCGCGGGCGGGAAGAGACGGTCGAGGGCGACCAGCGGGGTGGCGCCGATCGTCGCGATGATGTCCGGATCGCGAGGACGGGCCGCGGTGGCGGCGCGGGCCGTCGCGTCGGAGGGGGCCACGGTCATTCCGGTACCTTTCTGCTGATCTGGAGCCGGAGTTCGCTGACGTAGCGCTCGCCCTCGGCCCCCGTGAGCCAGGAGTCCCGGGGATGCGGCAGCGGCTCGCTGAGGATCACGGTGGCGTCCTCGTCGAGGCGCCGGGTGCGGCGGACGAGGTTGGCGAAGGAGAGCACGAGGGTGGGGCTGGTGAAGTCGACCAGGGACGGCTTGGTCTCCTGGGGGAACTTCACGAAGGCCTGGTCGGGCAGCCCGCCCGCGCGCAGCCAGCGCCGTACGGCCAGGTAGTCGCCCGCCCGGTCGGGCTTGGCGGCGAGCAGGATCTCCCCGGCCGGCACCCGCCAGGTCTCCCGGAACAGGACGAGCCCGTCGAGGCTGACGCGCGGGGCGTGCGGCTGGTCGAGCCCGATCTTGAAGGCGTCCGCGGCGATGATCGACACCGGGACGGCGAGCAGTTCGGCCATGCTCCACTCGCGCCCGTCGGGCGTGGTGGCGGTGACCGCGCCGTCCCGCTCGGCCAGGGTGGTCGCGGCGGCCGGGTCGATCCGGGACCGGTCGTCGAACGGCGCCCGGGTGAACCCGATGAGCCGGTCGCCCTCGCCGATGGGCGCGGGCACCATCCGGCCGCTGTTGCGCTTCCAGTCGACCGGGAGCAGCGGCACCAGACGGGGCGCGCCGATCGCCGTGTTCACCTTGTCGCGCAGGGAGCCGGCGTCACTGGTCCAGTCGAGGAACGGCAGGTCGCAGGTGGCGAGGCAGGCGTGCAGTTCGCCGAGGACGACGGTCAGGTCCCCGTCCGGCTCCCGGACCACCTGGAGGTCGGGGCTGTGCAGGGCGAGATGGGGCGAGCGGACGGGTCCGGTGGCGAAGACGGCGCGCGCCCGCCGCTCGATGTCGTCCACCCGCAGCGCGACCGGCTCCGTGCCGGCCGGATCGAGGTCGAGGACCTCACGCCACTTGCGGGCGAGTTCCGTCGTCGCGGTGTGCACCGGCCGGGCGGCGTCGCCGCCCCAGAACAGGCCGAGCACCTGTGGCCACACGTCGGCGAGGGTGACGGGGGAGCGCCGCTGCGCGGCGGCCCGGACGAACCCGGCCAGCTCCGCCTCGACCAGCTCCACCAGGCGGTTGCCGAACCAGTCCGCCGCGTCGGCCACCAGGGCCAGCGGCCGGGCGATCCCGTCCAGGAAGCCGGTGCCGACCTCGACCCGGCAGTCGCGCACCGCGTCCTGGTAGCAGAGGGTGCGTCCGGCGTACGCCTTGCCCTCGTCGCGGGACGCGTCGAGTCCGGTCGTCCGCACGAAGTAGGCGTCCAACTCGTCCAGGCGGGCGGCGAGTTCGTCGGAGCCGGTGGCGGCGTCGATGGCCTCGCGGTGCCGGTCGAGTCCGGTGAGGACGGTCTCGAAGCGGACGAACAGCTCGGGGTCGGCGACGGCGGCGACCCGCCGGCGCAGGATCCGCTCGGCGCGCACGTCGACCGGGATGTTGGCGTCCCAGGTCAGCACGCGCTGCTTGAGCAGCCGGGTCAGGATCTTCTCGACGCGGGGGCGTGCCCCCTCGGCGTCCCAGCCGTCCTCGCGGACCAGGGCCTCGGTGATCGCCGCTCCGTTGCGCTCCCCATCCGCGTGGCGGAGGACCTGCCGGTCCTCCGGGCGCAGCCGCGTCACGCGTCCGCCCGGCAGCAGCAGCCGGTCGCCGTCGAGGTGGACGTCGGGGCGCGGCAGCGGCGGGAACCACCAGCGGGCGCCGGGCTGGGCGACCATCCAGTCCGCGACCGCGGCCAGTGCCCAGCGTTCGAAGTACGTACGGCTGCGCGCGACCAGCCGCTCGCCGTGGTCCACCGCGAGGCCCCCGGGCGCGCGCCCGACGGACATCCAGGCGGCCGGACCGAAGAATCCGATGGTCTCGGCCTTGGCGCAGTAGCGCAGCCAGTACATGGCCAGGGTGCGCTCCCGCTGCTTGCGCTTGGACTCCTTGCCCGTGCCGGCGGCGAGCGCGTCGAGAACGCGGTAGACGGTGCGGTTCTGCCAGGCGATGGCCGTGCGGACCTTCTCGTCACCGGCGAGGACGGCCAGGCGACGCGTTTCGGCCGCGCTGTCGGCGAGGTAGGCGGCGGTGAAGGCGTCCGCGTCCCCCCGGTCGGCCGCGGCGGCGGCCGCCGGCCCGCCGAGCAGGTCGAGCCCCGAGGCGGGGAAGCCCGCGCTGCGCAGCAGTCCGACGCCCCACATGTACCACTCGCTGTCGCCGAGGCGCCGGGTGGGCCGGAAGTCGGCCCAGTCGTGCTCGCGCAGCGCTTCACGGGTGCTGGTCACGCGGCCCGCCTCCCGGGGTCCGCGTCGAGGTCCGCGCCGGCAGCGCTTCCGGTGCCGGCCTCCGCGCCTCGCAGCGCCGCGGCGAGCCGGGCGACGCCCTCGGGGATGCGCTTGCGCGGGACGTTGCTGAAGCAGAGCCGCAGCCTGTCGCCGCACTCCCCGTCGAGCCCGAAGTGGCTGCCGGGGACGAAGGAGACGCCCCGCTCGGCCGCGGCGTGCGCGAAGCGGCCGGTGTCGGCGCCGCCCTCGTGCCGCAGCCACAGGTAGAAGCCGCCTTCCGGCCGCTGCCACCGCCAGGGGCCCTCGGTCCCCAGCTCCGCCTCCAGCGCGTCGGCCATCAGACCGCACCGCTCCCGGTAGCGCTCGCGGTAGGCGTCGATCAGGCTGTCCCAGCCACCGCGGGCGTGGAACGCGGCGAGCGCGGCCTGGGCGAACGCCGACGGCGACAGCGCCATCACCTCGGTCGTACGGCGCAGCCGCTCAGCGACCGGCTCGGGCGCGGCGATCCAGCCGCAGCGCAGCCCGGGGGCGAAGACCTTGGAGAAGGTGCCGAGGTAGACGACGTTCTCCGGGTCGATGCCCTGGAGGGCGGGGACCGTGGTGCCGTCGAAGCCGAGCAGCCCGTAGGGGTTGTCCTCGACGATCAGCAGGCCCAGTTCCCTTGCCGCGTCCGCCAGTTGGTGGCGGCGCTCGACGGACAGGGTGGCGCCCGTGGGGTTCTGGAAGGTCGGGTTGCAGTACAGCATCCGTACCTGCTGCCCGTCGGCCCGCAGCCGGGCCACGGTCTCCCGCAGCCCCTGCGGGTCGAGCCCTTCGGCGTCCTCGGGAGCCCCGTGCAGCCGCAGTCCCGCCGTACGGAAGGCGGTGGCCGCGCCCGGGTAGGCGGGGGTCTGGCACAGTACGGTCTCCCCCGGTGAGGCGAGGCCGAGGCCCAGGGCCAGCAGCCCCATCTGCGATCCGGCGGTGGGCACCAGGTTCGCGGCGCCGGTGCTGCCGCCCTCGCGGGCCATCAGGTCGGTGATGGCGGGGACGAGGGCCTTGGCCACGTGCGGGGTGCTGTACTGGAGCGCGATCCGGCCGCCGATCCGGGTCAGCCGGGCGAACTGCTCGGAGAGTTCCTTCAGGGGCAGCAGGTCGAGGTCCGGCAGGCCGCCGGCGAACGAGATCAGGTCACCGCCCCGTTCGAAGAGCTGCGGCATCTCGGGCGAGGGTCTTACATCGGTCCACATGGCGGTCAGCTCCCCGACAACGCGTTCGCGCCGCTCGCCAGCTGCTCGTGCACGAGCCCGAGCAGGCCGGCCGACGAGGTGAGCGAGAGGTCGGCAAGCGCGTCGGGGTCCAGCTCGATGTCGAATCTGTCCTCGACCGCCATCACCAGGGCGACGGTGTGGAGCGAGTCCACACCGAGGTCCACGAGCGGCACTTCGGAGCTGGTGACCTGCACGGCGCATATCTCTTCTACGAGCTGGTCAAACTGCGACTGGTCCATGGGAGCTCCCTGTGAGTGCGGCGGGGACGGTGGTGGCAGCCGTGGGAGCGGCTGCGGAGGGCGCGGTGCCGGCCCCGGCGTGGAGCAGCAGGGCGACGGCGGCGCGGTCGGGCTTGCCGTTGGCGGTCAGCGGCATGGTGTCGAGCGGGACGATTCCGTCGGGGCGACGGGCCGGGTCCAGCCGGCGGACGAGAGCCGCGCGGACCTCGTGCGGGGCGAGATCCGTCTGCACGGCGAGCAGCAGCGGGGCGTCCTCGTCCGCGGGGCGCGGGGCGACGGCGGCGTACACGCCGGGGATGCGCTCGGCGGCGAGTTCGATCTCCGACAGGCCCATGCGCACACCGCGCCGTTTGATCACGTCGTCGTCGCGGCCGACGAAGTACAGCAGGCCGTCGGCGTCGAGCCGGCCCTGATCGCCGGTGCGCAGCTCCAGGGAGCCGTCGTCACGGCGCACGTACCGGCTCTGCCGCTCCAGCGGCACGCCCCAGTACCCGGCCATCACGGTCTCGCCCCGGACGACGATCTCGCCGACCTCGCCCGGCGGCAGGGTGTCCCCGTCCGGGCCGGCTATCCGTACCCGGACTCCGGGGATGGCGCGGCCCACCGAGTCGGGGTGCCGTTCGTAGAGCGCCGGGTCCAGGACCGAGATGCGCTTGCACTCGGTCATCCCGTACATCGAGGCGAACACGGAGCCCGGGAAGGCGTCGAGCAGTTCGCGCATCACGGCGGGGCTGGGCCGGGCACCGGTGTTGGTGAACAGCCGGACCCCGGTGGCCCGGCGCAGCTTCTTCTGCAAGAGGCCGAGGATCTGCGCGAGCGAGGGCACCAGCGGGATGACGGTGACGCCGTGGCGTTCGATCGCCCGGATCAGCCCGACGTCGCCGCCCCGGCTGGTGAGCACCAGGGCCGAGCCGGCCAGCGTGCACAGCAGGGCCTGGTAGAGGCCGTAGTCGAAGGAGAGCGGCAGCCGGCACAGCACCACGTCGTCGGCGCGGTAGCCGAGCCCCGCGTTGACGGCGCGGACCGCGGCGAGGATCTGCCGGTGCGGGCAGACGACGCCCTTGGGGCGGCCGGTGGTGCCGGAGGTGTAGATCAGCAGGGCGACGTCGTCCTCGGCGACCTCGGCGGCGGTGTGGTCGGCGGGCGTGTGCGCGATCTCCCGCGCGGCCCGCTCCACCTCCACGGTCTTCCGGGCGGAGTCACCCGCGCCCGGCGGGCAGACGGCGAGAGCGGCCGTGCAGTCCCGCACGATGTGGTCGATCTGGCTGTCCGTGAGGTCGGGGTGCACCGGTACGAACACCGCTCCGATGCGGAGCGCGGCCCACAGGAGGGCGAGGAAGGTGCGGTCGCCGCCACCGGCGTAGACGACGCGCTCACCCGGGCCCACTCCCTGACCGCGCAGCCAGCCGGCGGCCCGGTCGGTCTCGGTGCCCAGCTCGGCGTAGGTCAGTGGTCCTGTGGCGTCGACGAGGGCGAGGTTCCCGGGGCGCTCGGCGCGGGCGCGGGCGAACAGCTCAGACACCGGCATGGACGAGGTCCTCCTTCCAGGCGAGGGCGGCACCGATCCGGGTGCGCGCCTTGTCGAGGTCGCGGGGGGTGGTGACGCAGATGACGGCCAGCGCGGGAAGCCGGCGCTTGAAGATGCCCGCGAGGGTGCGGGCGGGCGGCAGACAGACCGTCACCTCGGGTGCGATCCGGCCGAGCGACTCCATGCACAGGTCCCAGCGCACCGGCTTGACCACCTGCTCGACCAGGCGGCGGCGGATGTCGTCCGGTTCGCGGACGACCGAACCGTCGGCGTTCGACAGGAGGGCCCCGGTCGGCCGCCGGAACGGGGTCCGCTCGGCCGCCTCGGCGACGGCCCGGCGTGCGGACTCCATGTACGGGGTGTGGAAGGCGCCGGCGACCTGGAGCGGTTTGACCGTGGCGGAGCGCGGCGGGGCGGCGACGAGCCGCTCCAGGTCCTCCGTGGCCCCGGCCGCGACGATCTGTCCCGGGCCGTTGAACGTGGCCGCGTGCAGGCCGAGTTCACCGATGCGTTCGAGTACGTCGGCCTCCTCGCCGCCGACCACGGCCGCCATCGAGGTGGGGACCTCGGCACAGGCCGCTGCCATCGCCCGGCCGCGCACCGCGGCCAGCCGCACGGCGTCGGCGGGGGTGAGCGCTCCGGCGTACACCGCGGCGGCCAGCTCCCCGACCGAGTGCCCGGCGGCCACCAGCGGGCCGTCCGGCTCGGCCATGCTGAGCGCCTCATGGGCGAGCAGCCCGGCGGCGACCAGCAGCGGCTGGGTGTTCTCGGTACGGGCGATCTCCGCGGCCGGCGCCTTGCCGCCGAGGTGCACGAGGTCCACATCGGCGGCCTCGGACCAGGCGCGCAGCCGCTCGGCGTACACCGGGTCGCGCAGCCAGCCGGCCAGCATGCCCGGGGTCTGGGAGCCCTGCCCCGGCACAACGAATGCGTACATGAGTTCGAATCTCCTTTCGTAGAGCTGTCGTTGACCGGTGCGGGGCCCGGTGTCGTGCCGTGCGGGGCGGCGCCGGCGCGGGTCTCAGTTGCGGCCGGTGCTCTTGCGGAAGCGGCGTACGGCCATGAAGGAGAAGGCCGCGAACCAGGCGACGGTGTTGACGACCGCCATCGCGAGGCTGGAGTGCTCACCGCTGAACGAGTAGCCCTCGGTCAGGCTGTAGCGGGCGAGCGTGGAGACGCCGAACATCGGCGAGTAGCGGGAGATCTCCAGCATGGTGCCGGAGAGCGGGATGAAGAGGTTGCCGAGGAAGGCGAGCGCGGTCATGGTCAGGCCCGGCATGTGCATCACGGTGTCGGGCTTGAGAGCGAGCCCCAGCGTGATGCCGAGGGCGGCGAAGACGGCCGCGCCGAGCCAGGCCACCAGCAGGGACGTCACCCACACCGTGGACGTGGCCTCCACCCCGGTGAACACACCGAGCACCCCCACGACGGCCACCGGCACCGCCGCCATGATCACGGAGGACAGCACCTTGACGAAGAGGTAGCCGGGAGGCGCCAGCGGGCTGAGCGCCATGGTGCGCATCCAGCCGGACGCCTTCTCCACGGAGATGGTGGCCGCCGAGCTGACCGCCGCGGTCGCCGCTCCGTACACGGCGATGCCGGTCATCATCCAGGCGGCGAAGTTGCCGTGCGGGAGGGTGGCGTTGTCGGGTTCGGTACGGAACAGCGCCAGATAGAGGACGGCCGGCAGCAGCAGCGTGAAGATCGTGGTCTGCCGGTTGAAGCGGCGGCGCAGTTCGTAGCCGATGAAGACGGGGTTGACGCCGCTGAACGGCGAGGTCCGCACCTCGTGGGTGGCCGAGGCGGAGCTCATCGGGTGCCCCCTTCGGTACGGCTGTGGTGGGTGAGGGTCATGAAGGCCTCTTCGAGGCTGCGCGGGGTGACCTCGATGTCGGTGGCGGATGTCTGCTCGATCAGCAGGCGCAGCAGCGCGTCGGAGTCGGTGGTGTCGAAGTGGTACCGCCCGCCGCGCGGCTCGCACGAGCGGACCAGCGGGGACTGGGCGAGGGCGGCCGCGCTCTGCTCGGCGATCCGCGCCGACACGGTGCGCCCGCTGAGAGCGGACCGCACGTCGGACACCTGGCCGTCGACGACGACACGGCCGCTGTCGATCATCACCACCCGGTCGGCGAACCGGTCCGCCTCCTCCATGTAGTGGGTGGCGAACATGACCGTCATGCCGCGCTCCGCGTCCTCACGGACCGTGGCCCAGAAGTCCCGGCGGGCGACGACGTCCATGCCGGCCGTCGGCTCGTCGAGCACCAGCAGCTCGGGCCCGGAGAGCAGGGCGAGGGCGAACCGCAGCCGCTGCTGCTCGCCGCCGGAGCACTCCGCGACGCGGCGGCGGCGCAGCTGGTCGAGTCCGGCCCGGGACAGCACCGCGTCGATGTCGGCGCGGGGGTGCAGCGAGCCCAGCATCCGTACGGTGGCCTCGACGCTCAGGTCGGGCAGCAGCCCGCCCGTCTGGAGGACCGCGGCGACCTGCCCGGAACGCACCGCCTGCCGGGGTTCGCGTCCGAACAGCCGCACCGAGCCCTCGTCGGGCCGCGTCAGCCCGAGAAGCATGTCGATGGTGGTCGTCTTGCCTGCGCCGTTCGGTCCGAGGAAGGCCACGATCTCACCCCGCCGGATGCGCAAGTCGATGCCGTCGACGGCGGTGAACCGCTCTCCCTTGGAATCGGTGAACCGCTTCACGACAGAGCTGAGCCTTACGGCATCCGAGGACGTCACCTCCTCGGGCACCGGGCGCGGTCGGGTTTGGATCATCTTCGAGTCCTCACGATCTGGGCGGGGGCGGCCTGGCAGAGGCCACTCTTCCCGGACCGCCTATCCGCCCCTGCCCGCCGTTCTATCCGGCCGCTATCGGAACGCGGAGGCGCCGGATAGCCGCTCGGACCGCCGGCCACGGGGGGCATCCGGCACCCGGACGTACCGGGCATCCGGGGCGCCACCCGGCGCCGGAGCGCGCGCGTCGCGGTTCAGACCGTACGGCCGGCCGCCGGGCGGGCCACCCGGCTGCGCACCGCCCACACCACCGCGCCGAGGGCGAAGCCGTAGACGGCCACCAGGCCGTGGCCGTTGTCCTGGGCCAGCCACATCGCGAGGCCGAGCGCCGGGACTCCGGCCGCCAGGGCGACTTCCTTGGGCAGGCGGGTGCGGGTGAGGAGGGCGAGGGCGAGGGTGGCGCCCAGGAAGTAGGTGGCGCCGGAGCTGCCCGCGAAGTTGCGGGGGTCGGCACTGGGGCCGTCGCCGAAGCCGAGCAGGGCGTCCAGGCGGCCGGGCAGCAGGATGCCGGCGAGGAAGAAGGTGAGGGTGAGCGGGCCGCCCCAGTACCACTGGGCGAGCGCGGCGACGGCGGCCAGGGTGAGGAGGTTCCACAGACCGCCGAAGAGGCCGCCGTTCTGCATGAACACTGAGGTGAACTCGCGCCACCAGCCGGACTCGGCCGGGTCGGCGTCCAGAGCGTCCATGGCACCGGACCAGAGCAGCTGGAGCAGGACACCGCCGACGGCGATCGCGGTCAGGCCGATCGCCGCCCAGGGCAACGGCCGCGTACGCAGGGTGTCGCGGCCGGCCACGCCGAGTCCGCAGTTGACCATCATGACCATCAGCGCCCACCGCCACCTGGCAGGACCGCATCGCGGCCCAGGCCACCGCCCTGCGCCTGAGCATCAAGCAGCACCCCGGCGGTGCCCAGCTCCTCGCCGAGAGCCCCGGCACGCTCAGCACCGGCGCCCTCTCCCTGATGGAACGCCTGCTGCGCACCCTCCTCGACGCCGGCCTGCCCGCCGGCCACTGCGCCATCGCCGCCGACACCCTGCTCAGCCACATCACCGGTTTCGTGCTCCAGGAGCAGAACCAGCCCGCCGCGCCACCGCCCGTCACCGCCCGTCACCGCCGAGCGCTACGCCGAACTGTGCGAGCGGTTCCCCCTGCTCATGAACCCGTCCATGCCGCGCCCGAGCCAGGACGAGAAGTTCACGCGGAGCGTCCGTCTGCTCAGCACCGGCTTCGCGACCCCCGGCTGACGGACGCGGCGAGCCGCGTCGTCTAGACTTGACGAGTTCTGCAATTCGTCAGTTGCCGAGTTGACCAACTGGGCGGGATGAAGACGAGGTGGGCGTGAGCGCGGTGGCAGTGCCTCTGTACCAGGCGAAGGCGGAGTTCTTCCGGATGCTCGGGCATCCGGTCCGAATCCGGGTGCTGGAGCTGCTTCAGGACGGGCCCATGCCGGTGCGTGACCTGCTCGCCGCGATCGGGATCGAGCCCTCGAACCTCTCCCAGCAGCTCGCGGTTCTGCGCCGCTCCGGGATCGTGTCCTCCACCCGGGAGAGTTCCACCGTCGTGTACCAGCTGGCGGGCGGGGACGTGGCCGAGCTGATGCGGGCCGCCCGGAAGGTTCTGACCGTGATGCTGGCGGGGCAGCAGGACTTGTTGGCCCATCTGCACGGTTCCGACATCGAAACGTCCGCGCCGTGATGCGGGGGCGCCGGAAGAACGACGACGAAGGGCTCGGCGTGAGCGACGACGGTCAGGATTCGGCCGCCTCCCAGGACCGGGGGCGGGAGACCGAGGCGTGGAAGGAGAAGGGCGTCGTCCTGCGGGCGTCCATCTACATCTTCGGCACGCATCTCTTCGCGGGATTCGTCTGGGTGCTGTTCTACGTGGGCGGGCACGCCGACAAGTAGCCGACGGGCGCGCGGGCGGGAGAGGGGCCCCCGCCGCCGTTCACCGGGGTGACTGCCCGTGCCGCTCGGGCGCGGTGCCGGGTTCGGCGGCCCGGAGGTCGGCCAGCAGTTCGGCCTGGCCCGACAGCACGCCGGACAGGATGGTCCGCGCCACCCGCAGCAACTCCGCCACCTGCGGATTGGTCAGCCGGTAGTAGACGGCGGAGCCCTCGCGGCGGGGGACGACCAGGTTGGCCCGGCGCAGAACGGCGAGCTGCTGGGAGAGATGGGCCGCTTCGACGCCGATCTCGGACAGCATCTCGGAGACGGCGTGCTCGCGCAGGCTGAGGAGTTCCAGTACGCGGATGCGTACGGGGTGGCCGAGGGTTTTGAAGAACTCCGCTTTCAGCTGGTACAGCGGGGCGCTCACCGGCCGGCCCCCGCTCCGCGCCGGTCCGCCGGCCGGCCCGGTCGCCGGACGGTCGTGGGCGTGCGGGTACCGCGCATCACATCCCCCTCAGAACTCTTCACCATGGGAACATCATCGCGCCCCCGTGCGGAGGCCGTGCCCCCGGGAATCGCCACGTCCGGTCAGGCCTTCCTGACCACGCTCGACTTCAGCTGCATGGGGCCGAACCCCTCGACCCTGCAGTCGATGTCGTGCCCGTCCACACCGTCCACCAGCCGGATGTTGCGCACCTTGGTGCCGGCCTTGATACCGCTCGGACTGCCCTTGACCTTCAGGGTTCTGGTCACCGTGACCGTGTCGCCGTCGGCGAGTACGTTACCCACCGCGTCCCGGATCACCCCGTCGTCCCCGGCACCGCCCGCGGGTTCGGCGGACGTGGCGGCCGACCACTCGTGGCCGCACTCGGGGCAGACCAGGAGCGCGCCCATCTCGTAGGTGTACACGCCGGAGCACTCCGGGCACGGCGGCAGAGTCTCGTTCACGTCGCTGATGTCGGCCATGGTGATTCCTTGCTCGATGGTTCGTGTGCGGTTCATTCGTCTGTCGCGGCTGCTGTCCCGGCCCGGTGCGCGGACCGCTCACAGCGGGAGGGTGATCCAGATGCTCTTCCCCTTGCCGTCCGCGTCGCCCCGGGTGACGGCGGTGCCGCCGAGGCCGAGGGTGAGTTCCAGGACGGTGCCCAGCCCCCCGCCGCTCGTATGCGTGATCGTCGAGAAGAGCGGGGGCTGATACGGGTGCCGGTCGTGCACGGCGAACGCGAACGTGTCGGGGCCGGCCGCGTAGATCACGGTCACGTTCGGCGAGAGCACGGCGGCGTGCCGGACGCTGTTGGTGACCAGCTCGGACAGGATCAGCAGCGCCGGACCGATCGTGGGGTGAAGCCTGCTGACGCCCCACTCGGCCAGGACCTGTTCGGTGGTCTCACGCGCGATCCGTACCGCCGAGCCCAGCGTGGGCAGGGTCAGTACGTGCCGCAGCGGAAGAGCCTCTCGTCGCGTGCCGCTCACCGGGCGGCCCCGGTGCCGAGCGGCCGCGGTACCCCGGTGCCGGGCAGCCCGGTCGTACGGCGGGGAACGAGGGTGGGCATCAGGGAACCTCTTCGTTGACGGGGGCGGCGGGGAGGAGCCCGGCCCGGTGGAGGTGGGCGCGGGCGCCGGCGATCGCCTCCGGGGTGGTGGCGTACTCGCGGCCCTCCCGGCGCAGCAGGTCCAGCGCGCCGACCGACGCGAGGGCGCGCCGCTGGCCGGGGCGGATGCCGGAGGTCAGTACGGCGATGCCCCGCCGGTTCAGCTTCTCCACGGCGTCCTTGAGGACCAGGGCCCCGGTGGCGTCCATCGTCGTGATCCGGGACATCCGAAGGATCACCACGCGGACGTCGGCGACCTCGGACAGCTCCAGGAGGAAGCGGTGGGCGCCGGCGAAGAACACCGGCCCGTCGATGCGGTAGGCGACGATGTGCTCGGCCAGCAGCGCGTGCTCCTCCTCGCTGTGCTCGCCCGGCAGGTCGGCCGTGAAGTCGACCTGGTCCATGCGCGCGTGGCGGGCGACCGCCCGCAGCGCCAGGGCGCCGGCGACGACCAGGCCGATGACGACCGCGTAGACGAGGTCGAGGGCGAGCGTGGCCACGGCGGTCAGCACCAGCACGATCGCGTCCGAGCGGGTCGCCCGGACCATCGCCCGCAGCGCGCCGACCTCGACCATGCGGATCGCGGTGGCCAGCAGTACCCCGGCGAGCGCGGCCAGCGGGATCTTCGAGACGAGCGGGGCGGCGGCGAACACGATCGCCGCGAGGACGGCGGCGTGGGTCAGGGAGGCCAGGCGGGAGCCCGCGCCGCTGCGCACGTTGACGGCGGTACGGGCGATGGCCGCGGTGGCGGGCACACCGCCGAACAGCGGGGCGGCCAGGTTGGCGATGCCCTGCCCGAACAGCTCCTTGTCCGGGTCGTGCTTCTGGCCCACCGTCATGCCGTCCGCGACCGTGGCCGAAAGCAGCGACTCCAGGGCCGCGAGCGCGGCGACCGCCACGGCCGGGGCGAGCAGCGAGCTCAGCGCGGACAGGTCGAGGAAGCCGAGCGACGGCGCGGGCAGCCCGGACGGCAGGTCGCCGATCGGGGGCGCCGCGTCCAGGTGGAAGAGCTGGGCGGCCAGCGTCGCGGCGACGACGCCGACGATCGAGAACGGGACGGTGGGCCGCCACCGGGTCCCGAGCAGCATCACGGCCGCCACGGACAGGGCCAGGGCCGCGGCGGTCCAGTTCGGGGTCCGTACGAACTCCGCCACGGCCCGCCAGGTCACCGCCAGGACCGCCTCGCCCTCGGGTTTGGCGACCCCGAGGGCGTTCGGGACCTGTTGCAGGCCGATCACGCACGCGATGCCGAGGGTGAAGCCCTCCACCACCGGCGCCGGGATGTACCGCATGTACCGGCCGGCCTTCAGCAGGGCCAGCGCGATGAGCAGCACACCGGCCATCAGCCCGACCGTCAGCACCCCGCCCGGCCCGTACCGCGCGACGATCGGCACCAGCACCACCGTCATCGCGCCGGTCGGCCCGGACACCTGGAGGTTGGAGCCGCCGAAGAGCGCCGCGAGCGCACCGGCCACGACGGCGGTCGCCAGTCCGGCCTCGGCGCCCAGGCCGGAGGAGACCCCGAAGCCGAGCGCGAGCGGCAGCGCCACGATCGCCACGGTGAGGCCGGCGAGCAGGTCGCGGCGCGGGTTGCGGGCCATGACGGCGAAGTCCGCGCGGGCGGGCAGCAGGGACCGCGCCCGGCCCCAGGACCGGGCAAGCAGCACGTTCACCGGACCGAGACCTCGGCTTCCCGCGGTTCGGGGAACAGGCGGGCGGACCACTCGTTCCGCCGCGCCGCCGGTACGTCACGGACCGGCGTCCGGTCCCCCCGCGACCGCCCCGCGACCCGTATCCGCACGGGGCGCCCAAGCATCCGGAAGAACTCGGCCTCGGCCTGACACAGCACAACCGGCACGGTCACGGACCCCCTTCGCCACCCCGTCGGACACGGGCTTCACTCGACGCCGCGCCCGCGGGTCCCGCACGACCGCGGCACAGCCGTGCCAGCAGCATGTAATGAATTGCTGAATTTCGCAATTCGCAGATTTGTTGCACCGCCGTGGCGTCCCGCCCCGCGCCCCGCCCCGCGCCCCGGTTCACGCCGGACCGCGGCCGGGATGAAACATTTCCCGGCCGCCGCCGCATCTAGAAGGGTGTGGTGAAAGGGGGTGGCGGATGAGGCAGTCCGAGGAGGGTGTCTTCCGCGAGTTCGCGGAGGCACGCATGGGGCCGCTGTTTCGTTCGGCGTGTCTGCTGACCGGCGGGGACACACACTTCGCCGAGGACCTGGTGCAGGACACGCTCGGGCGGATGTACGCGGTGTGGGGGCGCGTGACACGGCTCGGCAATCCGGCGGCGTACGCGCAGACCGTGCTCGTACGGTGCTACCTCGGGCACAGGCGGCGCAGGTCCGCGGGGGAACGGCCGAGTGACACGCTGCCGGACCGGGCGGACCGTGACCCGGGGGACTCGGCGCTGCGCATGACTCTTCTCGACGCGCTGCGGGGGCTGCCGCCCAAGGACCGGGCCGTGATCGTGCTCCGTTACTGGGAGGACCGGTCGGTGACCGAGACCGCGGACGCGCTGCACGTCAGCTCGGCGGCCGTACGCACGCGCAGCACCCGGGCGCTCGCCCGGCTCCGTGAGCAACTCGGCAGCAGCATCGGTGAACTGACGGCGCGCTGAGCACGCCCTCGCACCTTTCGTCGCTCTTCACTCTTTTCTCACTCTTCAAACAGGACGGTGGTGGTGGTCGGCATGTCCGAAAACAGGGCTCAGCAGGACCGGGACGCCTTCGAGGACGGGCTCGTCGAGGCGATGAAGCAGGCCGGGGAGGGGTTCTCCCCGGCGGGCCGGCCCCTCGTGGACGGCGGGGTCGTGCGCGGGCGGCGCCGGCGCGTGATGCGGCGCGGCGCGATGGTGAGCGGAAGCGTCGCGGCGCTGGCCCTGATCGGGCTCGGCGGGTCGTACGTCACCGGGGGGATCGGCGCCTCGAAGGACGACGGCAACAAGGTGGCCGTCGGCACGCGGACGAAGGCGTCCGGGGGGTCCTCCGCCAAGAACAAGGTGTTCGGGGCCCTTCAGGGGCTGCTGCCCGAGGCGAAGCTCACCGAGCAGGGGGACGGCGGCTCCGTCCCGCCCGAGGAGCGCGCGGGCGCCTCCGTCGTGTACGACGACGGGCACGGGAAGGCCGCCGTTTCGGTGAACCTCGAACGGCAGTACCCCGGCCAGGAGCCGCAGGAGGGCGACATGGTCTGCCCCGACAAGAACCTGACGCAGTTCGAGTCCTGCTCCGCCACCTCGCTGGACGACGGCTCGCGCCTCGTGCTGTTCAAGGGCTGGGAGTACCCGGACCGCCGCGAGGAGACCAAGTGGTGGTACGCGGACCTGCTGACGCCCGAGGGCTACCGGATCTCGGTGTACGAGTGGAACGCGCCCGCGGAGAAGGGCGAGCCGGTCAGCCGGTCCACCCCGCCGCTGTCCCTGGACCGGCTGAAGACCCTGGTGCGGTCCGATGCGTGGCTGCCGGTCCTCCGGGCCCTGCCCGAGCCCGATGAGCCGCCTCAGGCACAGCCCCCGCAGGGCATGAGCGGCGACAAGATCCTGAGCAAGCTGACCGCGCAGCTCCCCGGGCGCCTGTCGGTGAAGGCCTCCGGGAAGCAGGAGACGGAGTACGCGTACCTCGTGGTCGACGACGGCCGGGGCAGGAGCTTCGTGCAGATCAACGTCCAGCCGGGGATGGAGGCGAGCGACGTCTCCGGCGCCGACGTGAAGGTCCTGGCCGACGGTACGAGGGTCTCCACCCGGCAGGGGCCGGGCGAGAAGGGCGGCGCCGGCGTGGTGGTGTCGGAGGTCGACACGGTCCGCCCCGACGGTCTGCGCGTGGTGATCTCCGCCTTCAACTCGGCGAGCCAGAGCGAGGCCGCCACCCGCGAGGCCCCCGCCCTGACCCTCGCCGAGCTGGAGAAGATCGCCACGAGCGAGGTGTGGCTGAGCAGCTGAGCGGGTGGGCCGCGCCCCGGCGTACGGGGCACGGCCGCTTCCCGGTGTACGGAGCAGGCTCTGCGGCCTGCTCCGTACACCGCGTTACGCCTCCGGTGTCCCGTCGGCGGCGATACGGCGGAAGCCGAGGTACGGCGCCAGAGCCTCCGGCAGGACCAGGGAGCCGTCCTCCTGCTGGCACTGCTCCAGGAGGGCGGCCAGGGTGCGGCCGATGGGGAGGCCGGAGCCGTTGAGGGTGGCGACGAGCTTCGGCTTGCCGTCCTCGCCCCGGGTGCGGATGTTGGCGCGGCGGGCCTGGAAGGTGCCGAAGTCGGAGACCGAGGAGATCTCGCGGTAGGTGTTCTGGCTCGGGATCCAGACCTCGATGTCGTACGTGAGGCGGGCGGAGAAGCCCGTGTCGCCGGCCGCGAGGGTGACGACGCGGTAGGCGAGGCCGAGTTCCCTCAGGCAGGCCTCGGCGTGCCCGACCATGTTCTCCAGTTCGGCGCCGGCTCGCTCCGGGTCGACGATCCGCACCATCTCGACCTTGGAGAACTGGTGCTGCCGGATCAGCCCCCGGGTGTCCCGGCCGTACGAGCCGGCCTCGGACCGGAAGCACGGAGTGTGCGCGGTGAGGGCCAGGGGCAGTTCGGCGGGCGGGATGATCTCGTCGGCGTAGAGGTTGGTCAGCGGGACCTCGGCCGTGGGGATCAGGAACAGCTCACGGTCGGCCACCCCCGTCCTGAACAGGTCCTCCTCGAACTTCGGGAGCTGTCCGGTGCCGGTCATGGTCCTGCGGGTGACCAGGTACGGGACGGCGTGCTCGACGTACCCGTGGCGGCGGGTGTGCAGGTCGAGGAAGAGGGTCGCCAGGGCGCGTTCCAGGGCCGCGCCCGCGCCGCGCGTGACCGCGAAGCGGGGGCCGGACAGCTTGGTCGCCCGAGCGAAGTCGAGGATGCCGGTGGCCTCGCCGATGTCGACGTGGTCCTTCGGCTCGAAGGAGAACACGGGCGGCGTGCCCACGCGCCTGACCTCGACCGCGTCCTCGTCGGTGGAGCCGTCCGGGGCCGCGTCGGACGGGAGGTTCGGGATGCTGAGGAGGAGGTCGCGCAACTGCTCCACCACCTGCTCCTGCCCGGCCTCGATCGCCCGGATCTCGTCCTTCAGCTCGCGGGCCCGCTCCTTCAGCTTGGTGATGTCACCGCCCTGCCTGGCCGTCTGCTGGACCTCGCTCGCCACCCGCTTCGACTCCGCCCGCAGCTCGTCGGCCGAGCGGATGTTCTGGTTCCGCCGGGACTGGAGGTCCTCCAGCGCGGCCAGGTCCAGCGAGTAACCGCGACGAGCGAGCCGACGAACCGCTTCGGCACCCATGTCAATCAGGGCGCGGGCATCATGCATCAGGGAGATCCTTCTGTTCCGGCGAGTGGGGTCGGTGGGTTGCGGAACCGACGGTAGCAATCGCCGTACCACGCGCGGTCCCGAATATCGGCGGGACGGGAACGCCCGACGCGTGCGGGGCGCATTCGGAGTTCACGATTCCTTCACTTGCCGTCCATGCGGGCGATACGGTTCTCCCGTGTGCGGCGAGTTGCGCTGTGTCACGGATCAACTTTGCTGCCGTTGCCAGGGCGGGGACCCGACGCGGCCGCGCGTCTGGGGGGACAGCATGCGAGAGATGACCAAGGGCGCCAACGTCGGGCTGGCGGACCTGAGCGACGACGCCGGTTCGGTCGTCGTCGGCCTGAGCTGGAGCAGCACCGCCGGGGACGGCGACGCGGACGTGTCCGTGCTCCTGCTGGACGGCAACGGCAAGGTGCGCGGCGACGCCGATTTCTTCTACTACAACAATCCGGCCGCCGCCGACGGCAGCGTGCAGTTGCTCGGCAAGACGCCGACCGACAGCGGCAGCGAGGACCGCATAGGCCTCGACCTGACCGCCGTCCCCGAGGACGTCGAACGCCTGGTCGTCGCCGCGAGCCGGTACGGCGGCTCCCGCTTCGGCGAGCTGGACGACCTGCGGATGACCGTCGCCGACCGTTCGGGCGAGGCGCTGCTCGGCTTCTCGATCACCGACGCCTCGGTGGAGAGCGCCTTCATCTTCGGCGAGCTGTACCGGCGCGGTACGGAGTGGAAGTACCGGGCCATCGGCCAGGGGTACGAGACCGGCCTCGCGGGGCTCGCCACCGACTTCGGCATCGATGTGGACGACGAGGGCGAGGCGGAGGGCGCCACGAACGGCGAGGAAGCCGCCGGCGCCACGGACACGGACCTCCCCGCCGCGGAGCGGCCCGAGGCACCCGTACCGCCGTCGGCCCCCGCCGTACCCGCGCAGCAGACGCGGGAAGCGCAGGAAACGCGGCCGGCCGCGCCTGCCGCGCCCAAGCGGGCGCGTGGGCCCCGCACCGCGAAGAAGAAGGTGACGCTGCCGGCCGTCGCCACGAAGTCGCTCGCCGAGAACGACGCCTGGCGGGCCGCGCGGCTGTTCCCCGCCTCGAACCTCAAGAGCGACAAGGAGCGGGAGGTACGGGCGACCTCCGTGCTGTTGTCGGTGATGGCGCAGGTGCCGGAGTTCGGCCGCCGGCTGACCGCCGCGTTCGGGGCGCCCGCCGGGCGCATGCAGACCTTCACCGAGGTCTCGCTCCCGCACGGCGAGACCCCCAAACGCCCCGACGGGGTGATCCGGGTGGAGCGGGCGGGGAAGCTGTGGACGGCCCTCGTGGAGACGAAGACCAACGGGAACGCCCTGAGGACGGAGCAGGTCCAGAACTACATGGACATCGCCGCGCGCCGGGGCTACGAGGCCGTGATCACGCTGTCCAACGACGTGGCCCTGGAGGGCAGCCCGCTGGTCGAGGTCAAGACCGACGGGCGGCGCAAGCACAAGGTCGCGCTGCGGCACCTGTCCTGGGCCGAGGTCGCGCACCAGGCGCAGATGCTGATCCGGCACGAGGGCGTCGGCAACGCCGCACACGCCTGGCTCCTCCAGGAGCTCCTGCACTACCTCCAGCACGAGAACTCCGGCTGCCACGGCTTCCAGAACATGGGCCCGTCCTGGGTGCCCGTGCGCAACGGCATCGACGAGGAGACCCTCAGCCAGGGCGACCCGCGTGCGGTGGAGGTCGTGGAGAGCTGGGAGCGGCTCATCCGGCAGGTCTGTCTGCGCCTCGGCGGTGAGCTGGGCCAGAAGGCGCTGCCGGTCCAGCGCACCCAGCGCGGCTCCACGGCCCTCTCGCGGCGGGCGGCGCTCGCCGACCGGCTGTGCGAGGAGGGGCGCCTCGCCGCCGAGCTGCGCGTCGACGGCTCGCCCGGCACGATCACGATCGTCGCCGACCTGCGGACCGGGAAGCTGCGCACCTCGGTGGAGATCCCGGTGCCCGAGGGGGCCTACCCGCTGACGTCGGCCAAGCGTCTGATGCGGCAGCTGGCGGAGGCGCCCGCCGATCTGCACGTCGAGACGCTGGTCGAGGGCCAGAGCGGGCCGCGCGGCACGCTGGAGCGCCTCCGTCCGGAACCGGGCGACGTGCTCCCCCGGGACGGCAGCCGGATCACGGGATTCCGGCTCTCCCTGTTCAAGGGCATGGGCGCCACGCGCGGCAACGCCGAGTCCGGTTTCATCCGCAGTGTCGACAACGCCGTGGACCGCTTTCACTCGCATGTGATCGCCCACCTCGCGCAGGCCGACCGCCGCACCACCCGCCGGGCACCGGCCACCGAGCCGGCCCCGGACCCGGCCACGGAGGCGGCGACGGACCGGACACCCGTGCGGACCTGAACGCCCGTCGCCGGCCGAGGGTGACCGGCACAGCGGCAAACGGCTGCAAACCGGTCCGTCGGCGGTGGTTGTGCTGGCCGTCGCCTCCCGTGCTCGCCATGATTCGGCCCATGACCAACAGCGACGCAGGCCGAGACATCACCCTCCGGATCGCCCAGGAGCCGGCGGCGGACAAGCTTCTCGCACGCAGTCCGCTCGCCGCCCTGGTGGGCATGCTGCTGGATCAGCAAGTGCCGATGGAGTGGGCGTTCGCCGGGCCGTACGCCCTCGCGCAGCGCATGGGAAAGGACGATCTGGACGCGCACGAGATCGCCACGTACGCCCCGGAGGCGTTCACCGAACTGTTCACCACCAAACCCGCGCTGCACCGCTACCCCGGCTCGATGGCCAAGCGGGTGCAACAGCTGTGCCAGTTCCTGGTGGCGCAGTACGACGGTGACGCGGCGGCGGTGTGGCGCGACGCCGCGACCGGGGCGGAGCTGCGCAGGCGCCTCAACGCGCTGCCCGGGTTCGGCACGCAGAAGGCGCAGATCTTCCTCGCCCTGCTGGGCAAGCAGTTCGGTGTCCGGCCGCCGGGCTGGCGGGAGGCGGCGGGGCCGTACGGGGAGGAGGGCTCGCACCGGTCGGTCGCCGACATCACCGGACCGGAGTCGCTCGCCGAGGTCCGCGCGTACAAGCAGGAGGCCAAACAGGCCGCCAAGGCCGCGAAGGCGGCGGCGAAGATCCGGTGAGCGACGGCCCGCCCCTCCCCGCAATTCCGGAATGCGGTCCTATATGCCGTTGTTGTGTGGCGTCGCTGCCCGCAGTGCGGTGGCGCCCATGGCTGCGGGCGGTGGCCCTTGCCCGGTAGGCTTTCCGTGTGATCTTCAAGCGCATCGGAAATGGGCAGCCTTATCCCGCCCACGGCCGGGAAAGCACCCGGCAGTGGGCGGACGTCGCGCCGCGCCCGGTCCGCCTGGACCAGCTCGTGACCACCAAGGGCCAGCTGGACCTCGAAACCCTCCTCGCCGAGGACTCCACGTTCTACGGCGACCTGTTCGCGCACGTCGTGAAGTGGCAGGGCGACCTCTATCTGGAGGACGGGCTGCACCGCGCGGTCCGTGCCGCGCTCCAGCAGCGCCAGGTGCTGCACGCCCGCGTGCTCGAACTCGGTTAGCACACGCGCCCGGCCCGTACGGGGTTCGTTCGGGTGTTTTCCCACCCGGACGGGTGCGATCGATTGATCATTTAGTAGGCATCATCACCGGGTCGCACTACGCTGCGCCCATGAGCATGCTCACTCCCCCAGGCATGGGCGGAAAGTACCGCATCACGGGTGACAAGTACCCCCGTATGCGGCGCCCCCGCCGCCGCAGCAGACTGGTCCTCGCCGCCATCGCCTCCGTGGTCGCCCTCGGGCTGGCCGGATGGGGCACGCTGCAGCTCATCGATGTCTTCACGGGCGGCGACAAGACGGCCAGCGCCGCCGATCGCACGCAGTGCCCGTCGCCGAAGCCCTCGGCGCCCGCCAAGGTGCTGCCGCGGCCCGCGAAGATCACGGTCAACGTCTACAACGCGACCCCGCGCAGCGGTCTCGCCAAGGCGGCCGCCGATGAGCTGAAGAAGCGCGGTTTCAAGATCGGCGAGGTGGGGAACGCCACCGCCGCCTACGACAAGAAGGTCCCGGGGCCAGGACTCCTGCTGGGCGCCCCGGCCGCCGTCGACGGATCGTTCCCGGTGCTCGGGACCCAGTTGCCGGGGGCCCTGACCAAGACCGACACCCGGAAGAACGGGGAGGTCGACCTGATCATCGGGACGCAGTTCAAGGCGTTCAGCAAGCCGCAGGCCGCCGCCTCCGCGCTGACCGCCCTGACGAAGCCGGCCCCGGCGCCGTCCTCCTGCTGAGGACACCGCCGGGGCGCGGCCCGGGTGGATCAAATGGGACCTGCGGGACCTAGTCGGCGGTGCCGTACATGCGGTCGCCCGCGTCGCCGAGGCCCGGCACGATGTAGCCGTTCTCGTTGAGCCGCTCGTCGACCGAGGCGGTGACCACGGTCACCGGGGTCCCGGCGAGCTCGCGCTCCATCACCTCGACGCCCTCGGGGGCCGCGAGGAGCACGACCGCGGTGACGTCGTCCGCACCGCGCTTGATCAGCTCCCGGATGGCCGCGACGAGCGTGCCGCCCGTGGCCAGCATCGGGTCCAGGACGTACACCTGGCGGCCGGAGAGGTCGTCCGGCATCCGGCTCGCGTAGGTGGACGCCTGGAGCGTCTCCTCGTCGCGGATCATGCCGAGGAAGCCCACCTCGGCGGTCGGCAGCAGCCGGACCATGCCGTCGAGCATGCCGAGACCGGCCCGCAGGATCGGCACGACCAGGGGGCGGGGGTGCGACAGCTTCACGCCGGTGGTGGGTGTCACCGGGGTCTCGATGTCGACCTGTTCAGTGCGCACATCGCGGGTGGCCTCGTACGCGAGCAGGGTCACCAGCTCGTCGGCGAGGCGCCGGAAGGTCGGGGAGTCGGTGCGCTTGTCGCGCAGGGTGGTGAGTTTGTGCGCGACCAGCGGGTGGTCGACGACGTGGATCCGCATGACTCCACAGTAGCCGCGGCTCCCGTACCCGTGCGCTGGCATCATCCGCACGTTCGGAGGGAAGGTGGTGGCGTACGGACCCAGCGACGTAGCCAGCCTTGGGGGTGACGAGCCGATGGCCGACGGGACGCAGAGCGCCGAGGAGCCGGGCAGGGCCTCCGGGGACACGCCGGACGCGCCGGACGAGCCGGAGACCGACGCACAGCGCCGCCGGCGACGCGCCCAGTTCCTCCGCGAGCTCCATGAGGCGAAGGCGCTGCGCGACCGGGTCCAGCCACGCCGTGTCAAAGCCGCCCGAATGCGCCAGGCGATGCGGATGCGCACGTTCCGCTGGTAGCCCTCCGGCCTGCGGAAAACCCCCTGGTGACGGTGGCCGGGAGAACTGATGGCCGACTCAACGGCCGAACTGCTCTCGCGAGGCCATGGTTTCTGCCACGATTCCGATGGGCGGGACACAGGGGCAGCCGGACCACCGACTGCCCTCCCGCCGGACCGGCCCTTGGCCCCGAGACCAGTGGGAGAGTCACGGTGTACTTCGCCGCACTGCTCGCGCGCACCGAAGACGGGTGGGAAGCGAGCGACACGGAGCTCGACGATGTGGAGACCTTGTCCGACCTGACGGATCTGGCCCGTGAGGCCTCGGTCGACGAGGACACGGTGCTCGTATTCATCGAGCAGGAGGACGCCTGGTTCGGCGTCGTCCGGGTCGATGGTGAGGAGGACCCCCGGATCTACATCTCGGACGCCTCCGCCGCCTCACGCTCCTCGTACGGGGAGATCCTGCTCACCGATGAGCTGCTCGGCCGCGAACCAGGGGCCGAGGACACGATCGCCGCCCTTGAGGAGCTCGTCGGCCTCGACGGTACGGAGGACGGCGAGCCGCACACTGCCGACAACAACAACGATGACGACGAGGACGGGCCGGGCGCCGGTGTCGTCCCGGCCGGTCCGGTCGGTGACACCGGAGTGCTGTCCGACCTCGGGCTCCCCGAGGCCGAGCTGCTGATGCTGCGGACGGACGCCCTGGCGGAGATCGCGGACGCGCTGGGAGCGGCCGAGGTCCTGGAGACCGTCCGTTAGGGTCCGCGGGTGACCGAAGCACCCCACCCGTACGACCCGAACCACCCGCACGATCCGGTGCGGGACCCGTGGCGGGCGGCCATGCGCCGCGCCCTGGCCGAGGCGGACCACGCGGCGGCGACCGGTGACGTACCGGTCGGCGCCGTCGTCCTCGGCCCGGACGGGGCGCCGCTCTCCACGGGCCACAACGAACGCGAGGCGACCGGCGACCCGACCGCGCACGCCGAGGTCCTGGCGCTGCGCCGGGCCGCCGCCGCGCTCGGTGAATGGCGGCTGTCCGGCTGCACCCTGGTCGTCACCCTGGAGCCCTGCACGATGTGCGCGGGCGCCCTGGTGCAGGCCCGGGTGGGACGGGTGGTCTACGGGGCGCGGGACGAGAAGGCGGGCGCCGCCGGCTCGCTCTGGGACCTCGTGCGCGACCGGCGCCTCAACCACCGGCCCGAGGTGATCCCCGGCGTCCTGGAAGCCGACTGCGCGGCCCTGCTGACGGCCTTCTTCCGCGACCGCTGACCTGCCCCGGGCCGTCCGCGAAGTGCTGTCCGGTATCGGATTTCGGCGGACGGCCGACATGGTCTAAGCTCTCTCTCGGTAGCGTGTCCGAGCGGCCGAAGGAGCTCGCCTCGAAAGCGAGTGTGGGGAAACTCACCGTGGGTTCAAATCCCACCGCTACCGCCAGCAGAGAAACCGCCTCCGAACCGTGCGAACGGGTCGGGGGCGGTTTTGCGTGTGTCCGGGCGCCGGATGCCGGGCGCCCGGAGCCGGTTGGTCAAGGGGACCGGCGCTGGGGGATCATGCCCGGGGCGGCGCACGGGCCGGCCGTCGCCGCGCGGTCCGTACGAGACAGACGGCTCGGCGCGGGTGAACGCTTGCGGAGCCACGACAAGAAAGCACTGGCCGTGATGCAGATCGTGCGAGGCAAGAAGCTGGAAAAGGCCTCCGACGGGGAATTCCAGCAGCTGGTCGAGGCAAGCTCCCGGGTCGTCGTGGACGTCGGGACGGGCGACGCACGGGCGTCCTACCGCATCGCCAAGGAGAATCCCTCCTGGCTGGTCGTGGGAGTGGACCCGGCGTGGCAGCGGATGACACAGACGAGCATTCGCAGCCGGCGGAAGCCCGCCAAGGGCGGCGTACCGAATCTGCTGCTGGTGAATTCCTCGGTCGAGAACGCCCCGGACGAGCTGCTGGGGGCCGCCGATGAATTGCTGGTCCTGATGCCCTGGGGGAAATTGCTCCACGGCCTGGTGCGCGGGGACGAGGACATCTGGAGCGGGCTGCGGTCGGTGGCCAAGCCGAATGCGCCGCTCACCGCGACGGTCGGCACCAGCATCTGGCGCGAACCGGTGCCCCGCGACATCCAGGGCCTTCCGGAACTGACCCGCCCGTACGTGGACGAGGTGCTGTCCGCGAAAGCCCTCGCGTGCGGGTGGAAGGTCACCGATTTCCAGCTCACCAGGGCCGAGGAGGCGGCGGCGGTCTCGTCGTCGTGGGCCCGCAGGCTGGACGCGGCCAGCACCGAGGTCATCGCCACGCTGACGGCCGTCGCGGCCGGGGCGGACGCGGAGGGGCCCGCCGAAGCCGGGCAGTGAACCGCCGGGGCGGGCGTCAGCCGGTCGGGAACTGCTTGCAGTACTCGTACATGGCCATGGCGCCGGCCGTCGCGACGTTGTAGCTGTGCGGGAAGCCCCAGACCGGGATTTCCACGCACTCGTCCACGCACGCGAGTTCGTCCTCCTTGAGGCCGGTGCGCTCGTTCCCGAGGACGATGACCGACTTACGGGGGAAGCTGATCTCGTGCAGGCTCTTGGAATGCGTGGCCTGTTCGAGCGCGATGATCGTGTAACCGTCCTCGCGCATCTTCTTCAGTACCGGAGGAAGGCTCCTGCGCATTTCGATCTCGACGTGCTCGGCACCGTCCCGGGCGATCTTCGGGTCGAGTTTCGCGTTGCCGCACGCGATGATCTTCTCCACTCCGCAGCATCCCGCCGTGCGCACCACACTCGACAGATTGACGCGGCTGCGGAATGCCGAGCAAGCGATGACGAGCTCACGCTTACGGAGCAAGGAAGAGCCCGGCTTATGGCGGAGATGTTCGAACATGCCGATGAGTCTACGCGGGCGCCGCATACCGTTAACTCCGCTAACTCCGCGAGAGGGCGCGCAGGTTACCATGACCAATCGGAAGAACGGGACAGCACACCTAGCCGTGAGTAGGCCATGAAGATCCACGCCAGGGGCCACGAGAACGTCCGCGCGACCCACGCCAAGACCCTGGAGATCACCGGCGAGCAGGACATCACGCCCCGGGCGACCTGTGTCATCGGTGTCGGCGCCGCCCTCGACGGCCGGGAGCTGGCCCTGCTGCGCGGGCCGGTCGCCGTCCGGCTCGCGGCCGGGCCGCACGTGGCGACCGGCACCGCCGTGGTCAACCCGCACCACGCGGTGACCGACCGGCTGGTCCTCAGGCGCAGCGACCACGGCTCGCCGGACACCTTCGCGGTCCGCAGCACGCTGGTGGCGAGCGCGCTCGGCCCGGAGTTCGTCGCCGCGCTGGCCGACCCGGCGAACGAGGTGACCCTGACGCTCACCGAGGCGGGGCCGCGTCAGCCGCTCGTGCTCGTGAACCGCCGGGACCAGCCGGAGCCGCAGGGGCGGACCGGGCTGCTGTGGCGGGCGGCGGCGGCCTCGGTGGACCTGGACGCCGCGCGCGTGCCGGACGACGCGCGGACGGCCCTGGCCGAGGGCGGGGTCGTCGCGGCGGTCACCTCGGGCCCGCTGGAGGGCCGCTCCCAGGCGGCCGGTGCGTGGCTGGCCGAGGCGGCCGGGCTGGGGGCCCGGTTCGAGGTGCTGGGCGATGCGACCGGGACCGTACCGGCGCTGCTGGCGGCGGGGCTGCCGGTCGCTCCCGCGGTCGGGCTCGGCCGGGTCGACCGGCGGGCGCTCGCCGGGGCACCCTGCGCGGACCTGCTGCGTTCGGCGGCGGTCCCCGTGGTGTTCCGGACGACGGGCGCGGACCTCGGGGTGCTCGGCGAGGTGCTGGCCGGGTCCTTCGGTGAGCGGCGGATCGCCGTTCCGGACGGCCGGCCCGACCTCGGGCACGGGGTGACGTGGCTGCCGCTCCCCGAGGCCGTCGAGTCGTTCGGGAGCGACGACGAGGGCGTGTTCGTCCTGGCACCGCCGGAGCGGGCCGCGTGGAACGTCGATCTGCGGCCCCTGCTCCCGCTCCTGGTCGAACAGGGGGTCACCGCCCGGACGTTGAGCACGGTGCTCCGCCCGTTCGGGATCAGCAGGCGGGACCTCTACGACGCGCTGGGCGACAAGGCCAGGAAACAGGCCGAGAAGTAGGCCGGTAAGGAAGGGAGAGGGGAAGCGGCATCGGGGGGACGAAGCCGCTTCCCCGGGAGACAGGTCCTGCCGGTCCTTGCCGCGGTCGGGGGAGGCCACGGCATGGGTCCCACGGAAGGGCCCTGTTCCCCGGCCCCCCGGCATCCGTCGGACCCGCGGGGCTCACCTCCATTGTCGCGCGCCGCGGGCCCCACGTGAGCGGACCAAGGGCCCCGATCAATGGGTCATTGGTCCTCGAGCCGCGGTCCCGTACGCACCCCGGTCCTCGGCAAGCGATCGCAAACAGCCAGCGGATACGGGCATGCGTACGGATAGACTCGCCCGACCGCACAGGGGAGCGAAGGGGAGTCAGGGGCTGATGGTGCAAGCGAGGAAGATAGCCCTCTACGTGCTTGTCGTGTTCGTGCTCTACACGATCATCACGTCCCCGGAGCGGGCCGCGGATCTGGTCCAAGTAGGGTTCGAGGGCGTTTCGGACGCCGCCAAGGGCGTCGGCGACTTCATGTCCGAGCTGGTCAATTAGGAGTACCGCGTGATCCGCCATCTGGTCCTGTTCAAGCTGAACGACGGCGTCGAGCGGGACGATCCCCGGGTCGTGGCGGGTGCCCAGGCGTTCCGGGACCTGGCGGGCAAGGTCCCCGAGCTGGAGTTCTGGGAGTGCGCCTGGAACATCACGGACCGGCCGATCGCGTACGACTTCGCCATCAACTCCGCCGTCGCCGACGAGGCCGCGCTGAAGCGCTACGTCGAGCATCCGGACCATCAGGCGGCCGCCGGCCAGTGGCGCGAGTTCGCCACCTGGGTGATCGCCGACTACCCGTTCTGACGGCTTCGGCCCTGCGAGCCCCTCACCGTGCCGGTGAGGGGCTTTTCTTTGTGATGAGGCCATGGCGAGACGTTTTAAACCAAGGCCGGGTCAACACGGCGCTATGGGGTGCTTGCACATAGTGGTCATGTCTTGTGATGCTATGACCGCTTTTGACGGATGAATTGACCGAAGTTGACCGCGAAGGGGTGGCGTCACCGTGCCGGCCAGTACAGCGCCTCAAGTGCCTCCCCAGACCCATCAACCGGCCCAGGCCACCCCTCCGGCGGCGCCGGCCCACCAGGCGGCGCCGACGGTGCCGCCGGCCGGGTCGGCCCAGGCACCGGGCGCGGTGCGGACGATCGAGATCGAGACCGAGACCCCGGACGAGACGGTCACGCCCGCCAGGTCGCGGGGCGCGGACACCCGGGCGCTCACCCAGGTGCTCTTCGGCCGGCTCAAGGGCCTCGAACCGGGCACCCCGGAGCACGACCGGGTGCGGACCGCACTGATCGAGGCAAACCTCCCCCTCGTGCGGTACGCCGCCGCGCGCTTCCGCAGCCGCAACGAGCCGATGGAGGACGTCGTCCAGGTCGGCACCATCGGCCTGATCAACGCGATCGACCGCTTCGACCCCGAACGCGGCGTCCAGTTCCCGACATTCGCCATGCCCACCGTGGTCGGCGAGATCAAACGGTACTTCCGGGACAACGTGCGCACCGTCCACGTACCCCGCCGGCTCCACGAGCTGTGGGTCCAGGTCACCGGCGCCACCGAGGACCTGACGACGGCTCACGGGCGCTCCCCCACCACCGCGGAGATCGCCGAGCGGCTGAAGATCTCCGAGGAGGAGGTGCTGGCCTGCATCGAGGCCGGCCGCTCGTACCACGCCACCTCGCTGGAGGCGGCCCAGGAGGGCGACGGGCTGCCCGGACTCCTGGACCGCCTCGGCTACGAGGACCCGGCCCTTGCGGGCGTCGAGCACCGGGACCTGGTCCGGCATCTGCTCGTACAACTGCCCGAGCGCGAGCAGCGCATCCTGCTGCTGCGGTACTACAGCAACCTGACTCAGTCGCAGATCAGTGCCGAACTGGGTGTCTCCCAGATGCACGTGTCAAGGCTCCTGGCCCGAAGTTTCGCTCGACTTCGGTCAGCAAACAGGATCGAAGCGTAGCTCGAACGGGTAGACCGTCCTCGGGGCGTTTCCCGTCAGCCAAAAGCCTCACACCCCTTGTTAACTGCACAGACTCCCCCTTGACTTGTCGACAAGTCACTACAGCGTGTTGCCGACATGTGACATTCTGCGGGAAGCGCGTTTGCCGCAGCCCCGCCTCCGGTATTCAGGTGGAGGCTGCGTTCCTCCGATGGTCGTGGCCACCGCGACCGTCCGCGACCTCAAGGGGGTGGCATGTCCGAAGAACAGGGCAGCTCGAAGGTGCTCACGCTCACCAAGAGCGCTCCCGCACCCGTTGCGCTCACCAGCTCGCCGGAAGCCATCGACACCCGCACGCTGTCCCGCTCCCTGTTCCTGCGGCTCGCCGCACTGGGGCCCGCTCCGGGCCCCGGGGGAACCGACACTCCGGAGCGCGCCTATGTGCGGGACACACTGATCGAGCTCAACCTGCCGCTGGTGCGTTACGCCGCGGCGCGGTTCCGGAGCCGCAACGAACCGATGGAGGACATCGTCCAGGTCGGCACGATCGGCCTGATCAAGGCGATCGACCGATTCGACTGCGAACGGGGCGTCGAATTCCCGACGTTCGCGATGCCCACCGTCGTCGGCGAGATCAAGCGGTTCTTCCGCGACACCTCGTGGTCGGTGCGCGTGCCGCGCCGGCTCCAGGAGCTGCGGCTCGCCCTGACCCGGGCCAGCGACGAGCTCGCCCAGAAGCTCGACCGCTCCCCGACCGTCCCGGAGCTGGCCAAGGCGCTCGGCGTCTCCGAGGAGGAGGTCGTCGACGGCCTCGCCGTGGGCAACGCCTACACCGCCTCCTCGCTCGACTCGCCCTCCCCCGAGGACGACGGCGGCGAGGGCTCGCTGGCCGACCGGCTGGGCTACGAGGACGCGGCGCTGGAAGGCGTCGAGTACCGCGAGTCGCTCAAGCCGCTGCTGGCCAAACTCCCGCCGCGTGAACGGCAGATCATCATGCTGCGGTTCTTCGCCAACATGACCCAGTCGCAGATCGGCGAGGAGGTCGGCATCTCCCAGATGCACGTCTCGCGCCTGCTGACCCGCACCCTCGCCCAGCTCAGGGAAGGGCTCATCGCCGACTGAACCGGACGACGAACCGGAACCGGACCGCAGGGGTTCATAACTGACGGTGCGTCAGGCACACTGGCGCGATGCGACGTCAGACACGCGTCACCGCCGGCCGCCGAGGCGCCTTGCTCACAGCCTCGGCGGCCGTGCTGTTCCTGGGCGGCGCGCTGGCGGGCTGCGGCGGGGCGGGTGGCGGCGACGACGGCTATACGGCGCTCGGCGCGGCCGCCACGGGGCCGGGTCGAGGGCCTTCGGGGGCCGTCGCGCCCTCGGACGGCGTCACGCTGATCCCGCTGGACGGGGCCCGGAGCGGTACGAAGGGGGACGGCGGCGCGAGTCCGTCGCCGGGGGCGAGCAGGGGCGGGGGCACGGACAGGGCGCACCCCGGTGGCCCGGGGTCCGCCTCCGGGTCCGCCGCCGGCCGTACGACCAGCTCACCCGGACCGTCCGGCTCACCCGCCGCACCGGCCACGGGAACCACAGCACCCCCGCACGGCACCCCCGGCACCACTGACCCCGCGAGCCCGTCCCGACCCACGGACCCCACCAGCCCCACCGCGCCCACCGGCCCCGCCGTGCTCCATGTGGGCGCGCCCGTGCGGGCGGCGGCGGACGACCGCTGGTGCGAGAAGGTGACCGTGGAGTTCCGTAACAGCGGAGGGGTGCCCGTGCGGTCGGGGACCGTCACCTTCGCCACGCATGTCATCGGCGGGCTGGGGGTCGACTGGGCGACCCTGGAATCGACAGCGCCGCTGCCCGCGCCGATCGACGCGGGAGCGGCGCGGAAGAAGACGTACACCGTCTGTGTGGACGCCTGGCGGGTGCCCCTGGGTATGCGTGTCGAGACCCGGGACGTCACCGCCGCCTGGAAGTGACGAGGGACGAGGAGCTGGGGACCGGTCAGCCGAATGCGAGCCAGGCGACCGCGCCGAGCACGATGACCACCGCGACGATCCCGACGATCAGGCCGGTCCTCGGCCCGGAAGAGGAGGCGGAGACGGCCGCGGGCTGCTGCCGGCGCTGCGGCTCGCCCTCGTCGACGAAGGCGCGGAACATCTGGGTGCTGCCGGCCGGGTCGTGGGAGCCCTCGGGACCCTGCGGTGCGTGGGGATTGTGTGCCATGTCGCAGGACACTAGCGAACTCGGCCGAACGGCCCAACCCCCGGGCTCCGCCTCCCGATCCACCACCCCTGTGGCGCGCGACACACCCGACGCCCCACTACCGCAGACCCTGCGGGTTTGACCAGCACCCTACGCAGCCTTTTGCGTTCCTTTACTCCAGCAAGCCCCTTTTCGTTTGCCTGCAGCAACCAACGGCTTCTATGGTTGCCCTAAGCAACAAGATGACCGGTGAGACGTCTGGGGGTTCCGTGGCCGAACGGAGTCAGTACGAAGAACTGGCCCGTCAGCTGAGCGCCATCGGAGCCGTCAAGCGAGGTCTCGCCCGCATCCTTCCCGCCGAGTGCCCCGGTGGGTCCGCCGCCGTGCTGACCTTGCTGAGGCGGCACGGGGAGATGCGGATCAGCCGGCTGGCCGAGCTCCTGTCGGTCGACATGTCGGTGACCAGCCGGCACGTCGCCCATGTGACGGAACGCGGCTGGATCGAACGGTTCCCCGACCCGGCGGACAAACGCTCCCGCATCCTGCGGCTGACCCCCGCCGGGGACGGAATGCTCGACGAGCTCTACCGACGGTCGACCGAGATGTTCGCCAGTCACCTTCAGGACTGGTCCGACGACGAGGTCGGACAGCTCATCACGTTGCTGGCCCGCCTGCGCGACAGCTTCTCCTGCCGCGGCGCCGGAGGATGCGCCCCGGGGAAGCACAGCGGTGACTGCCGCTCGCGTCAGGCCGACAGCCAGGACGACTCGTACACCCGTACACCCGTGTAACAGAAGCAAGGACAAGGACTTAAATGGCTACGACCACACCAAGTGGTGTGCGGGGCGGCCACGCCAAGCACGGAGGGCACGACGCCTCCGACGGCACGCCGATGACACACCGGCAGATCATGGAAGCACTCGCCGGGCTGCTGCTCGGGATGTTCGTCGCGATCCTGTCGTCCACCGTCGTCTCCAACGCCCTGCCGGAAATCATCTCCGACCTGGGCGGCGGCCAGAGCGCCTACACCTGGGTCGTCACGGCCTCGCTGCTGGCGATGACGGCGACCACCCCGCTGTGGGGCAAGCTCTCCGACCTGTTCAGCAAGAAGCTGCTGGTCCAGATAGCACTCCTCATCTACGTCGCGGGCTCGGTCGTCGCCGGTCTGTCGACCAGCAGCGGCATGCTGATCGTCTGCCGTGTGGTGCAGGGCATCGGCGTCGGCGGGCTCTCCGCGCTCGCCCAGATCGTGATGGCCGCGATGATCGCCCCGCGCGAGCGCGGCCGTTACAGCGGCTACATCGGCGCGGTCTTCGCCGTCGCCACCGTCGGCGGCCCGCTGCTCGGCGGTGTCATCACCGACACCAGCTGGATGGGCTGGCGCTGGTGCTTCTACGTGGGTGTGCCGTTCGCGGTCATCGCCCTCATCGTGCTCCAGAAGACCCTGAAGCTCCCGGTCGTCAAGCGCGAGGTCAAGGTCGACTGGACCGGCGCGTTCTTCATCAGCGCCGCCGTCTCGCTGCTGCTCCTGTGGGTGACGTTCGCGGGCGACAAGTACGACTGGATGTCCTGGCAGACCGGCGTGATGCTCGCGGGCTCCGTGTTGCTCACCCTGGTCTTCGTCTTCACCGAGTCCCGTGCCAGCGAGCCGATCATCCCGCTGCGGCTCTTCCGCAACCGGACCATCACGCTCGCCTCGCTCGCCTCGCTGTTCGTCGGCATCGCGATGTTCGCCGGCACCGTCTTCTTCAGCCAGTACTTCCAGCTGGCGCGCGGCAAGTCGCCGACGATGTCCGGTGTGATGACGATCCCGATGATCGGCGGTCTGTTCCTCTCCTCGACCGTCTCCGGCCAGATCATCACCAAGACCGGCCGCTGGAAGGCCTGGCTGGTCAGCGGTGGCTTCCTGGTCACCGCCGGCCTGGGCATGCTCGGCACGATCCGCTACGACACGACGTACTGGCACATCGCCGTCTACATGTTCGTCATGGGTCTCGGCATCGGCATGATGATGCAGAACCTGGTGCTCGCCACGCAGAACCAGGTGGACCCGTCCGACCTCGGTTCGGCCAGCTCCGTCGTCACGTTCTTCCGTTCCCTCGGTGGTGCGATCGGTGTCTCGGCGCTGGGCGCCGTCATGGCCAACCGCGTCACCCACTACGTCAAGACCGGCCTGGCGGACCTCGGTCCCGAGGGTGCGGCCCTGGGCCACGGCGGCACCGGCGGCGGGGGAATCCCCGACCTGGACAAGCTGCCCCCGGCCTTCCGTACGGTCGTGGAGGCCGCCTACGGGCACGGCGTCGGTGACGTCTTCCTGTACGCCGCTCCGGCCGCGCTGGTCTCCTTCCTGATCACGATCTTCATCAAGGAGGTCGCGCTCAGGACGAGGGCCGGCAACGACACCCCCGACAAGGCCGAGGCGCTCGCCGGAGTCCCCGCGGGTACGGCCGAGGCCGTCGCCGAGGGAGCCGCCGGAGTCACCGCGGTGGACACGGCCGAGGGCACGGTCGCGGACGCCCCGGTGGACTTCGCCAAGAGCGGCACCGCCATCCACGGTGTGGTGCGCGGCGCCGAAGGCGCTCCCGTCGGCCGGGCCGCCGTCACGCTGATCTCGCTCGGCGGCCGTCAGCTGGGCATCGCCGCCGCACAGGACGACGGCCGATACACCCTGGACGCCCCGGGCGCCGGTTCGTACGTGCTGATCGCGTCCGCCGACGGCTTCCAGCCGCAGGCCTCCACCGTGGTCGTCGGCGAGGAGCCGCTGGCGTACGACATCCTGCTCTCCGGTACGAGCGGCCTCGCCGGCATCGTGCGGGCCGCCGAGAGCGGCACACCGGTCGCGGACGCCATGGTCATCGTGACCGATGTGCGCGGCGACGTGCTGGCCACCGGCAAGTCCGGTGAGACGGGCGACTTCACCTTCGGTGAGCTGGTCCCCGGTGCGGTGACCGTCGCGGTCAACGCGGCCGGATTCCGCCCGCTGGCCCTGCCGGTCGAGATCGGCGGCCAGGGGATCACCCGGGTCGACGCCGCGCTGCGGGCCGGTGCGCTGGTCCAGGGCATCGTGCGGGCCGGTGCGAGCCGCCGCCCGCTGCCGGACGCCCGGGTCACGCTGGTCGACGCGGCCGGCAACGTGATCGCCAACTCGACGACCGGGGAGGACGGGGCGTACGCCTTCGCCGACCTGGACGCGGGCGAGTACTCGGTCATCGCGACCGGCTACCCGCCGGTGGCCGGCGCCCTGACCGTGGCCGGTCACGGGGTCGACGGCCACGACATCGAGCTCGCCCACCCCGGTGAGTAGGACGGGCGAGTAACCCGAGCGGTCCGGGGCATACCCCACGGACCCACAAGACCCCTGGCGGGGGCGGCGTTTCGAGCGGAGGCGCCGCACCGGCCGGTGGAAATGGGCCCCGGTGGCGGGGACGGCAGGCAGGGGACGGCCTGCCGCCCCCGCCCCGGGGCCCGACTCATTGAGTGGCCCGGCCCGGGGACCGGGCGGGCCACTGAGCAAGGAGAGAGAGAACGGGATGGGACTTCGCGCACAGGTACGGACGCGGGACGGCTGGGCCGTCCAGCACGCGGTCGTGACGGTCACCGACATGACCGGCACGCAGGTGCTGCGCGCCGCCGCCGACGAGGCCGGGGCGGTACGCGCCGAGACCCCGCTGTCCGCGGGCGCGTACACGGTGATCGTGACGGCGGTCGGGTACGCCCCCGCCGCCTCCACGGCCCTCGTCACGGCGAGCGGCCGGGTCGAGGCCGGGACGGTCGTGCTGAACCGCCAGGGCGGCGTGGAGCTGCCGCCGCCGGGCACCTGGTCGCTGGACCCGGCGCACTCCTCGGTCGGGGCGGTCGCGCAGCACCTGGGGATCTCCAGCGTGCACGGCCGGTTCACCGAATTCTCCGGGCGCGTCGAGATCGCACAGGACGTCCAGAACTCCCGCGTGGACGCCGTGATCAGCGCGGCGAGCATCGACACCGACAACGGCATGCGGGACAAGCACCTGCGCTCGCCCGACTTCCTGGACGCCGACCGGTTCCCCGAGATCACCTACCGCTCCAGCGGGCTGACCCCGGCCGGGCCCGACCGCTGGACCGTGCACGGCAAGCTGACCCTGCGCGGCGTCGAGCGGCCCATCGACCTCGACCTGAGCTACCTCGGCACCGGCCCCGACCCGTGGGGCGGGGTGCGCGCCGCCTTCAGCGCGACGGCCGAGCTGCACCGCGAGGACTTCGCCATGAACTACAACCAGGTGGTCCAGGCCGGCATCTCGGCGATCGGCACCACACTCCGCATCGAGCTGGACGTCCAGGCCGTACAGGGCGATTCCCTGCCCGCCGTCTGACGCTCCCCGGTCGTAAGGTCGGTTCCATGGCACCCAACATCGCGACCAACACCGCCGTGGAACTCGACGACCTGCTGGCGTTCGTGCGGCCCCGGCACCGGGCGATCCTGCTGACCACCCGGGCCGACGGCCGCCCCCAGGGCTCCCCGCTCACCTGCGGCGTGGACGACGCCGGCCGGATCGTCGTCTCCACGTACCCCGAGCGCGCCAAGACCCGCAACGCCAAGCGCGACGAGCGGGTCAGCGTCATCGTGCTGTCCGACGAGTGGAACGGACCCTGGGTCCAGATCGACGGATCCGCCGAGGTCATCGACGCGCCGGACTCGGTCGAGCCGCTCGTGGAGTACTTCCGGAACATCTCCGGCGAGCACCCCGACTGGGACGAGTACCGGGCGGCGATGCTGAAGCAGGGCAAGTCGATCATCCGGATCACCCCGGAGCGCTGGGGCCCGGTCGCCACGGGCGGCTTCCCCGCCCACCTCGCCCCGTGATCTCCCCCGCCCTGCTGGGCCGGGCCCGGCTCCTCGCCGGGCCCGAGGTGAGCGAGACCGCCGCGCGGGGCCTGGCAAGGGCCACGGCCCGGCCCGTCGAACGCGGTACCCCCGGCGACGGCCCCTACGTCTACGTGGGGGCCTCGCTGCCCGACGCGCCGCGCGGGGCGGACCTGGTCTGGTTCCACAGCGTGAACGCCGGCACGGACGCCCTGCTGGACGGCGGGCCGTGGCCGCGCACCGCGCTGCTCACCCGGACGGTGGGCCGGATGGGCGAGCGCATCGCGCAGTACGTCCTCGGCTGGATCCTCGCCGAGTGCCAGTCGGTCCCGGAGTACACCGCCCTGCACGCCCGCGCCGAGTGGCGCCGTATCCCCGGTGAGCTCGTCGCCGGACAGACCGCCGTCGTGCACGGCATCGGCCGGATCGGCTCCGCCGTCGCCGCGCGGCTGCGGGCCTGCGGCATCCGGACGGTGGGCGTGGCCCGCACCCCGCGCGAACCGCCGCCCGGCTTCGACGCGCTCGCCGCGCCGGACGAACCGGTGGCCGCCCGCTGGGTGGTCGCCGCGCTCCCGCTGACCGCGGAGACGGCCGGGTACTTCGGGGCGGACCGGTTCACCGCGATGGGCGGGGCGACGTTCCTCAACGTGGGGCGGGGCGCGACCGTCGAACTGGGGGCGCTGGAGGGGGCGCTGCGCTCGGGGGCGGTGGGGCGGGCGGTGCTGGACGTGCTGCCCGACGAGCCGGCCGCGCCCGGTGATCCGTGCTGGCGGCTGCCGCGTACGGTGATCACCTCGCACTCGTCGGGCATCACGGCCGACGACGACATCGTCACCGACTTCACGGCGTGCCTGCGGGAGTTGAGGGCCGGGCGCGTGCCGCCGCTCACCGTGGACACGGCACGGGGCTACTGAGCCCGTTCCGCGTGGGACCGCTCCCCTTCGGCCCGTTCGCGCATCACGTCGATGCCCGCGATCAGCAGGTCCAGCGCGAAGGTGAAGTCCCGGTCGCGCATCTCCTCGATGGCCACGCCGCCGCGCGCGGCCATGAGGTCCCGCGAGTCCTCCACGAACTCGTCCAGCTCGGGCTGTTCCCCGACCGCGGACATCGCCTGCCGGAAGTACTGGTCCTGGGTGAGTCCCGCCTCCGCGCTGCGCTGCGCGAACTGGCCCTCGACCGTGCCGAATCCGTACACGAACTGGAAGACCGCGGCGAGCGCGCCGCTGCGGCCCTCCAGGGGCAGGCCGGTCGAGCGGATCACGTCCTGGATGGTGTGGGTCACCAGCAGCGAATGCGGCCCGAGGTTCAGGAACTTGCCCGCGAGCGGCGAGACCCAGGCGTGCCGGACCAGCAGCGTGCGGTAGGCGGTGGCCACCGCGCGCAGCCGGTCCTGCCAGGGGTCGTCCGCGGGCGGTGGCCCGATCTCGCTGTAGACCGCGTCGAGGGCCAGTTCCAGCAGGTCGTCCTTGGTGTCGACGTACCAGTAGAGGGACATCGCGGTCACGTTCAGCTCGGCGGCCAGCCGGCGCATGGAGAACTTCGCGAGGCCCTCGGCGTCCAGCAGCCGGACCGAGGCGGCGGTGATCCTCTCCCGGTCGAGGCCGGCCGGCTGGGCCGTCCTGCGGGAGCGGGAGGGCGGCCGGGTGTTCAGCCACACGCTGGTCCTGGCAGGGTTCTTCACTCGGTCGGCCGCGGACACCATGGCGCACTCCCTCGTCTCACCGGCGGGACGGACGGACCGGCCCCGTACCGCGTACCCCGAAACGGAGGCACGCGGTCCGGTGGTCCCGACTGATGCTATGCCGCCGTCGCGGCCGGGTCGGCCCGGTCCGATTCTCCCCGCTCGGCCCGGCGCAGCAGGAGAGCGGCCAGCAGACCGCCGGCCAGGACGGCCACCGCTCCGCCGAGCATGCTGGTCTCCAGGCCCGAGGAGAACGCGTCCGTGATCCGCGCCCGCTCCTCCTCGCCGGCCGCGGCGGCCAGGGCGGCGGGCAGTGAGGCGGCACCGACGGCGGACGGGACGAGCGCGGCGAACCGGGAGTTGAGGACCGCGCCGAGTACGGCGACCCCGAGGCCGTTGCCGCATTCGGCGAGCGTGCCGTTGACGCCCGCGCCGACCCCGGCCTTCTCGGGTGGGATCGCGCTCATGATCGCGTTGGCCATGGCGGGCATGGCGAGCGCGATCCCGGCGCCCATCACGAGCAGGCCGAGCAGCATGCCGCCGTAGCCGTCGCCGCCGAGCAGGGCGATCGAGGCCAGCCCCACGGCGAGCAGGCCCATGCCGGACGCGATGGTGAGCGGGGTGCCGAGCCTGGGGACCAGGCGGGCGCCGAGTCCGGTGAGGTTGAGGGCGACGACGCTCAGGGCGAGCGGGGCCGTGCGCAGCCCGGCCTCCAGCGGGCCGTAGCCGAGGACGAACTGCAACTGCTGGGTGAGCAGGAAGAGCGAGCCGCCCATCCCGAAGGCGACCAGGACCGCGCCCGCGACCGCCCCGACGAACTTCTGGTTGCGGAAGAAGTGCATGTCCAGCATCGGGTACGGGATGTGCAGCTCCCACAGCACGAAGCCGGTGAGGACAGCGACCCCGGTGAACGCGGTCAGCAGCACCCGGCCCGAGGTCCAGCCGTGCCCGGGGCCCGAGATGATCGCGTACACGACGGCGGCCATGCCGATGGTGGACAGCAGCGCGCCCAGCAGGTCGGGGCGCTCACCGCTCGCGTTCTTCGACTCGGGGACCAGCCGGGCCACGGCGACCAGGCCGATGACGGCGACCGGGATGTTGATCAGGAAGATCGCGCCCCACCAGAAGTGGTCGAGCATGACACCGCCGATCAGCGGGCCGACGGCGAAGCCGAGCGAACTCACGGTCGACCAGATGCCGATGGCCTTCACCCGCTCGCCGTCGTCGAAGATCTGGACGACGACGGCCAGCGTGGTGGTCATCAGCAGTGCCCCGCCGACGCCCATGCCGGCCCGTGCGGCGATCAGCTGGGCGGACGACCCGGCGAGCCCGGCCACCAGGGAGCCGATGCCGAACAGGGCGAGCCCCGCGATCAGCATCTTCTTGCGCCCGTAGCGGTCGGCGGAGCTTCCGGCCGTGAGCAGCAGCCCGGACTGGACGAGCGAGTAGGCGTTGATCATCCACTGCACATCGGCGGTGGAGGCGTTCAACTCCCTGGTCAGGGAGGGGATCGCCACGTTGAGGACGGTGTTGTCGAGCAGCACGACCAGCTGGGCGAGGCAGATGACGCCGAGGATCAGCCAGCGCTGCGGATGGCTCGGCCGGGCGAGCGGGTTGTTCTGCGCGGCGTCGGTCGCCGTCATGCGTACTCCCTGCGGTCGGTCGGGTGCCCCCACACCTTCTTATACGGTGTACAGGGAACGAGTTGTACACCGTATAAGGACCGGATGGGGCGTACAACCGACTTTTCGCGGGTACGGTGCCGGTCGCCGATCCGGCAACGGTCCGTCCCCTGGAGTGGGGGTTGAGGAACACCGGTGTCAGATCGTGCTTCTTCCTGGACGACACGAAGGGCTCAACAAGCCCGGCCTCCCACGCGCGGGTCGACTGGTGTGAGAACTCCGAGCCGGTCCTCGATCGCCTGGGCCGCGCACAGGCACAGGTCCTCCCGGAACGCGCGCCCGACGATCTGCACTCCGCAGGGGAGCCCTTCGGCCATCCCGGTCGGTACGGCCACACCGGGGACACCCACGAAGCTGGTCACGGTGCACAGACGCATTCCCGACCCGACGCGGTCCCTGCCCGGCCTGTCACGCGACTCCAGCCCCGGCTCGACCGGCGGCTCGGTGAAGACCGGGCCGAGCAACAGCGGGTATTCGTCGAGGAATTCGGCCCATGAGCGGCGGATGTTCATCCAGGTGCCCATCAACTTCATGAACTCGTCCGCGCCTGCGGGCGGGGTCTGCTCCATCATCATCTCGATATAGCGGTCCCCACCGCTGCCGAGCAGCTTGCGCACCACCGGCCAGGTCGGGGCGAACTCGGTCACGGTGATCCGGCCATAGGCCTCAAGGGCCTCGTCCATCCGCGGCACGTCCCGCACCTCGCGCACGTCGTATCCGGCGTCGCGGAGTGCGTCGGCCGCGGTCGCGACGGCTCCGCGAATCGTGGGATGGACGCCGTGCCCGCCGGGGTCCGCCACGACCGCGACCTTCACACGCCCGGGGAGCGGTTCGCCGTACGCGGGCACCGGCACGGCGCGCGGGTCACGCGGATCGGTCCCGGCCAGCACTTCGTAAGCAAGCCGGAGGTCGCCCACGCTCCGGGCCAGCGGGCCGTCGGTGACCAGTATCTGGGACGCCGGGCCGGGGTCCTCCGGGCCGAGAACGCGGTGGTCGGCGGGGAACCGGCCCGTGGACGGCTTCAGCCCGGCCACACCGCAGAACTGGGCCGGGATGCGCACCGACCCGCCGGAGTCGTTGCCGAGCCCGAGCGCCGCCATACCCGTGGCCACGGCCACCGCGTCGCCCCCGCTGGAGCCGCCCGGGGTCCGGCCGCGGTCCCACGGGTTGACCGTGTCGCCGAACAGCTCGCTGCGCGTGTGCATCCCCGCCAGGATCAGGGTGGGGATGTTGCTGTGCCCGATGGGGATGGCCCCCGCCGCGCGCAGCCGTGCCACCGGGGGCGCGTCGGCCGACGCCACCAGATCACGGAAGCGCGCCGTGCCGAACGTGGTCGGCACGCCTTCGATCGCGGTGCTCTCCTTCACCGTGAAAGGCACGCCCGCGAGTGGCCCCAGCCTTTCACCGGCGGCCCGCCGACGGTCCGTCCGTGCCGCGGCCTCACGTGCGCGCTCCGCCAGTAGCTGTGTGACCGCGTTCACCCGCGGGTTGACCTCGGCGATCCGGTCCAGGTGGCTGTCGACCAGTTCGACAGCCGAGACTTCTGCGCTGCGCACAGCCTCCGCCTGCGCGGCGGCCGGCATCTTCCACAGGGCGTCCTGCATGGCTCTTCCTCCCCATCTCATACCGATGCGTTTGCATCGGAACCAAACCGTACGCTGGAACCGATACGAGCGCATCGCATAAAGTGCCGCGTACGCGGAGCGCTGTGAAACAAGGAGGGGACGGGCATGCCCAGACAGGTGGATCATGCGGGCCGACGCCGACTCATCGCCGAGGCCGTCTGCCACCTCGCCGACGAACGCGGGCTGGAGGGTGTGACCCTTCGCGACGTCGCGGCCCGCGCGCAGGTGTCGATGGGCGCCGTTCAGCGGTGCTTCCGCACCAAGGAAGAGATGCTCGTGTTCGCGCTCGGGCACATCAGTGGGCGGATCACGGACCGCGTACAAGCCCGCCTCCTCAGGAGCCCGGCCCAGTCGGCCGGCACCGCCCTGGGGCACGCGGCCACGGAGATCTCACTGCTCCGGGAAGAGCACCGCGCCGAGGCCAGGGTCTGGCTCGCGTTCGTTGCGCAGGCGACTGTCAGCAAGGTGCTCGCAAGAAAGCTGAGGGCGAACTACGCAGTCCTGGAAGAAGCGTTCACCCGCCTCATCTCGGAAGCCGGCGAGGACGCCGCTCCCGCCGTGCCCCTCGATCCGCAACGCGAGGCCCGCGCCCTCCTCGCCCTCGCGGACGGCCTCACCGCGCACGTCCTCATCGGCCACCTCACCTCGCAAGAGGCACACGAAGTCCTCCATTCACACCTGGCCGGCCTCTGGGAGCAACCGGTCCGGCCCCCTCGCACCACCTGAACCTCCCGAACCGCTCAACCACACCCTGACTCGCCATCCACCATCAGGGCCGCCGACCGCGGGCCGCCGACCTCACACGCCCTCCCTCAAGTGGACGTCACGGCGGGCGATCAGCGCCTTCCCGACGGCAGTCGCACGACGGGCACACTTGCCGCAGGCAATAGGGCATTATCTGTGGGAAGACTTCGGACCGCTTCCGCTCCTGACGCAGCGCCGGCTGCCCACCAGGGGCAACGAGGGTCAGCGCACCATCTGACATGGATGTCCCCCAAACTCCGAGTTGGAGCGATATGTCACTGCGTCGTCGTACGGTGGAAGTCCTGGTGGCCGTCGGCCTGTTGGGGACGGCGCTCGCGCCTCCCGCGACAGCCGCGGGACACGGGCACGGTCCCGGGCAGTCGGTGCCGCTGCGCGTCGCCACGTACAACATCCATGCCGGCGCCGGCATGGACAACGTCTTCGATCTCGACCGCCAGGTAGCCGCGCTCCGCTCGCTCGACGCGGACGTCATCGGGCTCCAGGAGGTCGACGTCCACTGGGACGCCCGCAGCGAGTGGCGCGATCTCGCGAGCGAACTGGCCCGGCGGCTGCGGATGCACGTGTCCTTCGCCCCGATCTACGACTTCGACCCGGTGGCCGAGGGCGAGCCGAGGCGCGAGTTCGGGGTGGCGGTGCTGTCCCGGTACCGGATAGTGAGCGCCGAGAACCATGACATCACCCGGCTCTCCACCCAGGACCCGGACCCGGTCCCGGCGCCCGGACCCGGCTTCGGCGAGGTGGTCCTGCGGGTGCGCGGCCTGCCGGTCCATGTGTACGCGACGCACCTCGACTTCCGGGGCGACCCGTCCGTCCGCGTCGCCCAGGTCGCGGACACCCGGCGGATCATGGCGGAGGACCGGAAGTCGGAGCGCGGCCCGGTCCGGCAGATCCTGCTCGGCGACTTCAACGCGGCGCCCACCGCCCCGGAGCTGGCCCCGCTGTGGGAGAACCTGACCGACATCGAGCCCGGCGCGCCCACCTTCCCGGCGCAGGACCCGGTGCAGCGGATCGACTACGTGGCCGTCTCGAAGGACACCATCCGGGTACGCGACGCGGCGGTGACCGAGACGCTCGCCTCGGACCACCGCCCTGTCGTCGCCGACCTGGAGCTGCGGCGCTGAGTTCGGGGACGGTCAGCTGCCCGTCGCCGGCCGGGTCAGGTCGTAGAACGTGGCGCTGCCCACCGTCACCTCCTTGAAGTTCTTCTCGACCCAGGAGGAGATCTCCGAGGCGGTGCCGCTGCCGCCCATGCCGCCGCCGCCCTGGCCGCCGCCTTCTCCGCTGGAGACGAAGTAGTGGATGCGGCCGTCCTCGACGTACTTCTCGAACTGCGCGAGCGTCGGGGACGGGTCGCTGCCGTTGAAGCCGCCGATCGCCATCACGGGCTTCTCGGTGGCGAGTTGGTAGCTCGCGGCGTTCTGCGAGCCGATGGCGGCGGCCGCCCAGGTGTAGTCGTCGGCGTTCGCCTCCAGGAGCTTCCTGGCCTCGGAGCCGACGGACGCGCCGTTGAGCAGGCCGCCCATGCCGCCGCCTCCGCCGCCGGGGGCGCCGCCGCGTTCGCCGGCGGACCGGTTGTTCTGGCTGTTCTGGCTGTTCTGTGAGGGTGCTTGGCCCTGGCCCGTGCCCTGGTTCTGGCCCGTGCCCTGGCCCGGCGGGGTGCCGGTGGGGGGCCGGCCCATGCCGTTGCCCTGCTGGTTCGTACCCTGCTGGCCGCCCTGGCCCGGGGGCTGTCCCATGCCGTCACCGCCGCCGTCACCGCCGCCGCCCGGTCCGCCGCCGCGACCGCCACCGCCGGGGCCGCCCATGCCGCTGGCGGACGGGCCCGCCGTGACGATGGAGCCCTGGTGGCCCGTGTTGAGCGTGCTGATGGTGTACGCGGTCGGGGCGGCCAGCGACGCGGCGAAGCCGAGCACCACCGCGGCCAGAGCGAGCCGGCGGCCGAGCCGGGCCGCGAGCAGCAGGCCCACCGCCGCCACGAGCCCGGCGACGAGCACCGTGGTCCGCAGCCACGGCTGGTAGTCGGGCGTCCGCCCCAGCAGGACGTACGCCCAGTACGCCGTCACCCCGACCGCGGCGGCGAGCGTGGCGCCCGCCCACCAGCGGGCCCGCTCCTCCCACAGGACCGTGACGCCCATGCCGATCAGCGCCGCGGTGTAGGGGGCCAGGGCCACCGTGTAGTACTGGTGGAAGATGCCGGCCATGAAGCTGAACACGGCCGCCGTCATCAGCAGCGAACCGCCCCAGGCGAGGAAGGCCGCGCGGGCGGTGTCCGTACGCTTCCCCCGCCAGGTCAGCCAGACACCCGCGACGAGCAGGATCAGGGCGGCGGGCAGCAGCCAGGAGATCTGGGACCCGATCTCGGAGTTGAACATCCGCCCGAGGCCGGTCTCGCCCCACTGACCGCCGCCACCGCCGCCTCCCCCGCCGCCGACGCTGCCGGTCTCGTCGCCGTTGATCCGGCCGAGCCCGTTGTAGCCGAAGGTCAGCTCAAGGAAGGAGTTGTTCTGCGAACCGCCGATGTACGGGCGGGAGGAGGCGGGCCACTGTTCGACGATCGCGACCCACCAGCCGCCCGCGACGACCATGGCGAGCGCGGAGAGCCCCAGCTGCCCGAACCGCTTGCGTACGGAGACCGGCGCGAACACCGCGTACAGCACCGCCAGCGGCGGCAGGATCAGGAACGCCTGGAGGGTCTTGGACAGGAACGCGAGCCCGACCGCGACGCCCGCCCACACCAGCCACTTGGTGCGGCCGTGCTCCATCGCGCGCAGCACGCAGTAGACGGTGACGGTCATCAGCAGCGCGAGCAGCGCGTCCGGGTTGTTGAAGCGGAACATCAGCGCGGCGACGGGCGTGAACGCGAACACCGCCATGGTGATCAGCCCGGCGGCGGCGCTGAACCGGCGGCGCACGGCCGCGTACAGCACCCCGGCCGTCGCCGCGGCCATCAGCACCTGCGGGGCCAGGATCGCCCACGAGCCGAGGCCGAAGACCCGCACGGACAGGGCCATCGGCCACAGGGTGGCCGGGGGCTTGTCGACGGTGATGGCGTTGGCCGAGTCCAGTGAGCCGAAGAAGAACGCCTTCCAGCTCTGGCTGCCGGCCTGCACGGCCGCGGAGTAGAAGGAGTTGGCGTAGCCGGAGGCGCCGAGGTTCCAGAAGTACGTCAGCGTGATGACGAGGAGCAGGGCGAGGAAGGCCGGGCGCACCCAGGGCGCGTCCTCGGGCCGCCCGCGCCAGGCGCGGCGCGGCAGCGAGGTGCCGGCCCGTGCGTGGCCCGGGGGCGTGTCCGGCCGGGCCGGGGCGTAGGCGGGGTCGAACGTGGTCATCGGGCGTTCCTCAGGTGGTGGGTGGTGGTGTCGGCGGAGACCGCGGCCGGTACCGCTCCCCCGTGCGCTTCCCGGGCCGCTTCCCGGGCCCGGTCCGGGAAGACCCAGGCGCGGAAGAGCAGGAAACGGAGCACGGTCGCCGCGAGGTTGGCCGCGATCAGTACGGCGAGTTCGGTGGTGTGCGAGGGCGATCCGGACGCCGCGCCCAGGGCCGCGAGCGAACCGCTGGTCAGGGCGAGGCCGATGGCGAAGACCACGAGGCCCTGCGCCTGGTGGCGTACGGCGCCGCCCCGGCCCCGTACGCCGAAGGTGAGCCTCCGGTTCGCCGCGGTGTTGGCGACGGCGGAGACGAGGAGCGCGGCCCCGTTGGCGAGCTGGGGCCCGGCGCCGAGCCGGAAGAGGGAGTACAGCGCCAGGTAGAACAGCGTGGACAGGGCGCCCACGACACAGAACCCGACGAGCTGCCGGGCCAGCCCGCCCGGCACCCCGCCGATCCCCCGGTCCCGCGGATCGTCCCCGAAGGGCCGCGCCAGCCGGTCCAGCGGCAGCGCGCCGACGGCGAGCGCCCGCCCGACCCGCCACACGCCCTTCAGGTCATCGGTGGCGGTGCGCACGATGTGAACGGTGGAGTCGGGGTCGTCCACCCAGTCGACCGGCACCTCGTGGATGCGCAGCCCGGCCCGCTCGGCCAGCACCAGCATCTCGGTGTCGAAGAACCACCCGGTGTCCTCCACCATCGGCAGCAGCCGCTGCGCGACCTCGCGGCGGATCGCCTTGAACCCGCACTGCGCGTCACTGAACCGGGCGGCCAGCGACGAGCGCAGGATGATGTTGTACGCCCGCGAGATGAACTCCCGCTTCGTCCCCCGCACCACCCGCGAACTGCGCGCCAGCCGCGAGCCGATGGCGAGGTCCGAGTGCCCCGAGATGAGCGGCGCCACCAGCGGGAGCAGCGCGTTGAGGTCGGTGGACAGGTCCACGTCCATGTAGGCGAGAACCGGCGCGTCCGAGTGCGTCCAGACGGTACGCAACGCCCGCCCGCGCCCCTTCTCCTCCAACCGGAACGACCGCACCCCCGGCAACGACCGCGCCAGCCGCTGCGCCACCTCGGGCGTACGGTCGGTGCTCGCGTTGTCCGCGACGGTGATCCGGAAGGCGTACGGGAAGGTGCGCGCCAGATGCTCGTGCAACCGCAGGACACACGGTTCGAGGTCCTTCTCCTCGTTGTAGACGGGTACCACCACATCCAGCACGGGGTCACCCGCCGCACCGCCCGCACCGGCCAGGAGGTGGTCCCGGGCCGGCAAGGTGCTCCAAGGAGTCTCTGTTCGCATGCCACCGACACTCGCCAACCGCGCTGTCACGGGTGTGTGGTGAGGCTGTGGGACGTCTGTGAGTGGGCACGGGCGCCCCGGCAGCTCGGCGCGGCCGTTCACACGATGTGGTGGGTGTGCGTAACCAATGGGGCGTTGTGTCGTTGAGCTGGGACCGGGGGTGGGTGTCGGGGTGGGGGAGCGGCGTGGGGCCGTCCGAAGCAGGGTCCCTTGCCGGGCCATCGCGTCCACTGCCGGGCCGGTCGGGCCGGGGCCGTTTCGTCGTGTCGCTGTGGGCTCGGTCACCGATCGGCCCGGCTGCGAGCGGTAGCGGGAACTCCGCACCCGGGCCGGGTCGCCGCAGGAGAAGGGGAATGCTGTATGAGTTCCGAAGAGAGCCCCGACCTGCCCGGTTCACCGCGTCCCCCGGGGCGGTTCGTGCCCGCGCGCGGGGTGTACACGGAGGCGGCGCGCCTGCGAAGGCTGGGCTGGCTCCGTTCCAGGACCCGGTCGGCGCTGGAATCCCTTCAGCACACACGGCTGGACGCCGGCAGGCTGACCGGGAACATCGAGGGATTCGTCGGCGCCGTCGAGATCCCGGTCGGGGTGGCCGGGCCCCTGCTGTTTCGCGGGACGCACGTCCAGGGCGAGGTCTACGCGCCGCTGGCGACCACGGAAGGCGCTCTGGTCTCGTCGGTGACGCGCGGGGCGCTGGCCGTCACGATGGCGGGTGGCGTCAGTACGCACGCCGTCTCGCAGGCGATGACGCGTGCCCCCGTATTGGCGTTCGCCCGCCTGGCGGACGCCTGCCGTTTCGCCTCGGCGGTGCCCCGGTACCTCGGTGAACTCCGTACGGCCGTCCGGGAGGTTTCCGGCCATGCCGTGCTCGACTCGATCGAACCCGTGGTCCTGGGCAGGACCGTTCACCTGAGGTTCAGGTACACCACCGGGGACGCGGCGGGGCAGAACATGACGACCGCCTGTACGTGGCACGCGTGTCAGTGGCTTCTGCGGCAGCCGCGGCTGTTCGCGGACGGGGCGCTCGAATCCTTCATCATCGAAGGCAACTCGTCGGGCGACAAGAAGGCGTCGGCCCTGGCCATGGCGGAGGGCCGCGGGACCAGGGTGGCCGCCGACTGCGTGCTGCCGGCCGGAGTGGTCGAGCGGGTCCTCAGGACCACCCCCGACGAGCTGGTACGGGGGTACCAGCACATCGCGGCCGGGGCGGTCCACAGCGCGATGCTGGGGTCCAACGCGAACTCCGCCAACATCGTGGCGGCTATCTTCGCCGCGACCGGCCAGGACATCGCCTGCGTCCACGAGTCGGGCGCGGGGCACTTCCTCCTCGAACGCACACCGGACGGCGTCCACGCGAGCATGACCCTGCCCGGTCTGGCACTCGGCACGGTCGGTGGCGGCACCCATCTGCCCACGCAGCACGAGCTGTTGGAACTCATGGGCTGCACCGGCCCGGGCAGCGCCGTCCGGCTGGCGGAGATCATCGCGGGCTTCGCCCTGGCCCTGGACCTGTCGACCGTGTCGGCCGCCGTGTCGGGAGACTTCGCCGCCGCCCACGAACGCCTCGGCCGCAACAGGCTGCCCCAGCAGAGCGGCACCGGCCGGTTCGTCGCGCCGCCGGCCGGCGTCGAGTGCCGGATCGACGGCCCGAGGGCGGGAGGGGCGGCAGGGCAGTTGCCCGCTCCACCGGACGTTCGGACGCGGGAGTGAGCTGCGGGGGCAGCCATCCGTATCCCCCGGGCCCTCGGCCGCCGTCCCACGGCCCTTGCACCCCGGCCCCGGCCCCTCGGCCACCGTCCGACGGCATGATCCAGGGACGTCGGCGGCGGCGCGTCGTCAGCGGCCGGCGAGAAGGCCGTCCACCAAGGCGCGGAGACCGTCGCGGTAGGTGTCCTCGGCGGTCAGCGGTGCCCAGCGGTCCGCGGCCTGTGCCAAGCGGGGCAGTTCGGCCGGGTCGAGGTCGGCGAAGACCTGTTCCCGATAGGTCGCACGGTCGTCGTCCGCGCGGCGGCGGGCCGCCGTCGTCCTGACCACGATCTCTCCGGCGGTGTAGTACCAGATCGAACGGTAGCCGTGCACGGCCCCGTCCAGGGAGAGGCCGCATTCCACCAGGCCGTCGACGATCTGCTCGACGAACCACAGCGCGGATGTGGACATCAGGTCGTCGGCGGTCAGCACCTCCACGATCCAGGGACAGGCGGCGAGCGCCTCGTGGATCGCGGTGGCGGCGACGACGATCCGCTCGCGGGGGTGGGCCGGCAGTTCGGGCCGGCGGAGGGTCCGGGCGGCGTAGTCGTCCAGCAGGAGGACGAGCAGTTCCTCCTTGTCGCGGACGTGGTGGTAGAGCGCCATCGGCGTACTGCCGACCTCTGTGGCCAGCCGCCGCATGGTCAGCCGGCCCACGCCTCCCTCGGTCACGATCCGGCGGGCCGTCTCGACGATCTCCTCACGGGAGATACGGGGAGGCCGGCCCAGGGTTTTGCGTGGTGCGGACGGTTGCGGCATGCACCCCATCATCCCCCAGGTGTCGACAGCGGCCATCCCCGGCGCTAACTTTTCTTACATGTATAGAAACTCTCGGGAGAGGCCGGCCATCGTGCTGGCCGCAGCAGCCGTCGCCCAGTTCGTCGTCGCCCTGGACATGTCCGTGGTCAACGTCGCCTTGCCCGCGATCCGCACGTCCCTGGGATTCGCGCCGCTCGACCTGTCGTGGGTCGTGCACGTCTACGCGCTCACGTTCGGCGGCTTCCTGCTGCTGGGGGGCCGCGCTTGCGACCTGTACGGCCGGCGCCGGATGTTCGTGCTGGGACTGACCGCCTTCGGGCTGTGCTCCCTGGCGGGCGGGCTGGCCCAGACGCCCTGGCAGCTGATCGCCGCACGCGCCGGGCAGGGCCTGGGCGCCGCCGCGGCCGCGCCGGCCGCGCTGGCCATGCTCACCACCACCTTCGCCGAAGGCCCCCGGCGGGTCCGCGCGCTCGGAGTGTGGAGCGCGGTAACCGCCGCGGGCGGCGCACTGGGCGTGCTGGCAGGCGGCTTGCTGACCGAGTACGCGGGCTGGCGCTGGGTCATGCTGATCAACCTGCCCATCGTCATGGCGGCTCTCGCGCTCATCCCCGCAGGGGTGCCCGCCGGGGCGGCACCCGCCCGGCGCGAAAGGCTGGACTCGCTGGGCGCCGTCCTGGCGACCGGCGGAGTCGGGCTGCTGGTGCTCGGTGTCGTCCGCACCGACACCCTTGGCTGGGGCTCCCCGGTCACATGGACGACCCTCGCCGCCGCGGCCGTGCTGCTGGCCGCCTTCGTCCTCGTGGAGTCCAGGTCCGGCGCACCGCTGCTGCGCCTCGGCCTGCTGCGCAGCCGCTGGGTCGCCGGGGCGAACGTGCTGGTGTTCCTGGCCGCGGCCGGACAGTTCACGGCGTTCTACTTCGTGTCCCTGTACATGCAGCAGGTCCTGGGCATGGGTGCCGCGGCGACCGGCATCGCGTTCCTGCCCTTCTCCCTGGGCCTCGTCGCGGGGACCGTCGTCGCGACCCGCGTCACCGTGGCACGCACCCCCCGTGTGTCCCTGGTGCCCGGCGCCCTGCTGGCCGCCGCGGGCCTGGCCTGGTTCGCCCTCATCAGCCCCGACGGCAGCTTCCTCACCGACGTGCTCGGCCCCTCCCTCGTCACCAGCGTCGGCGCCGGACTGGTCCTGGCCCCGGTCGCCGCCGCGGCGACCACCGGCGTCGCCGCGCGTGAGGCCGGCATGGCCTCCGGTCTCATGAACAGCTCGCGCCAACTGGGCGGCTCCATCGGTCTGGCCGCCCTGGCCACCCTCGCCGCGCACCACACCGGCGCGGCCACCGAACCCGCCGCCCTCAACGACGGCTACGCCCTGGGCCTGGCCGTCGCCGCCGCCTTCTTCCTGCTCGCGGCGGTCGTGGCGATCGGTGTGCTGCCGCGCCGCCGGGCCGTCGTACCTCTCCCGCAGTCCACCGCACCCGCAGAGAACCAGCTGGAAGGAACACCGTCATGACGTCCACCCCCATCGACCTCTTCGCCTCCGCACTGCACTTCGGCCCCGACGGCGATGTCCGGGCCGCCGCACGGCAGATGACGGGCGACGGCTCCGGCACCTGGCAGATCGCCGCGTTCCACGTGGAGACCGACGCCGACGTCCACGCCGACCACTGGGAGACGCACCCGGAGGCCGAGGAGGCCGTCTGCTGCCTGACAGGCGGTGTCCGCCTCCACTTCCGTCCCGACGCGCCCGGAGGCCCCGAGGAGGTGGTGCGGTTGCGGGAAGGCACCGCCGTGATCGTCCCCCGCGGCCGCTGGCACCGCCTGGAACTGGAGGCCCCCAGCGACCTGATGTCGATCACCCTTCGCGACGGCACCCGCCTCGAAAGGAGAACCGACAGCCACTGAGCGGGCGGTGGCCCGGCGGATGTGCTGCCCGGCTACCCCGCGTGCCCGGCCCCCGCCACCCGGCGGGGGCCGTCCGCATCCTCCCGCTCCGCCGGCAGACGCACCGCGAACACCGTCTCCCCCGGGACCGAACGGACCTCCGTGCCGCCCCCGTGCGCCGCCACCACCGCCTGGACGATGGCCAGGCCGAGGCCCGTCGAGCCGGCGCTGCGGGAGCGGGAGGCGTCGCCCCGGGCGAAGCGTTCGAAGACGTGGGGAAGGAGGTCGGGCGGGATGCCGGGGCCGTTGTCCTGGACCTCCAGGGTGACCCACGGGTTGCCGGGGGCCGCCAGGACGCGGGTGGTGACCGTGGTGCCGGGTGGGGTGTGGGTGCGGGCGTTGGCCAGGAGGTTGACCAGGACCTGTTGGATACGGGTGGGGTCGGCGTGGAGGGTGGCCGGGGTGTCGGGGAGGTCCAGCCGCCAGTGGTGTGCGGCGCGGTCCGCGGCTCGGGCGTCGCTCACCGCGTCCACGACGAGCGGCGAGAGATCGGTGCTCTCGCACGAGAGCGGGCGGCCCGCGTCCAGGCGGGCCAGCAGGAGCAGGTCCTCGACCATGCCCGTCATGCGCTGCGCCTCGGACTCGATACGGCCCAGCGCGTGCCGGGTGTCGGGCCCCGTCTCCTCGCGGCCGCGCCGGGTGAGTTCGGCATAGCCGCGTATCGAGGCGAGCGGGGTGCGCAGCTCGTGGCTGGCGTCCGCGACGAACTGGCGCACCCGCGTCTCGCTGCGCTGCCGCGCGTCCAGCGCGGAGCCGACGTGGCCCAGCATCCGGTTGAGGGCCGCGCCGACCTGGCCGACCTCCGTGCGCGGGTCCGCCTCGGCCTCCGGGACCCGCTCGAACAGGGCCACCTCGCCGCTGTGCAGGGGGAGTTCGGAGACCCGGGTCGCCGTGGCGGCCACCCGGCGCAGGGGGCGGAGAGCCACCCCGACCATCGCCGCGCCCGCGATCCCCGCCGCGACGAGCCCCGCGCCGGTCACGCAGACCTCGACCAGGATCAGGGTGCCCAGCGCGCGGCTCACCTCCGTGGTGGGGATGCCGACCAGGACGGACCCGCCGTCGCCCGCGGGCACCGCCCGTACCCGGTAGCCGCCCAGACCGGGCAGCTCGACGTCGTGCGCGCTGTTGTCCGCGGTGACACCGGCCGCCGTGAGGGCCTTTTGCTGCGCCCCGGTCAGCGGCCGCGTGTTCTCGGCGGCGTCGGGGCCGCCGTCCTTCACCACCGCGGAGTCGGCGATGGCGCCGTCCTCCACCAGCGCGCCGAACGTCCGGAGGGGCTGGCCGCCCATGCCGATGAAGGCGAGCGGGTCGCGGTCCGAAGCGCCGTCCGGGCTCTTGGGGCCTCCCGGGCCCGGCGCGCCCGGCACGCGTTCCGCGCGGACCGCGATGTCCCGCAGCTGGTCGTCCAGCTTCCCGTACATGTAGCTGTGGAAGGCGATGGCGGTCACCGAGCCGATCACGGCGGCGACCACCGCGATCAGGGTCACCGCCGAGACCACGAGGCGGGTGCGCAGCGTCCAGGGCCGGCCCGCGCGGCTACTCACCGGGCTTGATCAGGTATCCCGCCCCGCGCCGGGTGTGGATCATGGGCGTGCGGCCCGCGTCGATCTTCTTGCGCAGGTAGGAGATGTACAGCTCGACCACGTTGGCCTGGCCGCCGAAGTCGTAGTTCCAGACCCGGTCCAGGATCTGTGCCTTGCTCAGCACCCGGCGCGGATTGCGCATCAGGAACCGCAGCAGCTCGAACTCGGTCGCCGTCAGGTGGATGTTCTTCCCGCCCCGGCTCACCTCGTGGCTGTCCTCGTCCAGCATCAGATCGCCCACGACGAGCTGGGACTCGCTGCGCACCGCCGCCGTGCCCGAACGCCGGATCAGGCCGCGCAGCCGGGCCACGACCTCCTCCAGGCTGAACGGCTTGGTGACGTAGTCGTCGCCGCCCGCCGTGAGCCCGGCGATCCGGTCCTCCACGGAGTCCCGCGCGGTCAGGAACAGCACCGGCACGTCGGACAGCTCCCGGCGCAGCCTGCCGAGGACGGCGAGGCCGTCCATGTCGGGCAGCATCACGTCGAGGATCACCGCGTCGGGCCGGAAGTCCCTGGCCGTCCGCACGGCGTCGGCGCCGTCCCCGGCGCTGCGCACCTCCCAGCCCTCGTAACGAAGCGCCATGGACAGCAGCTCCGCGAGCGGGGCCTCGTCGTCCACGACCAGGACCCGGACGGGGGTGCGGTCCGGCCTGAGCAGTTCGGTACGCCCCTGGGGCGAGGTCGTCGTCATGACGGCAAGCCTGCGAGCCGGCTCTGAGAGAGTCCTTGTCCGTTTCTGTGAATTTCCTGAGAAAGCCACGAGCGGAGGTCGGGGCTCCTGACTCGCTCACCTAGTCCTGCCGGTTGACGCGAGCGGTGCGTTACCTGTCGGTCTGCCTCGGGTGGCCAGTCCTGGCCACCTTCAACCAGCAGACCCTCTTCTCTTCGTCGTACAGATACCAGACGCGGCCACCGCCGGTGACCTCGATCTGCCATTGAGGCAGCTCACGCCCGTTGTAGACCGCGGTAGCCAGGTCGAACTTCAACTGGTGATGTCGTTCCGTCGAGGGCGAAGGAGCCGGGTTGGTCCGCATCTCCTCCCATGCCGCCCTCGTGTTGCCGGGCGCCTGCTTACCGAGTTCCCGCCACCCGTCGACCGCCTCTTTGGTGGCGTACTTGATCTCGAACTCGTCGCGGCCGGGTGGCGGCGCGACCGAGTCACCCCTCTTCGGTGGCACGTGGGCGATACCTCACTCGGCTTCGGCAGCCGGAGCTTCCACAGGTCCCAAGTCGTCCTCCACGGGTTCGAGCAACTTCGAGCGAAGCGCCGGGTCGGAGTGGATCTCCGCCGTGGACTTCCAGGAGGCGATGAGGGGGGCCAGAGGATCGACGGTTCCGAGGTCCGAGGCGGCGCGCGCGGTCTCCATGAATTCGATCAGGAACTCCCGCACGGCCGCATCGGGCAGAAAGCGGACCCAGGGGAAAGCCTCGGGAAAGACCCTGGTCAGCATGGACACCGCCTTGGGGTCGCTCTTCATCAGCGCCATGAACATGCGCGTCGTCGAGTCCACCACTTCTGCGGCCGCGGCAGCGCGTGCCGCAGTCGTGAGGTACAGGTCTTCGTCGTCCCTGCGATGCAGGGTGATGCCCTTCCTGTGGGTCTCCTGCATCCGGGCGACCGTGTCCTTCGGCTTCTGGATCAGCTCCGAGAAGTTCGCTTCAGCCGACATGAGGGTCATAACTTGGAAGGTACTTCAAAAGTAGGTCACTGTCCACCGCCCCGCCGGCCCCGCTCAGATCTCGAACAGCGCCTTCGCGTTGTCGTGGCAGACCGCCCGCAGCCAGTCGTCACCGAGTCCCAGCCGCTCCAGGGCGTGCAGCTGGTGGGCGTACGGGTACGGGATGTTCGGGAAGTCCGTGCCCAGCAGGACGCGGTCGCCGAGCGCCGCGAGCCGCCCGTGCGCCGCCCTCGGGAACGGGGAGAACTCCTCCGTGAAGTCCGTGAACGCCATCGTCGTGTCCAGCCGGACCTCCGGGTACGTCTCCGCGAGCGTCAGGAACTCGGCGTACTCCGGCATCCCCATGTGCGCCACGATCAGGGGGAGGCGGGGATGGCGGGCGAGGACGCGGGCCATGGGGTCCGGGCCGGTGTGCTTGCCGGGGGCGGGGCCGGAGCCGCAGTGCGTCACGACCGGGACGCCGGCCTCCGCGAGCAGGCCCCAGACCGGATCGAGCAGGGGGTCGTTCGGGTCGTACGCGCCGACCTGGAGGTGCGCCTTGAAGACCCGCGCCCCCGCCTCCACGGCCTCCCGTACGTACCGCTCCGCCTCCGGCTCGGGGAAGAAGGTCGCGGTGTGCAGGCAGTCGGGGGTCCGGGCGGCGAAATCGGCCGCCCAGGCGTTGAGCCAGGCAGCCATCGACGGCTTGTGCGGGTAGAGCATCGAGGTGAAACGGAGCACGCCGAACGAGCGGAGCAGCGCGAGCCGTTCGTCCTCCTCGTGCCGGTAGGTGATCGGCCACTCCAGGCCGGTCAGCGGGCCCGCCGAGTCGAAGTACGCCCAGACCTTGCGCAGCACCCGCTCCGGCATGAAGTGCGTGTGGACGTCGATGATCCCGGGCAGCCCGAGCCGCTGCCAGAAGCGCACCACGTCGTCGTGATCGTCACCCATACGGCCGAGCCTCTCAGAACAGCCCGTCCTGCGCCGCCCCGCCCCCCAGCGCGACGGCCGGCACGCTCACCCCGGCGTCCGCGCCGGCCGCCGCCAGCGTCCAGCCGGTCATCAGCCGGGTGTCGAGGACGACGACGCCGTCCGCGCCCGTGTCCAGGTGGAGGTCGGGTCCGGCCGCCGCGACCAGCAGGCCCGCGACCGTGCCGCCGTCCGCCAGGCCGGTCACCGCCCTGCCCGGCGCGGACACCGCCCCGAGCCCGAAGATCCCCGCGTGGTCGACCGCCTCGAACGGCAGCCGCTCCAGCGCCTCCGGCCAGCCGCCGCCCTCCAGGGCCGCCGCCTTCCCGTACAGCTCCGCCACCTCGGCGGCCCGTACCGCCTCGTCCGGCAGCTCCGCCCGCACCGCCCGCTTGCGGGCGTACGGGATGCGGTCCGGCACCCCGAGCGCCGCCCGCAGCAGCTCCTCGACCCGGCGCGCCGCCATCAGCGGGCCGCGCCCCAGCCAGCTGAAGACCACCGCCCCCTGCTCCCGCAGCCGGGCCGCGCCGCGCCCCTCGGCGGTGATCCCGACCTTCACCATCCCGGTCCCGAACCAGGCCAGGTACACGCGGTACGTGCGCGGGTCGTCCGGGATCGTGTCGGCGGCCACCGAATGCGCCCGGTCGAGCCGCCCGCACTCGGGGCAGCGCCCGCCCGTGCTGTGTGCCGGGACCACGGCCCCCAGCGGGCAGGCGTGGCCCCGGGCCCCGGCGCAGCGCCGCTCACCGGCCGCCCGGAGGCCGAACTCCGTCCCGTACGCCAGGGCGCTCGCCCGCGTCCGTGTCCCCTTGCGCCAGCCGAGCGCGGGGCCGCCGGACGCCTCGGGCCACCTGAGGCCGGTGCACTGCCAGTCCATGCGCGCACCTTACGGGCGGGCACTGACAAGGGGCGCCGACTACTATCCCGGGCATGGACCTGACGGTGCAGGACGTGGACCGGTTCGAGGCGGCCAGGCCCCGCCTGGAGGCCATCGCCTACCGCCTCCTGGGCTCGGCGAGCGAGGCCGAGGACGCCGTGCAGGACACCTTCCTGCGCTGGCAGGCCGCCGACACCGGGCGGATCGAGGTCCCCGAGGCCTGGCTGACGAAGGTCCTCACCAACCTCTGCCTCAACCAGCTCACCTCGGCCCGCGCCCGGCGCGAGACGTACGTCGGGCAGTGGCTGCCCGAACCGCTGCTCGCCGGGGACGCCATGCTCGGCCCCGCAGACACGGCCGAGCAGCGCGAGTCGGTCTCGTACGCCGTGCTCACGCTCATGGAGCGGCTGGCCCCGCGCGAGCGGGCGGTGTACGTGCTGCGCGAGGCGTTCGGCTATCCGCACCGGGAGATCGCCGAGATCCTGGACCTCACGGAGTCGGCCGTCCAGCAGGTCCACCACCGGGCGAAGAAGCACATCGCGGACGGCAGGACGCGCACCGAGGTGGACGAGTCCGCCGCTCGCCGGGTCATCGAGGAGTTTCTGCTCGCCGCCGCGGGCGGCCGTACCGAACCGCTCGTGAAGCTGCTGACCTCGGACGCCTTCTCGGTCGGGGACGGCGGCGGGAAGGTGCCGGCCCGCACCAAGCCGTTCGAGGGCGCGAAGGCCGTCGCGACGTTCATGCGGGGGCTGCTCAAGCCGGGCAAGGCCAAGACCGCCGTCACCGGGGGCTCCGTCGGCCTGTACGTCACGAGCGCCAACGGCTCCACCGCGGTCGTCGCGGCCGTCGGCGAGCGGGTCATCGGCGTCATGTGCCTGGAGGTCACCCCCGAGGGCATCCACTCGTTCCGCAACCAGGCCAACCCGGACAAGCTCGAACGGGCGACCCGGCAGTGGGCGGCCATGGAACACGGGAAGCCGCTGCTCACAGCCTTCTGAGCGGCATGTGACGCAGGTCACATCACTTCTGTGTCAGGGAATCGCGGGCTGTCCGGTTCAAGGGGCGAAACCGCGCGAGACAGGAGCAGGCACATGCAGCACCGCATCATCGTCCTCGGAGCCGGCTACGCCGGAGCCATCGCCGCAGGCCGCGTCGCCAAGCGGCTGCACCGCGACGACGCCACCGTCACCCTCGTCAACGCGGAGCCCGACTTCGTCGAGCGCGTCCGCATGCACCAGCTCGCGGCGGGCCAGGAACTCACCCCGCGCCCCTTCGGCAAGATGTTCGCCGGGACCGGCGTGGAACTGAGGGTCGGCAGGGTCACCGCTGTGGACGTCGGCCTGAGGACCGTCACCGTCCAGGGCCCCGACGGCCCCGGCGAGCTGGCCTACGACACCCTCGTCTACGCCCTCGGCAGCGCCTGGAACCCCCAGGGCGTCCCCGGCACCGCCGAGCACGCCCACGAGATCGCGAGCCGCCCCGGCGCGCTCCGGCTCCGCGACCGGCTGGCCGCCCTCCCGCCCGGCGGGTCCGTGGTCGTCGTCGGCGGCGGACTGACCGGTCTGGAGGCGGCCACCGAGTTCGCCGAGGCCCGCCCGGACCTGGACATCGCGCTCGCCGCACGCGGCGCGCTCGGCGACTGGCTGTCCCCGGCCGGCCGCCGGCACGTGCGCAAGGTGTGCGACCGGCTCGGCATCACCGTCCACGAGCACACCGCCGTCACCGAGGTCGGGGCCGGCCACGTCACCACGGCCGACGGCACCTCGTTCCCCGCCTCGGTCACCGTGTGGACGGCGGGCTTCGCGGTCCACCCGCTCGCGGCGGCCACCCCCCTGGAGACCGACGGCACCGGCCGGATCGTGGTCGACACGACCATGCGCTCGGTCTCCCACCCCGACGTGTACGCCATCGGCGACGCGGCCCTGGTCGCGGGCCCCGGCGACAAGCCGCTGCGGATGTCCTGCGCCTCGGGCATCCCGACCGCCTGGCAGGCCGCCGACTCCCTCGCCGCCCGGCTGACCGGCCGCAAGCTCCCGCACACCCCGCTGCGCTACTTCAACCAGTGCGTCTCACTGGGCCGCAAGGACGGCCTGATCCAGTACGTCACCGCCGACGACCGCTCGGTGCGCGGGGTCCTGACGGGCCGGATCGCCGCCGTCTACAAGGAGCTGGTCTGCAAGGGCGCGGCCTGGGGCGTGGCCAACCCGACGACCGGCATGCCCGCCCGGCGCCACCCGGCCACCGCCCCGCGGACCGCGCCGGCCCCGGCCGCGGCGGAGGGTCGGTGACCGGAGGGAGTCACAGCAGCCGCTCCGGCAGCGGCCCCGCGCTCGGCGTGCCGGGGTGGGGGCCGGCCGGGGTGAGGAACTCGACGTCGCCCGTGGGGTCGGCCGTCACCTCGCCGATCACGGTGGCGTGCCGGCCCCGGGGGTGGGCGCGGAGGGCGGCGAGCACCGGGTCCGTGCGTTCCGGGGGGACGAACAGGCACAGGCAGCCCGCGCAGGCCGCGTCCAGGGGGGCGAGGCCCCGGGTGGCGAGGGCCACCCGGGCCTCGTAGCGGACCGGCAGCGCGGCCTCGTCCACGCGCAGGGTCAGGCCCCGGGCGGCGGCGGTCCGGCGCAGTACCTCCGCGAGGCCCCCGTTGGCCACGGGCCGGGCGTGGTGGAGGTCCGCGCGGACCGTGCGCAGGAGGCCGGCGAGGGGGGCGCAGTCGCTGGGGACGTGGTGCTCGTAGCCGAGGCCGTCGCGCAGGGAGACCAGGTGGGCCGCGTGGTTGCCGAGAGGGGCGGTCACCACGACGCGGTCGCCGGGGCGGACCCGGTCCGGGCCGAGTTCGGGCCCCTCCCGCTCGCCGAAGGCGGTCGCGGTGACGTAGACCCGGTCGGCCTCGCCCGCGCGGACGACCTGGGTGTCGACGGCGGCGACGGTGACCCGGGCCTCGGCCGCGGCGTCCCGGACCGACGCGGTCAGCCGGTGCACCAGGTCGAGCGGAAGCCCCGCCTCCAGGACGATGCCGAGGGCGAGGTGGCGGGGGTCGGCCCCGGTGGCGGCCAGATCGTTGACGGCGCCGCAGACCGCGACCCGGCCGATGTCACCGTTGCCGAAGAAGGGCGGGTCCACGACGTAGGTGCCCACCCGGACCACGAGGGCGGGCTCGCCGGGGACGAGGGCGTCCGCGATCAGTTCGCGTACGTCCGGGCCGAAGCCGACCTGTGTGCTGTACCTGTCCTGTGTGTACGTCACGATTGCCACCCCCCGATGCGCGCGTCATGACCGTGCCCATCATGCTGCGGGGACGCGGTGGCGCCTACCCGTTATGTGGCCTAGGGGGCTTCAGTAGGGGCGGTTGTACGACCTGAGCAGCAGGACCGCCGCCACGGCCGCCAGGGCGGGGAGGGCGCCGAAGCCGGCCAGGATGCCGACGCGGGCCGTGAGGGACTGCTCGGCGGCGTCTCCCGTACCGGAGGAGACATAGCCGCAGAGCTGGAGGACCAGGCCGTAGAGGAACGGGCCGATGGCCACGCCCAGGCCCTCGGCGGTCGTGAACACCCCGGAGAGCACGCCCCCTTGGCGACGGCCGGTCCGGGTCGTGTCGCGGGCGACGCAGTCCGGGAGCATCGCGTACAGGAAGAGGAGCTGGCCGGCGTGGCCCGTGCCGGCCAGGGCCATCGTGACCAGGACCGCGCCCTCGGGCAGGAACGGGGAGGCGAGGAAGAGCAGGCAGCCGGCGATGAACAGGGCGGAGGCCAGGGCGTATCCGCGCGGGCCGCGCAGCCGGGACCACAGCGGCATCGTCAGCAGGTTCGGCGCGACGAACGCGGCCACCAGCGCGCCGACGCCCGAGGAGTCGCGCAGGACGTGGTCGGCGAAGTACGGGGCGCCCGCGAGCAGGACGCCCGTCGCCACGGACTGGAGGACCACGCAGCGCAGCAGTGCCACGAAGGGCGGGTTGGCGCGGGCCGCCGCGAACTGTTCGCGCAGGGTGGGCTCGGCGGCGGGTACGCGGGGCGTGCCGGTCGCAGTGCCGGCGGTGGCGGTCGCCGGCGTACCGGTGGCGCCGCGCGCCGTGCGGCCGGCCGTGGCACCCCTGGTCGTATGCGTCGCGCCCCTCGTCGAACGGGTGCCCGCGAAGGTCCACAGCGCGCCCAGCGCGACGACCGCCGCGCCGAACGCGCCGGCCCAGCGGTGTCCGGTGAGTCCCCCGCCGCCCGCGTCGACCAGGGCGGGGGCGGCCGCGCCGGTCACCAGGGCCGCGATCCCGATGACCGCGACCCGGCCCGCGACCAGGCGCATCCGGTCCTCCTCGCGGTCGGCGAGTTCGGCGGGCATGGCGACGTACGGCACCTGGAAGAACGCGAAGGCGGTCGCGGTGAGCAGGTATCCGGCGCCGGTGAACCAGGCACCGGCCGAGCCGGGCAGCGGGCCCGCGAAGGTCAGGGCGAACCCCAGGGCCATGACGAGGCCGCCCAGGAGTACGTACGGGCGGCGGGAGCCCCAGCGGGTGCGCGTGCGGTCGCTGGCGCGGCCGACGAACGGGTTGAGGACGACGTCCCACGCCTTGGGCAGGAACACGACCGCCCCGGCCAGCGCGGCACCGACCCCGAGCGTGTCGGTGAGGTACGGGAGCAGGAGAAGGCCGGGGAGCGTGGTGAACGTCCCCGAGACCAGCGAGCCGGAGGCGTAACCGAACCGCACCCGGCGGGAAGGACCGCCGGCACCCGCGGAGCCCGGCTGACCGGGCGCGGCTTCGCGCGCGCGGCCGGGCGGGGCGGAACGGTCGTCGCCGGTGTCGGTGAGGGCCATCGCGGTGCCTTCCTGGGAAAGCCCCGCCGAGAGCGCGGGGGATGTCCCCCGGCGGGGCTGTCGCGGCACAGCGTCGCCCACCCTCCATGGACATCGCTTAAGCCTCAGGCGTATCTGGACGCACTTTCATGCCATGCACTTTGTGGCCAACGGAGATGGGTGGCTGGGGCTTGTCACAGCGCTTCACCATGTGCTGAGAGAAGGAGAGGGACATGACAGTCGACAACGGCACGACCTCGGCTCCCGCCATCCACGGACTTGCGAGCGGCGCGGGGAGCACGGGGGTCGCCCAGCACCTGATCCACCGCCCCGCCGCACGGTCCTACTACGGCCTGGACGCGCCGAGTCCGGGCGAGGAGTTCTTCACTCTCGTCGGCGAGACGCCCGTGGCCCATCCACTTCTCAACGACGGCCCCGGCCGCTTCCACGACCTCCAGATCGCCACCGGGAGCGTCCGGGACGTCGGCGAACTCGTCGGCCACCGCTACTTCGGCGTGCCCGGGGACCGCCCCGGCCTCTTCTACCGCTTCGCCCTCGACCTCACGGATCTCTCCGCCTGGCGCACGGACCCGGGCGGGCGGGGTGTGGTCATGGAGACGCGGATCAGGGCCAGGCCGGCGAACGTGGTCGCCGAGGTGCCGCGCGGGCTGGACTTCCATCTGGACGTGGTGATCGACGGCCGTCCGTGCGCCGTCGGTTCGGCCGGGATGGTCTTCCTGATGCCGAAGCTGTACCGCAAGCACGTGGCGCACGCCCGGCAGGCGATGCGGGCCGTGCCCGAGCTGAACGACGCACCGGACGGGCCGCCGCGCCCGGCGGACCCCGCCGAGGTGGGCCGGCGTGCCGGCCGGAACGTGGTGGTCAGCGAGCCCGTCGACGCCTCGCGCGGCCGGATCAGCAGCTGGGTGCTGTCCGAGCGGGTCAGCCCGGTGTTCGACACCACGGACGAGCGGCAGCGGGGACAGTTCTCCGGGCTGCATCTGCTGGAGGCGCTGCGCCAGGGCTCGTTGCTCGCGGCGGGCCGCGCGCACGGGCTCGACGCGGAGCGCAGCACGCTGGAGGGCTGCCAGGTGCACTTCCGGGGGCAGGCGGAGCGGGCGCTGCCGCTGCGCTGTGTCGCGGTGGCCGGTCCGCTGGGGCGGGACGCCGACGGGCGTCCCTCGGTGCCGGTCACGCTGACGCTGACGCAGCAGCGGTGGGCGGTCGCGGAGGCCCGCACCTGCGTGGTCCAGGACTACTGACGCCATGGACGCGGTGCGTTTCGGCATCCTGGGCCCTCTGGAGGTCAGCGGCGGCGCGCCGCAGGCCGCCAAACTGCGGGGTGTCCTGGGTACGTTGCTGGTCCGGGCGAACGAGGTCGTGTCGGTGGACACCCTCATCGACGAGCTGTGGCCCGACTCCCCGCCGCGCACCGCCCCGACGACGCTCCAGGTGTACGTGTCCCACCTGCGCAAGGCGCTGCGCACCGCCGACCCGCACCACGGCCGGGACACGCTGGTCACCCGCCGCCCGGGATACCTGGTGCGGGTCACCCCGGACGAACTCGACGCCACCGCCTTCCTCGACCTGTCCGGGCGCGGCCACCGGGCCCTGCACGACGGGGACTTCGCCGCCGCCGCCGGTCTCCAGCGCCGGGCGCTCGCCCTGTGGCGGGGGCCGCTGCTCGGGGACATCCCGCACGGGCCGCTGCTGGAGGGCGCGGCCGTACGCCTGGACGAGGCGCGGACCACGGCCCTGGACGAGCGGGTGCGGGCCGAGCTGCACCTCGGGATGCACCGGGAACTCGTACCGGAACTGCGTGAGCTGGCGGCGGAGTACCCGCTGCGGGAGGAGTTCCACGCGCATCTGATGGTGGCGCTGTACCGGTGCGGGCGGCAGGCCGAGGCGCTGCGGGTGTTCGCGCGGCTGCGGCAGACCCTGGTGGAGGAGCTGGGCATCGAGCCCGGTCCGGGGACCCGCAGGCTCCAGCGGCTCATCCTGGAGGGCGACCCCGCTCTCGCGCGGCCCGAACCGGACGCCGGTCCCGGTGGCCCGGGGGGCGGCGTCCGGGGCGGGGACACCGCGCTGCCCGCCGCCGACGCCTCGTTCGTCGGGCGCGCGGACGAACTCGCTTTGGTGGACAGGCTGTTGCGCGGCACGTCGGACACGGGCGGCGATGTCGTCGCCGTGACCGGCATGCCGGGCGTCGGGAAGACGGCACTGGCGTTCCTGGCCGCGCACCGGGCCGCCGACGCCTTCCCCGGCGGACTGCGCCTCTGGGACCTGAGCGGCGGCGGGCGCCCGCCGTCCCCCGCCCCCGCGCGGGGCCGCCGGGCGCTGCTCGTGGTGGACGGGGTGACCTCCGAGGCCGAGGTACGGCCGCTGCTGCCGCTGGGCCACACCGTGCTGCTCACCGCACGCCGGGTGCCGGCCGGGCTGCCGGGGCTGCGCACCGTGCTCCTGGGGCCGTGGCGTCCGGAGGAGTCCCGGCAGCTGGTGCGGCTGTTCGGCGGGCACGGCGAGGGCGGCCGGATCACCGCCGACGAGGCCGGGGCCGTCGCCGAGCTGTGCGGGCGGCTCCCGCTCGCCGTGCGGGCCGCCGCCGCCCAGCTCGCGGCCCGGCCGCACTGGACCCCCGCCACCCTGACCGCCCGGCTGCGCGCGGAGGACGGCCGGCTCGACGCGCTGCGCGCCGGGGACATCGACGTACGGGCCCGGCTGCTCACGGCGTACGAGGGGTGCGCACAGGGGCGGCGCCGGGAGTTCCGGCTGCTGTCCCTGCTGCCGCCGGGCCCGTTCGACGCCGCGCGGGCCGCCGCCGCCCTGGACCTGACCGAGGCGCGGGCGCTCGCCGCGCTCGAAGGGCTGGCCGACGACCGGCTGGTGGAGGCGGACCGGGACGGGTGGCGGCTGCCGGAGCTGCTGCGGCTGCTCGCCGCCGAACGGCTGGCCGGCGAGGAGGACCCGGCGAGCGTCCGGGCCGCGGTGCGGCGGGTGTGCCTGGCGTACGCGCGGGACGCGGCGGAGCCCCGGCGCGCCACCGCACCGGACGCGCCCGGCCTCGTCCGGCTGGCCCGCGCCGCGCACGAGGCCGGGCTGTGGGAGCTGACCGTACGGCTGACGGACGGCCTCGCCGGGTGCGCGCCGCCCGACTCCGGGGCCGAGGAGGAGTGCTACGCGCTGGCCCTGGACGCCGCGCGGCGGTGCGCCGACCGCCCGGCCGAGGCCCGGATGCTGCGGCTGCTCGCCGAACTCGCCTCCCGCTACCGGCGCTCCACGCGCGCCCGGGACCTGTTCGCGCGGGCGCTGGAGCTGGCCCGGGAGTGCGGGGACGAGGAGGAGGCGGGGCGGGCGCTGGTGGGGCTGGCCGAACTCCTCCTGGACGGCGGGTCGGCCGGTGAGGCGGCGGGGCTGCTGGAACCTGCCCTGGCCGTCCTGTCCGCGCCCGGCCATCCCCGGGGGCGTTACGAGGCGGCGCGGGCCCGGGCCCTGGTGGCGCTGGCCCAGGAAGGGCCGGAGGCGGCCCGGGTCTGGTTCGAGGAGTGCCTGACACTGGCGGGCGCGCTGGACGATCCCGGGCTGCGGATGTACGCACGGCGCTCGCTGCGGGCGCTGGACATCCCCGCCGATGAACCGGGGGCGGGTTTCGGGGCCGTGGAGATACGGCCCGGCCTCTGGCGCATCCATCGGGACGGCCCGTACGCCGGGGCGTCCCCCACCTGGGGGGGACCATGTCGGTAGCGCTCGGCCCGGATACGGATCTCGTCGGCAGGGAGGTGCAGGCCGCCGCGCTGCGGGAGCGGCTGCTGAACCCCTCGGTGCGGCTGGTGACGCTGACCGGGCGGGCCGGTGTGGGCAAGACCCGGCTGGCCCGGGAGGTGGTGCGGGGGCTCGGCGACGCGTTCGGCCGGGTGGTGACGCTCGACGCGGCGGCGCCGGGCGGCACCGGGACCGACGCGCTGACGGCGCTCGCGCGGGCGCGCACCGAGGGCCCCGGCCGGGCCCCGGGCTCCCGGGTCCTGCTGCTGCTCGACGGCTGCGACCACGAGGCCCGGGAGGCCGCCGCCGGGGCGGTCGTGGCACTCGCCGACGACCCGGGCGTGGTGGTGCTGGCCACCGCGGTGGAGCCGCTCGGCGTCTACGGGGAGCAGTTGCTGCCACTCGGGCCGCTGCCCGTGCCCGGGGACGGCGACGGCGAGGACCTGCACCGGGTGGCTTCGGTGGCGCTCTTCGTACGCCGGGCCCGGGACACCGACCCGTCCTTCGCGCTGACCCTGGAGAACAGCGGGGCCGTCGCCGACATCTGCACCCTGCTCGGCGGCCTGCCCCTCGCCCTCGAACTCGCCGCGCTGCGCCTGCGGTTGCTGCCGCCGCGTCTGCTCGCGGCCCGGCTGCGCGGCCGTACGACGGTCCTCGCGGGCGGCCCGGTGAACGCGCCCGCCCGGCACCGCTCGCTCGCCGCGCTCGCCGAGTGGAGCTGCCGCGGCCTGGACCCGGCGGCCGGCGCGCTGCTGGGGCGGCTCTCCGCGTACGAGCCGGGCTTCGGTCTGGCCGCCGCCGGGATCGCCGACGAGGAGGGCCTGGAACCGCTGATGGACCGGGGGCTGCTGACCGTCGTCGCCGAGGAGCGGGGCGAGCTGCGGCTCGCGGTGCCGGAGCCCGTGCGGTCCCATGCGCGGACCCGGGCGGCGGAGGCGGACGGTGCGGGCGCGGCGGCGGACGCGCACGCGGAGCGCTACCGCCGGCTGGTGGCCGCCGCGCTGCCGGGGCTCGCCGGGACCGGCCAGGACCGGCTGCTGCGGGAGGCGGCGGCGGAGAGCCCGAACGTCCTGGCGGCGCTCCGGCGGCTGCACGAGCGCGGTGACGGGGAGGCGGCCGCCGCGCTGGTGCTGGGCTGCCATCTGCCGTGGCTGGCGCAGGGGCGGCTGCGTGAGGGCCTGGAGTGGTGCGACGAGGTGGCCGATTGCCGGCAGCTTCCGGAGGCGCTGCGGGCCCGGCTCGCCGACCTGTCCGGGGTGTTCGCGCTGGCGCTGGGGGATCCGCAGGAGTCCGTACGCCGCCACCGCCGGGCCCTCGCGCTCGGCAAGGGCGTGGGCGACCGGCGGCGGAACGCACTCGCCTCCCTGCGGCTCGGCACCGCCCTGCTGAGGTCCGGCGACACCTCGGCGGCGCGGAGCGTGCTGGTCACCGCGCACAGCGCGCTGTCCGGGATGGGCGCCACCGGAGCCGGAGCCGAGGCGGCGTTCGAGCTGGCCGCCGCCCTGCGCGCCGAGGGAGACCGGCGCAAGGCACAGGAGATGCTGGAGAAGGCCGAGGAGGCCTTCCGCCGCGCGGGCGACGGGCGCGGGCTAGCCGGGGCGCTGCGGGCGCTGGCCGCGATGGCGCTGGAGGGCGACGAACCCGAGCGGGCGGAGACCGCGCTGCGCGAGGCCCTGCGGCTGTACGAGGCCATCGACGAACGCAGCGAACTGCCCGCCGCGCTGGAGGAGTTCGCCCTGCTGCTGCTCCGCACCCAGCCCGCGCAGCGGCCCCGGGCGGTGCGGCTGCTCGCGGCGGCGGACGTGCTGCGGCAGCGGACCGGGGCCGAGGTCCCGCAGGAGTGGCGCTCGAAGGCCGAGCAGGCCCGTACGGAGCTGGGTGCCCGGCTGGACTGGCCGGACTTCGCGACCGCGTGGGCGGAGGGCGTGCGGATGGCGGCGCCGACCGCGGTGGCCGAGGCGCTGTCGGCGCCCGCCCCCTCCCACCGCACGGTGGCCGGGGCGGCGGCCGAGGCCCAGTCGCTCACCCCGCGCCAGGCACAGGTGGCGCTCCTGGTCGCGGAGGGCCTGACCAACCGGCACATCGCGGCCCGGCTCGACATCTCGGAGTGGACCGTCGTCAACCACGTCCGCCAGGTCATGCGGCGGCTCGGGTGCACCTCACGGGTGCAGGTGGCCGGGGCGGTGGGGCGATGGGCCTGACCCGGGGCACCGGCACGGCGGAGCGCCGCGTCCAGGAGCTGACCGCGCCCGCCGATGTCGTCCACCGGTTCCGGGCGGCCGGGTGGTGGCGCGAGGCGACCTTCCTGGACGACCTGCGCCGCACGGCGGCCGGTGCGCCCGAGCGGCCCGCGATCGTCGCGGAACGGGTGCTGCGCCCCAAGGGCCGCCGCCGGGTCACCGTGACGTACGGACAACTCGCCCTGTACGTCGAACGGTTCGCGGGAGCCCTGGCCTCGCTCGGGGTCGCGCCGGGCGACCCGGTCGCCTACCAGCTGCCGAACTGGTGGGAGACGGCCGCCCTCACCCTGGCCTGCTGGCGGGCCGGGGCGCTCGCCGTGCCCGTACTGCCGACCGTACGGGCCCACGGCCTCCAGCGGATCCTGGACGGCACCCGGGCCCGGGTGTGCGTGGTCCCGGACAGCTGGGAGGGGTTCGCGCACGCCGAGGCCCTGGCCTCTCTCGCCCCCGGGCTGCCGTGGCTGCGCCACCGCGTGGTGCTGGGGGACGCGGCGGCGACCGGGGCCGTCGACTTCGAGGCGTACTTCACCCGCACCCCGCACGAGCGCACCGGGGCGGGCCGGCGCGCCGGGCCGCTGCCGGGGCGCGCCGACCGGCCCGCGCTGCTGATCAGCGTCATGGGACTGCGCGACGCCTATACCTCCGTGCTGCACTCCCCCGACACGCTGTACGCCAACGTCTCCTCCCAGCGCCATCCCGAGGGGCCGGGGCGGCGGCCCGGCGAGGTCTTCCTCAGCACCCTGCCCCTGACCTCGCTCGCCTCGCTGATCTACACGCTGTGCTGGCCGCTCGCGGTCGGCGGCACGGGCGTCTGGCAGGACGTGTGGGACCCCGGCCGGTGCCTGGACCTGATGGCGGACGCGCGGGTCGACCAGGTGTACGCGGAACCGGCCTACTTCGCGGAGCTGCTCACCACCCAGCGGCATCGGCCCCGGGACCTGGGCCGGCTGCGGCTGGTGCTCTCCGGCGGGCGCACCAGCACCCCGGAGCCGCTCGCGGCCGAGCTGCGGGAGGTGTTCGGGGTGCCGGTGCTCTCCGCCTGGGGGGCGCCGGAGCTGGGCATGGGCGCCCTCTCGGACGCGACCGGGACCGCCCGGCTGCTGCGGGGTCTGGAGGTGCTGGCCGAGGACGGTACGGACCCCGGGCCGCTGCGGGTCCGCGGTCCTTCCGTGGCGCTGGCGACCTGGCGGCACGGGGTCGCGGCGCCCGTGGCGACCTGGGAGGACGGGGACGGCTGGCTGGACACCGGCGACCTCGCCACGACGGACGCGGCCGGCGGCATCCGGGTCCTGGCCAGGGCGGGGACCCGGACGGGGGCGATCTTCATGGTGCCGGTCGCCGAGGTGGAGGCGGGCCTGCTGGCCCATCCCCGGGTGGACGAGGCGGCGGTGGTCGCCTACACCGATCCGGAGCACGGGGAGCTGCCGTGCGCGGTGGTGGTGCCGGCCGCGTGGGACCGGCCGCCGGGCCCGGCCGAGCTGCGCGAACACCTCACCGCGCTGGGCATCGCCGAGGCGTTCCTGCCGACGCGCCTGGAGATCGTGGGCGCGCTGCCCCGCGACGAGCACGGCAGGCTGCGCCGGGCCGCCCTGCGCTCCTGGCTGCTGCGCGCCCAGCCGGGCAGCCCGAGGCAGGCACCCGCGTAGGGCGTGCCCATGCGCGGGGCGTTCGGGGGCGTGCCCGTGCGCGGGGCGTGCCCGGGGCAACGTACCCGCTGCGCCCGCGCTCACGGCTCACTCGCAGCCGGCCACCCGGCGGGCGAACGCGACGAGTTCGGCGCGCCAGCGCGGGGTGACGGGGGCTGCGGCCACCGCCGCGTCGGCGCGGCCGAGAAGCCCGGCGATGGTCTCCTCGGCCGTCTCCCGGGCCCGCGCGTCGAAGAAGATGTCCCGCAGGAACTGGGCGTCGCCGTCGAACCCCGGCCCGCCGCGCAGGAATCCGCGGAGCCGCCAGGCCGCGTGCAGGGCGCGCGCGTACTCCTCGTACGGCTCGCGCAGATCGTCCCGGCCCGCGAGCGCCGCGCCGATGAGCAGGGCGTGGCGCAGTCCGTACCAGCCGGCCGCGCATCCGTCGCCGCAGCCGTCGAGACACTGCCCCGGCCAGGCGTCGTCCAGGTATTCGGTCGCGGCGGCGGCCTCGGCGTGCGCGCCGATGGTGCGTTCGGTGCGCAGGCTGTCCCACAGCTCCCAGGCCGGGCGCGGGAGGCGGGCCGCGATGCGGTCCCCGTAGGCGGCGGCGAGGTCGCCCGCGAGGACGGCGGTGCCCTCGCCGAAGCGGCGGGACTCGCCGCGCCAGCCGTTGCGTTCGTGCTCGGCGGCGTGGCTGATGTGCAGGGTGGGGATGCCCCGGCGCAGCGTCGCGTTCTTGCGGACGTCGTCCCGGATCATCAGGCAGGTGTCGAGGAATTCGAGCGCGGCGCAGGCGGCCACCACGTCCTCGCCCGCCGGGTCGCCGCCGGCCGCGAGGTAACCGGTCAGGCAGATGACCGGGTGGGCCCGCTCGGCTCCGGCCTGGACCAGTTCGGCCACGCCCGCCACCAGCACCGCGCTGCGCGGATCGGCCGTACGGCGGCTGCGGGACTCGTCCGCGAGGAGGCGGGCGAGGCGTTCCTCGACCCGGTCGAGCATGGCGTCACGCAGCTGCCCCGGGGTCGCCGCACTCCCCGGCGGGCCATGCGTGGGTGTGGTGGTCATGGTGCCCTCCCTGGTGGGCTACGGCCTCATGACCGACCTTCCAGGGACCGGCCCCGGTGAACCACTCCGGCTCGCGGGCAGGGGTGCCGCCCGGCGAATGTGGGGTGGGGGCACACCAGTTGCCTGCCATGGCCGGGTGGACCGCGGCGCCGGATTGCTATGACCCTGCCATGCCCTCAGATGAACTCCGCCACCCCCAGGTGGAAGTCGACGGGGAGTGCCTGCCGGCCCGGGATCTCCAGCTTGCGGTAGACGCGGGTGAGGTGCTGCTCCACGGTGCTGACGGTGATGTAGAGCTTCTGCGCGATCTCCCGGTTGGTGTGGCCGTGCACGGCCAGCAGCGCGACCCGCTTCTCCGATTCGCTGAGACTCGCCACCAGGTCGGCGTTGGGTGCCTCGGCCGCCGACGCCGCCTCGGGGTCCTCGCCGGTGTGGCCGGGGAGGATCTTCACGCACAGGGCCTGGGCCCCGCACTCCTTCGCCACGTGCCAGGCCCGGCGGTTGACCATGGCGGCGCGGGCCGGCTCGCCCAGCACCCGCAGGACCTGGCCGAAGTCGCTCATGGCCCGCGCCAGTTCGTAGTTGTCACCGGAGCGGTGCAGGTCGTCCACGGCCTTCGTGAGCATCGCCTGCCGCTCCTTCGGCTCGCGCAGGGAGGCCCGCAGCCGCAGTGACATCCCCCGAACCCAGGGGTCGTTGGCGTCGCGGGTGGTCATCTGGTCGGCGAGGAAGCGGTCGGCCTGGTGGGTCTCGCCGAGCCGGAGCAGCGCCTCCGCCGCGTCGGTCCGCCACGGCAGGACCCTCGGCCGGTCCAGGCCCCAGCGCTTCATGTGCCGGCCGATGTCCAGGAAGTCGCCGAGCGCCGCGTGGAATCGGCTCGTGGCGAGCGCGTAGTGACCCCGGGCGCGCAGGTAGGCGAGGCCGTGGACGCTGCCGGTCAGCCGCTCGGGGACGGGCCGGCTCAGCACGGCGGCCGCCTCCTCGGGCTGCCCCATCGCGGTGCGGGCCCGCACCAGCGTCGCCGTGAGCGCGCACAGCTGCACCCCGCCGCCCCGGCCCGGCACCGCGCGCAGGGCCTCCTCGGCCGTGTCGGCGGCGCCGGTCAGATCACCGAGGCGCAGCCGGGCCTCGGCCAGCAGCCCGGCGAAGACCGCCTGCCAGCCGGTCGCGCCGCGTTCGGCCGCCTGCGCGGCGAACTTCTCGCACCAGGGCAGCGCCCGCTCGGCACCGTCCAGATACAGCAGGGTGCGCAGGGCCTGCACGGCCGGTTCGACCATGCCCTCGGCCAGGGTGGCGCCGCGCAGGAAGAGTTCGGCCGCCTGGGCGGCGGCCCCCTCCTCGGCCTCGGCGGGCAGTGCCCACAGGGCCGCCGGGTGGACGGCCCCCCGCACGGCCCGGCCCGCCGGGTGCGGCTGGGGGGCGCCGGCGCCGCGCCGCCCGGCCGCGCCCCACTGGGGGAACGCCGAGAGACCGTCGAGCGGGTCGTCGCCCGGGATGTCCCCGTGCCTGCGCTCGGCGCCCGGATGGCGGCCCTCGCCCGCCGCGAGGCGTTCCAGCACCTCGGTCGACTCGTCGACCCGGCCCTGCGCGGCCAGGGTCCGGGCCAGCGGGCCCAGCGCGCGCGGTTCCAGCCGGCCTGCGGCCAGCGCGGCCAGGGGTTCGGCGAGGTGGCGTTCGGCGGTGGCCGGGTCGGTGCGGCCGGTGACGACGCCGAGCCGGACGCTCACCTCGGTGCGCCGGGCCTCGTCCGCGCACGCGTCGCGGGCGAGGGTCAGCAGGGCGGTGGCCTCGTCCAGGGCCGCGTTCGCCGCGTGCTGGTCGGCGGCGGCGCGCAGGACGGGCAGCGCCCAGTCCTCGGCGGTGTGCCGGGCGGCGAGGAGCTGGGCGGCGACGACGGTGTCGGGGGCGCCGGCGGCGCGGGCCAGCAGGGCGGCCTCCCGGTGCAGGGCGCGGCGGGCTTCGGGCTCCATCCGTTCGAGGACGGCGGCACGTGCGGCCGGGTGGCAGAAGCCGCGCCCCCGGCCGGCGACGACCAGTCCGGCGTCCTCCAGGGCGGCGAGCGCGCGGGCGGCGGCGGGTTCGGTGGTGCCGGCGAGGCGGGCGGCGTGCGGGGCGCTCGCCAGCGGGTCGAGCACGGCGATGGCCTCGGTCAGCGCGGTGGTGGCGGGGCCGCAGCGGTGCAGGCAGGCCAGGACGGCCTGGGTGTACGCCTCGCCGGGGTGGGCGCCGGGGTCCTGGAGCAGGGCGCGCAGCAGCAGCGGGTTGCCGCCGCCGGCCCGGTGCAGCCGGGCGGTCTCGGCCTCGGTGCGGTCGGGCAGCATCGCACGGACCGCGTCGGGCGTGAAGCGTTCGAGGCGCAGGCGCGAGAAGTGGGGCAGCCGCAGCAGTTCGGTGCGCAGCAGCGGGTCGTCGCCGTGCTCGTGGACGGACTCGGTGAGCGCGAGGAGCACTTTGGCCTCGCGGGTGCCGCGTGCGAGCTGGAGCAGGTAGCGGCCGGTGAGCGCGTCGACGTGGTGCAGGTCGTCCACGCAGACCACCACGGGCGCGGTGGCGCTCAGCTCGCGTACGGCGTGGGCGAACTGCCGCATGGCTCCGATCCGGCCCGCGTCGGCGGACGAGGACGGGAGGGGTGGCAGCGTGCCGGGCGGGGCGTCGGCGGTCAGCTGGCGCAGCACGCCCAGCGGATGGCGCCTCTCCTCGGCGGTGGCCATTCCCCTCAGTACGAGGGAGCCGCGTTTCTCGGCATTTACCGCCACGGTCTCCAGGAATTCACTCTTCCCGCAGCCGACCGCTCCTTCGATAAGGAGCAGTCCGGAATTCCCTTCCCCGCATCCTTCGATCAGCTTTTCCAGTAGCGATACTTCTTCGGCGCGACGGAACAAAACCATGAGATCCCCCATGCCCATGTTCCGGCGCCCGGTAAAGAAATGGGAATACAACCGGATACAGGACCGATCGAGCAGTGCTTGAGAAGCAATCGAGACTCAGTCTAGGGTCCGTTCCGCCGCTCCCGCGGTGTCCGGAACCTGCCAGTCAGCAATTGCCGTCGGCGGCCGGAAAGATACGGCGGGGCGCCACCTCTGTCCGGCCCCATTGGCGCCGCTCCCGGGGATAGCCGACCGAGACCTCCTCGAAGCGCACGCCGTCGTACCACGTCGTGCGCGGGATGTGGAGGTGGCCGTAGACGACCGCGGCGGCCCGGAAGCGGGTGTGCCAGTCGGCCGTGAGCTCGGTGCCGCACCACTGGGCGAACTCGGGGTGCCGCAATATCCGGGTGGGCGTGCGGACCAGCGGGAAGTGGTTGACCAGTACGGTGCGCAGCTCCGGATCGCAGGCGGCCAGGCGCGCTTCGGTGGCCGCGACCCGGGCCCGGCACCAGGCCTCGCGGGAGGGGTACGGGTCGGGGTGCAGCATGAACTCGTCGGTGCACACCACGCCGGCCTCGTAAGCCTGTTCCAGTGCCTGTTCCTTGGTCGCGGCGGTGGGCGTGCGGAAGCTGTAGTCGTACAGCAGGAAGAGCGGGGCCACGACCAACGGGCCGCCGGGTCCCGACCAGACCGGGTAGGGGTCTTCCGGTGTGTGCACTCCGTACGAGCGACAGATTTCGACCAATCGGCGATACCGAGCGTCTCCACGCAACGACACAGGATCATCGCGAAGAGTCCACAGATCGTGGTTTCCCGGTGCCCAGATCACCGTGGTATAGCGCCGGGTGAGCAAATCGAGCACCCACCGCAGATCATCCGGGGACTCGCCCACGTCGCCGGCGACGATCAGCCAGTCGGCGGGGCTGTCGGGATACAGCTCCTCGACGATCCGGCGGTTCTCCGGGAATGCGACATGGAGGTCGCTGATGCCCATGAGGTTTCCGTGCGCCATTCACCCAGGCTGGGCGGCGACCGCCCCGGCGAACACCCCGTGTACACCCCTCAGTTGACGGAGCGTTGCCAGGGGGCCCGACGGATAGCAGGGCCATGGCAAGGATCGGGCCGGCCGGTGGCAGCAGGGCGCCAGGCGGGGCGGGGGCCGGGGCTCCGATGGCAGCGGGCTGGCAGGAAGCGGCGATCCGGCGAACCTGTCGGGCCGGCCGGGGGCCCGGAAGCTGGCCGCCGCGGGGCGGCGGCGGGAGCGTGGGAAGTGTCCACCCGACGCCCCGACCTGAAGGATCTGCCGTGCTCACGAAGCTCCTGCCGTCGACCGTCGCCACCGCCGAGGCCACCGCCGACCCGGCCGACGTGTTCCTCTTCCCGGAGGAGGAGTCCCTGATCAGCAACGCCGTCCCCAAGCGCCGGCAGGAGTTCGGCACGGTGCGGTGGTGCGCCCGGCAGGCCATGGGGGCGCTCGGGGTGGCGCCGGCCGCCGTGCTGCCGGGCCGGCGCGGGGTCCCGCAGTGGGCCCCCTCGGTCGTGGGGTCCATGACGCACTGCGCGGGCTACCGGGGCGTGGCGCTCGCCCATGAGCGGGACTTCGTGTCGGTCGGCATCGACGCGGAGCCCAACGCTCCGCTGCGGCCCGGGGTGCTGGAGTCGATCGCGCTGCCCCAGGAGCTGCACCGGGTCCGCGAGCTGGAGTGGGCGGTGCCGGGCGTCGCCTGGGACCGGCTGCTGTTCTCCATCAAGGAGGCCGTGTACAAGGCCTGGTTCCCGCTCACCGGCCAGGAACTGACCTTCACCGACGCGCTGGTGGGCCTGGACGCGGCCCAGGAGACCTTCCACGCCCGGCTGCTGCCGGGCCGGGACGAGCTCTCCCCGGCGGGGCCCACCACCTTCAGCGGGCGCTGGTCCGCCCGGGACGGGGTGCTGGTGAGCGCCATCGCCGTGCCCGCCCACAGGCCGGCCGAGGCCGCACACAGCGATGCTCCCCGCATGTGCGCCGCGGGGAGCATTCGCTGAGCCTGGATCGGTCCCACTGAGCCTCGATCGGTCACGGGCAGCCCTGATGATCAGTTGTCGGGGCCCCAGCGGTCGTCATTCGGCCGGTCCCCACCGGTCGCTCCGAGGTCCGCGGACGCCGTGCTCACCGCGCCGGCCGCGGCGTGGGCCGACGTCCCCTGCGAAAGCCCCAGCATGAACTGCCCCCCGATAACGGCCAGAAGTATACCCATCAGCAAAGTCAAGCGAACCAAAGATTCTTTACCATAACTTGCCATTGCGACTCCCCTAGGTCGACGAATGAGACTTACCTCTGCCTACGCGTCCACCCGAAACCTCCGCCTTTGGAGGGGCCGGGCGACGGGAAAAGAATCTCGGACATCGATCATTCGCGCCAAGAGCGTCACGTTGGCGTAAAGTTACGTGGCAGCAATTACACCGACCAGTGGGGGCTGGCGTGTTCCAAGGGGAGTACGCGGATTCGGGCTTTGCCGAACTGGATGACGTGAGCGCTGCGGCATACGGCATCGCCGTCGAGTGCGGCCGCTTCGACCGGGAACGGATTGCCAAGGACCTGTCCCTCACGCACGACGAGGTCGCCCGGGTCGAGAGCGTGCTGGTCGGTGTCCGGCTGCTCCAGTCGGTGCCGGGTCACTCGCACCAGCTGACCCCCGTCACGCCCGACGCCGCCGCCGCCTCCCTGGTGGGCCCCGCCGAACGGCAGATCCGCGACCTCCAGCAGGCCGTCACCGAGGTCCGGGCGCAGCTGATGTCGCTGACCCCCCTGTATTTCGAGGGCCGCCGGGTGCGCAACCACCTGGAAGCCATCGACATCATCAGCGACCCCGCCCGCATCCAGGCCCTCCTGGACCACCTCGGGCAGACCTGCAAGCACGAGCTGATCACCGTCCAGCCCGGCGGCGCGCGCCCGGCGGACATGCTCGACGACGCCAGGGCCAGCGCCCTGTCCATCCTGTCGCGCGGGGTGCGCATCCGGACCATCTACCAGCACACCGCGCGCAACGACCTGCCCACCCGCTCCTACGTCCGCGACGTCACGTTGCAGGGCGCGGAGGTCCGGACCGCCGACGAGGTGATCGACCGGCTGATCATCTACGACAGGGAGGTGGCCTTCCTGCCGGCGCGGTCGGCCCGCGAGGGCAGCTTCCCGGGTGCGGCCGTCGTCCGCGAGCCCACACTCGTGGCGTTCCTGTGCTCCGTCTTCGAGTACCTGTGGGAGGGCGCGACCCCGTACGTCGTGGAGTCGCAGCGCCCTCCGTCCTCGACCGACGAGCTGAAGTGGTCGATCATCCGGCTGATGACCAAGGGCTACAAGGACGAGATGGTCGCCCGCAGGCTCGGCATGTCCGTACGCACCTGCCGGCGCCATATCGCCGAGATCACCGAGCAGTTGGAGGCCACCAGCCGGTTCCAGGCGGGCTACAACGCCGCCCGTCAGGAGATGCTCGCCCGCGACACGGCCAGGCAGCCCTACTGACCGAGGCACCGCCGCACCGCGCCTCACCCGCCGGTGCCTCCGCCCTCCTCCTCGTCCAGCGCCTCCGTGATCGCGTCCACGCAGTCCTGGTCGAGCATCGTCGTGACATGGGCGTCCTGGAGCTTGCCGAACCCCGCGTCGTACACCGCCGCGCTGACGACGTAGCCGTCCTCCAGCGGGAAGGTGCGGAAGCCCCACTCCTCCCCGGTGCCCGCCGTGCCATCGGGTCGCTGCACGCGGACCGGCCGGCCGTCCGGGCCGAAGCCGAACTCGGTGAAGCGGAACTGCATCCCCTGCCCGATCGCCTTGCTGTACGCCTCCTTCAGCGTCCACAGCCGCACCAGGGCGCCGTTGCGCTCCTTCTCCGGCATCCCGGACAGCAGCACCGCCTCGTACGGCGTACAGATGTGCCGGACGAGCCCGCCGCCGTACATGTCGCGGTCGGCCCGCTCGGCGTCCACGCCGATCAGCCCGCAGGTGGTCAGCCCGACGAGCAGCAGGTCCTCGGTGTGGCTGAGGCTGATGTCGATCTGGTCGCAGCCGCGCAGATACGGGCGGCCGGTCGGCCCGTACGCCAGCTCCAGGTCGGCCGGTTCACTGGCGAGCACCGCCCCCGCGGCGTGCTTGAGCAGCATCCGCGAGGCGACGTACCGGTTGCGCACGTCGGAGTGGGTGAGGTCGAGGTAGCGCGTCCAGTCGCGGCCCAGAAGCTCGCGCAGACCGTCGCCCGAGGGCACCGCGGGCTCCAGGTCCTTCAGCCACGCGTAGGCCAGGGCGCTGCCGTGGGTGGTCAGGTCGTCCCTGACTCTGTTCCACGAGTCGCCTCCGGGTACCACGGCGACGGGTTCACCGAGCGGTGAACCGAGCGTGAGGCTGCCCGGGGCGGTCATCCGTACTCCTTAACGAGGGTGTGAATGTCCCGGAGGCTCTGTGCCTCCAGCAGACGGTGCACCGGAACGTGGTGGCCGGACTCCTCCAGGAGGGCCACCAGCCGGAGCAGGTTCAGGGAATCCCAGCCGGGCACGTCCGCGAGGGCCAGATCCGCTCCCGCGCCGCCCTCCACGTCCAGTCCCAGGTCATCGCCCACGAGCCGCAGGAACGCGTCGAGGCCCACCAGGTCTACGGTGCTCATCGGGGTGCCTTTCCGGACTCGGTGACACATATGTGGCCGGGGATCCCCGGCAGCACCAGCAGGTCGTGGAGGTAGGCCGAAGTCCCGTCCCCGTGCTCCCCCGGCTCGGGCAGTTCACGGGCGACGAACCCACAGGACGGATAGAGGTCCCGGGCCCGGTGATTGCGGGCAGTGGGCACGTGGCGGGCGCCCACGGCGGTCAGTCCGTGGCGCCTGGCTCTGCTCAACAGTACGGCGAGGAAAGCGTGTTCGACGCCCCGGCCGAGCACCCGGCAGCTGATCCACAGGTTGTCCAGGTGCCACTGCCCGGCGGCCTCGGTGATCAGGGCCGCGCCGACCAGGCCGTTGTCCCCGAACCGGTCCGAGCAGCGGGCCACCAGCACCTGCCGCCCGGCGTCGGCCGCCACCTCGGCCACGGCCGCCTCGGTGAGGCCGCCCCCGGCGAGGTTGAACTGATTGGTCCGCAGGGTCAGCTGCGCGATCCGGGCCGCCTCGTGCGGCTGCGGCGGGCCGGTCTCCAGCCGGACGTCCAGGGCGCGCAGGAATTCCTCGTGCGAGCCGGAGCCCTCCCGGAGCTTCCGGCGCTCCCCGAGGGCCCGGTACTGGCCGTTCCTGGCCCGGTCCTCCTCGGTCAGGCTCGGCACGTCGAACCAGCCGTCGGCCAGCAGCCGTGCCACATGTGTCGCGGGCTCCCCGTCGAGCGGCACCACGGCGACCTCGGGCAGGCCGTGGCGCACCTGCGCCCGCTCGGCCGGTGAGTCGTCGGCGAAGACCAGGGCGTCGGTGCCCAGATCGAGCCGGCGGGCGATGTCGGCGAGGTTGCCGTCCTTGGGGTCCCAGTTGGCGTTGACCGCCACGAAGTCCCCTTCACGCAGCACCAGATCGGGATGGTCCGCGAGCACCCGCGCCACCTCCGCGGGGTCGTTCTTGCTGCTCACGGCGAGGAGCACGCCCTGCGACGCCAGCTGGCGTACGCAGGTCTGGAAGGCGCCGAACGCCTCCCCGCGCAGCGTGCCCGCGGCGGCGATGCCGTCGGGCCCCTCCTCGGCGAGTACCCCGTCCCACAGGGTGTGGTCGAGGTCGAGCACCAGGCATTTGCGGGTGGCGCCGCGCAGGGCGCGCGCCAGGTGGGCGACCTCCCTGGCGTATCCGGCGAGCAGGGGCGCGCCGAGCCGCACCTTGGCGTACCGGGCGAGTGCGGGGTCGGTGACCGGTCCGCCCTCGGCGACCAGCGGATCGAGGTCGATGACCACGGGCGCGGGCGAGCGCTCGGTGAGCCGCAGCAGGCGGGCGTTGAACTCCCGCCAGACCGCGCCGAGCCGGGCCCGGGAGCGGTGGTCGATGAGCTGTCTGCTGTACGTCCACGGCAGCGGCAGGGTGTTGAGGACCAGGGTGCCCGGCGCGGCGTCGGCGAGCGCGGCGCACCGGGCCAGGACGTCGGCGGCGGCCGCCTCCACGTCCTCGGGGCGCCACACCCCGGGGACCTGCTCGAAGACGGTCTCGGCGTCCAGCAGGCACAGGGTGAGGTCGGGTGCGGCCGTGTGCAGCTCCCCGGCCGGGTCGGTCAGGTCGCGCAGATAGGTCCCGTGCTCGCCGAGGACCGCGCGCAGGAGCAGCCCGTGGCGGGCCAGTTCGCCCCGCAGCGGGTCGAGCACCTGGCCGACCGTGGACTGGCCGGTGACGGCGACGGTGACGACCGGGGTCGCCGGGTGGTGGCTCAGCACGGCACCGGGGTCGAGGCCGGCGAGCAGTCGTCCCACCGCAGCGGTGTCGGCCCGTGCGCCGCCCGGCCCCTCCTGGGCGAGCACCCCGGCGACCTGGTCGTACGCCTTCTCCAGCAGCCCCCGTTTTCGCAGATCACGCAGCTGGTCCAGTCCCGTGGTCATCCCCACCTCACACCTTCTCCAGGGCGAACCCGGCTCTGATCCACCGGCTGGATTCCACGCACAGGCCGACTGCCCGATCGCCTTCCCCGAGTTCGGGTACTAGTCGGTCGAGCTGGAGAAATGGCAGAGCATTGCCGGTGTTGCCCGTGTCGGCGACGCAGGAGATGTTCCGGGCCGGGCCCTGGGGCAGCCGGTCCACGATGCGGGCGGTCATCCGCTCGGAGAGCTGCGGCGGCAGCAGGAAGCCGATGTCGTCCAGGCTCCAGCCGAGGCCGCCGAGCAGCTCCCAGAGGATCTCGGAGGCGATCGGCGGGACGTGCTCCTCGATCGCCTTGTAGTCCTCGGCGAGCATCGGCCGGTCCGAATCGCGGTCGGTGGTGCCGTACCAGTCCAGGAGCTGGCCGGGGCTCCGGCCGCGTCCGGTCCAGGAGTTCAGCACCGACCGGACGGCGATCCGCTCGCCCTCCGGTTCGGCGGTGAGGACGGCGGCGCCGGCTCCGTCACCGAACAGGACGTAGTTGACCAGCTCACCGGTGGGGATCTTCGCCGCGTCCTGCCGGGGCGAAAGGAAGCGGTGGGTGACGTCGCCGCCGATGACGAGCCCGGCGTGCCGGCCGCCCAGGATCAGGCCGCGTCCCAGGTCGAGTGCCTGGACCGCGCCGGAGCAGCCGGCCTGGATCTGGTAGACGGGCAGGTGGTCGAGGCCGAGCCGGTCGGCGACCTCGGTCGCGGTGGTCGGCAGGAGCGTGTCGGGGGTGGCGGTCGCGAGCACCAGGAACTCGATGTCGGCGAGGCCGAGCCCGGACGCCCGCACGGCCTGGGCGGCGGCCTCGGCGCACAGGTCGGCCAGCGAGCCCCGCACCTCGCCGGTGGCGGGGTCCCAGCCGAAGTAGCGGGTCCGGGTGCCGACGAAGAGGTCGATCCACTCCTTGCTGACGCCCAGCATCGTGGCGAGGGTGGTGTTGTCCACCGGCTTGCCGGGCAGGGCGGTGCCGGTCGCGGCGATATGGACGTTCGTCATGCCGACCTCGCCATGATCACGCCGTCGAGGAACTCGGCCAGGGAACCGACCGAGCGCAGGGCGGGCAGCATCTGCTGGACCGACACCTCGCCGACCCTCGGGAGCCGGGCCTCCACCCGGTTCTTGAGCTGCATGATCATCACCGAGTCGAAGCCCAGGTCCTCATGGAAGCGGGCCTCGCGCACCACCCGCTCCATGGGGTAGCCGCCGACCTCGGTGACGGCCTCGACCACGGCGTCGAGCACCGGGTCGTCGTCGCCCGTTTCACGTGAAACAACGGCGGGGCCGGGTACCGCCTCTGGCCGCCTCTCGACTTCGGGCACGACGGCCGCCGGGGGCCGGTCCCAGTAGCGCTGGGCGGACGAGAAGACGTACGGGGCGAGCGGCTCGGGAAGTTGGTGCTCCGGGGCGTACAACTCGTCCCAGGACGGGTCGAGTCCGCAGCGGTACAGAGCGGCCACCGTCTCCGCCAGCTCCTGGCCGGTGCCCTGGGGGCCCGGTGCGGGGTGCAGGAGTTCGGCACCGCCCAGGCTGCCCGCGCGGGCGGCGATCCGGGTGAGCTGGGGCTGCGGGCCGATCTCGATCAGATGGGTCGGGGCGATGTCGCGTACCAGCGCCCCGAGCGCGGCGTCGAACAGCACGGGCTCCTCGGCCTGGCCGGCCCAGTAACCGGCGTCCATGGGCTCGTCGCGCAGCACCCGCCCGTACCGGGTCGAGGCCACCGGCAGCACGGCGGGCGCGCAGGGCACGGGGGCGGCGCGCAGTCCGGCGGCGACCGGGGCCATCAGGGGCGAGTGGAAGGCGTACGGGGAGGCCAGCTCCTTGGTCCGCACCCCGAGTCCGGCGAGCCCCTCGGCGACCCGGGCCAGCGCGTCGGTGGGACCCGAGAGCACGGTGTCGGCGGGCCCGTTGAGCGCACCGGCCACCACCTCCGGCTCCGCCGCCAGGACCGCGGCCAGCACGTCCGTACCGGCGGCGGCGGTGAGCATGGCGCCGCCCGGGGGCAGCGCGGCCGTCAGCCGGGCGCGCAGGGCCACGAGCCGGGCGGCGTCGTCGAGTCCGAGCACTCCGGCCGTGACGGCGGCGGCGTACTCGCCCAGGCTGTGGCCGAGCACGGCGGCCGGGGCGACGCCCAGGCCGGTCAGGGTGCGGGCGAGCGCGTAGCCGACGGCGAACAGCGCGGGCTGGACCAGCCCGGCCCGGCCGCTCCACTCCTCGCCGCCGAGGATCGCGTCCCGCACCGAGGCGCCGATGTGCGCGGCCAGTGCCTCGTCGGCCTCGTCCAGGTGGCGGCGGTAGGCCGGGGACTCGCGGTACAGGCCCGCGGTCATCGCGGGGAACTCGCTGCCCTGGCCGGTGAAGAGGAACGCCACCACCGGCCGGCCCCACGGGCGGTCACCCGCGGGGCTCACCCCGCCCGGCGCGGGATTCCGCAGCTCCACGGCCCGGCGCAGCGCGTCCACCAGCTCCCCGGTGTCGCGGGCCGTGACGGCGAAGCGGTGGGGCAGGCCGGTCTTGACGCGGTTGCTGCTCCGGCAGAGGGCGGCCGCGGCGCCCCGGGGCCGGGCGGCGAGCGCGTCGGCCTGGGCGGCGAGATTGCGGCGCAGGGCCTCGGAGGTGTCGGCGCTGACGGTGAACACACCGGCCGCGCCCGCGCGGGCCCGTGCGGGGACGGCGCGGGGGGCTCTGGGGGCACTCGCGAGGACGGCGTGGGCGTTCGTACCGCCCATGCCGAAGCTGCTGACCCCGGCGAGGATCTCGCCGCGCGGCAGCCGGGTGGCCGACTTGATGAGCCGCAGGCCGCGCTCGCCGAGGCGCAGCCGGGAGTTCTCGCGCTCCGCGAAGAGGCTGGCGGGGACGATGCGGTGGTGCAGGGAGAGGGCGGTCTTGATGAACCCGGCGATGCCCGCGGCGCCCTCGGCGTGGCCGAGGTTGCCCTTGACCGAGCCGATCGCGCAGGGCGTCTCGCGCGGGACGCCGTGCACCGAGCCGAGGGCCGCGCACTCGATGGCGTCGCCGAGCACGGTCCCGGTCCCGTGGGCCTCCACGAACGCGACCTCGGCGGGGCTGGCACCGGCCCGCCGGTAGGCGGCGTTCAGGACGCGCTCCTGGGACCAGCGGTTGGGGGCGATCATGCCGTTGCTGCGGCCGTCCTGGTTGACGGCGCTGCCGCGCAGCACCGCGTAGATCCGCGAGCCGTCGGCGAGCGCGTCCTCCAGCCGGCGCAGCACGACCAGGCCGACGCCGTCGCTGCGGCCGATGCCGTCCGCGTCGGCGCTGAACGGCTTGCAGCGCCCGTCGGATGCGGCCAGGCCGAGCTGCCCGTAGACCAGGCCGAGCGAGGGCGACAGCACGACGTTGACGCCGCCGGCCAGGGCGGTGTCGCACTCCCCGGCGAGCAGGGAGTTGGCGGCGAGGTGGACGGCGACGAGCGAGGAGGAGCAGGCCGTGTCGACGGCGAGGCTCGGCCCGGTGAGGTCGAAGTGGTACGAGATCCGGTTGGCGGTCATCCCGGCGCTGCTGCCCGCGCCGAGCAGCGGCGTGACACGGGCGAGGTCGCTCATGGTGAGACGCCCCCACTCGCCGCCCATCACACCGACGAACACGCCCGTGCCGGTGCCGGCGAGTTGGCCGGGGGCGAGGCCCGCGTCCTCCAGGGCCCGCCAGGCGCACGGCAGCAGCAGCCGCTGGTGCGGGTCCATGGCGGCGGCCTCGCGCGGGGTGACGGAGAAGAAGTCGCTGTCGAAGACATCGGCGTCGTCGATGAAACCGCCGCTGTCGCCGACCGCGGGGTGGTCCCGCGTCTCCCAGCGCTGCGCGGGGACGGGGCCGATGCCGGCCCGGCCGCCCGTCAGCAGGTCCCAGTACGCCTGTACGCCCGCCGCCCCGGGGAACGTGCAGTCGATGCCGACGACGGCGATGTCCCCCATCAGCGGGGGTCCCGCACGGGGACCGCGTCCGCCGGGGCGTCCGGCAGCACGGCGGTCAGATGGCGCACGAGGCTCGTGACGGTCGGGAAGTCCCACAGCAGGGTCGGCTCGACGTCGAGCCCGAACTCCTCCTCCAGGTCGCCGCAGAGACTGAGGGCCGCCACCGAGTCCATGCCGTACTCGGCGAGCGGCACGGTGGGGTCGATGGTCTCGGGCGCCCGCCGCAGGTAGAGCGAGAGGCGGGCCGACAGCCACTCGTACACGCCGTCCGCCTTCGCGGTGTCGGCGGCCACGGCGTGCCGGCCGGTGGGGATGGTCATGGCGGACTCCTTCGGTCAACCCGGAATCGGGGTCGAGTAGAGGTCGTAGCTGGTCCGGGTGGAGAAGCGGAGCTGGACCTCGTGCCGGATGCGCGTCTCGCACTCCGGGGGGAGGTCGGAGACGCGGGTGCCGAGCCGGCGGCAGATGCGGTGCAGCGCGGCCGCGGCCCAGGACGGGTCGGCGAGGAACGGGTCGGGGCCGTACCGCGCCTGGTCCCAGACGCCGAGCACGGCGGCGGCGGCCAGCAGCAGCGTGTAGCGGTCCATGAGGGCGAACTTCGCGGGCTGCGCGCTGGTGGCCGGCCCCGCCGCCTCCAGCCTGAGCACCCGGCCCCGCACGTCCCGGAACTCCTCGACCAGCAGGCCCGCCAGGGTGCGCAGGGCGTGCTCCACGGGGCCGTGGCCCTCGATGCGCGCGGCGACGGCGAGGAGCGACGCGCTCAGCGAGTCCCGGCCGCAGGCCAGGGCGAGCCGGTCGGCGCGCAGCGGCGGCAGGTCCCCGCCCAGCCGGAAGAGCCCGGCGGGCGCCTCGTCCTCGATGAACCAGGAGCGGCGGGCGAGCCGGGGCATCTGCGGGATGACGGTGGCCTGGCAGGCGACGGTCCCGGCGTGGCCGAGGCTGAGCACGGGGACGTCCCTGACGTGCTTCTGGAAGATGCCGAGGGTGCCTTCGCGGGTGTAGAAGTCGGAGCCCAGGACGATCGACAGGTCGTACATGGTCTCGCTGAGCACGCGCGGCATCAGGTACTTGAGCGCCGCCGAGCTGACACTCGTCTCGGCGGGCAGCAGGTGCAGGGCGCGGGCGGCGACCACCGCGAGCGCGTCGTACAGCAGCAGGCTGACGAAGGCGTTGGTGAGGGCGGCTCCGGTGCGGCTGTTGTCGGTGCCCCGGCCCTGCCAGCCGCCGGACTGCTCACGGTCGATGCGGACGGCGGTGCGCAGGGAGGTGTCGAGGGCGGCGACGGCGGTCCCGGCGATCACGGTCCGGCTGATCTGGAAGGAGCGCAGCGCGGTCTCGATGCCGCTGCCCTCGGACCCGAGCAGGGCGGAGGCGGGCACCGGACAGTCGTCGAACTCGACCCCGGCGAAGCGGCAGCCGCGCAGCCCGACGGGCGTCCTGCGGGCGGTGACGGCGGCGCGGGTGTCCGACAGCTGTCCGGGCTCCAGGAGCAGCACGGAGTGGCTGCGGCTGCCCGGGGCCGGGTCGGTGCGGCAGAACAGGACGAGGGCCCCGGCCCGTTGCAGGTTGTTGACCAGCGGTTTGCCGCCGCTGATGAGGTAGCCGCCGGGGCTCCGGCGGGCGGTGACCTGGCTGCGGACGAAGTCGTTGCTGTGCGCGGTCTCGTGCTGGGCGATGGCCGCCCGGCCGCCCGCGCGCAGCAGCCCGGCCAGCCAGGTCCGCTGCCGTTCGCTGCCCGTCGTCCAGACGTCGGACGCGGCCATGAAGGTGGTCATGCCGTGCCCGATCGCCAGGCCCACGTCCCGCCGCATGACCGGGCGCATGACCCGGACCAGGGTGTCCATCGCGTCGAGCCGGCCGCCCAGCGAGCGCGGCACGTACTCGTCCACGATGCCGAACCGGTCGAGCAGCGCCTCCCCCTCGGAGAAGGGCACGGCGGCCCGGTCGGCCTCCAGGAGCGCGCCGTAGCCGGCCGGGTTGGCCGGGTCGGAGGGGTCGCCGAGCAGGTCCTCCAGTTCGGCGACCCGCGCCCGTACGGCACTCTCCCGGCTGCGCGCGGCCCCTTCGGAGGCGCGCGGAGGCTCGGTGGGCAGGGTCGTCACCACCGCCTTCCCCCGTCGGCTCCCTCCGGCCGCAGCAGATCGCCCCCGAACAGCGCGTCCTCGGCACGGGCCAGCGCCCACACGTCGGGGGTCAGCACCTCGTACTCGCCGCGCACCACACCGTCGAGGAAGAGGGTGCGCATCAGGGTGCGCTGCACCTTGCCGCTGCTGGTGCGGCGGACGGCGCCCGGACGGACGAGCAGGATGTTGCCGGCCGGGATCTCGAATTCCTGGCCGATCAGAGCCTGGATCTTCTGGGCGACGGTGCGCAGTTCGGCGCTGCTGCCGACGCCGCGCACCTCCTGCACCAGGACCAGGTGCTCGCGGCCGGCGTCCACGGAGAACGCGGCTCCGGCGCCGAAGGTCAGGGCGGGGCTGACGGTCCGGGCGGCCCACTCGATGTCCTGCGGGTAGACGTTGCGGCCGTTGATGATGATGACTTCCTTGAGCCGCCCGGTGACGAACAGCTCCCCGTCGACCAGCATCCCGAGGTCCCCGGTGCGCAGGAAGTTGCTCTCCTCGTCGTTGAGGCTGGCGCGGAAGGTGCGCACGGTCTCGGTGGGGCGCCGCCAGTAGCCGCGGGCGACGCTGTAGCCGCGCATCCAGATCTCGCCGACCGCGCCGGGCGGCAGCTCGTGGTGGGTGAGCGGGTCCACGATCCGTACGTCCATGTCCACGGGGACGCCGCAGCCGACGAGTGTGCGGTGGCCGTCCTCGCCGCCGGCGCCGACGGCCCGGTCCTGTTCGAGGGCCGTCTTGTCGAACTCCTTGCGCACGTACCGGGTGCCGGGTTCGCCGCCGGAGACGACGAGCGTGGCCTCCGCGAGGCCGTAGCAGGGGCGCAGGGCCTCGGGCCGGAATCCGGCGGGCGCGAACCGTTCGGCGAAGGCGTCCAGGCTCTCGGCGCGGACCGGCTCGGCGCCGTTGAGTGCGAGCCGCCAGCGGGACAGGTCCAGGGCGGCGATCTGCTCGTCCTTGACGCGGTGGACGCACAGGTCGTAGCAGAAGTTGGGGCCGCCGCCGACGGTGACGCCGTACTGGTCGATGGCCTGGAGCCAGCGCAGCGGGCGCTTGACGAAGGAGAGCGGGGTGACCTGGACGCTGTGGCTGCCGAGGTAGACCGGGTGCAGCAGGTGGGCGACAAGACCCATGTCGTGGAAGTAGGGCAGCCAGCTGCCGAAGACGTCCTCGCGGGTGGTGTGCAGCAGCTCGCGCAGGCTGGCCTGGTTGGCGAGGAGGTTGCGGTGCGAGACCGTCACTCCGCGCGGTTCGGAGACCGAGCCGGAGGTGTACTGGAGGAAGACCAGGTCGTCCGGGCGGGCGGCGACCGGCCGCCAGGCCTCCGGGTCGCCTATCTCGGCGACGTCGGTGACCAGGCACTCGGCGGTGGAGCGGGTGTTGCGGGCGAGCCACAGCGCGACCTCGGGCGCGGCGGAGGTCTCGGTGAGGACGACGGCTGCCCCGGTGTCCTTGAGGACGGCGGTGGTGCGGTTGAGCCGCTTGTCGCGGCCGGCCTCGCCCGGCAGCGGGACGGGGACCGCGACGGCTCCCGCGTACAGGCAGCCCGCGAAGGCCTTGAGGAACTCCACGGTCGAGGAGTAGGCGAGCAGTACGGGCTGTTCGGCCACGCCGTAGCTCTGGAGGCAGGCCGCGATGCGTCTCGCCTCCCGGTCGAGCTCTCCGTAGGTGAGGTGCTCGGCCACCGGACCGTCCGCGGTGTCCCGGAGGAAGACGTGGACGTCCTCGTCGGCGAGTTCGGCCGTCCGGGCGCGGAGCAGTTCGGTGAAGGTGGCGAAGCGTGACTCTGACATCCGCGGCATCCCCTCGCGTCTGCGGGCCCGTGGATGGTGCGGCCCTCGTTACCCGCCGATCCTCCGCAAACGCGCTTAAGGTTCGCTTGCGCGCCCCGTGCGCGCCCCCCAACTCAGGGGGTGGCAGGGGTGCTCCGAGGGAGGGGGTACGGGTGACCCTCGGCCCATGGACACTCACACCGAACCCGCCGGGGCGACGCGGACGGCGATCGTCTTCCCCGGGATGCAGCCCACGGCCTTCTCCGAGGTCTCCCGGTTCATGCTGGTCAACCCGTACGCGCGCGAGCTGTACGCGATCGCCGACGACGCCCTCGGCTACCGGCTCGCCGACCGCTATCAGGAGACCGAGGGCGACTACTCCCTCTACGGGCAGATCGCCTTCGTGGTGAACTGCCTGGCCCTGGCGCGCTGGGCCGGTGAGCGGCTGGAGATCGACCCGGTCTGTGTGACGGGCCCGAGCTTCGGCGCCCGCGCCGCCGCCGTCCACTCCGGGGTCCTCGACTTCGGTGACGCCGTGACGATGACCGCCCGGCTCGCGGAGACGATGGAGGACTACTTCGCCCGGGAGCACCCCGCCCTGGTCACCCAGTCGATCGCCCGGGTGGACGAGGAGGGCGTGGCCGGGCTGCGCGAGGAGCTGGAGGAGCGCGGCGAGTGGAGCGACATCGCCTGTGTGGTGGACCACGACTTCACGATGCTGACCGTCCATGAGTCGGTCCTGGACTGGCTCCAGCGCCGTATCCGCTCGCTCGGCGGGATGGCGATGTACACGATGAAGCCGCCGATGCACTCGTACCTCTTCGACGGGCTGCGCGACCGGGTGGACGAGGAGATCTTCGCGGGGCTGACCTGGTCGGACCCGCGGCTCCCGGTGATCGCCGACCAGGACGGCCGTACGGTCACCACGGGCGCGGGCGTGCGCGCGATGCTGCTCGACGGCTTCGTGCGTACGGTGCGGTGGCCGGATGTGGTGGCCTCGCTGAAGGCGGCGGGGGTGGGCCGGCTCTGCGTGGCCGGCGCGGACGGGCTGTTCACCCGGGTCGCGTGCACCACGCGGAACTTCGAGGTGGTGCCGGTGACGCCGAGGTCGGCGATGCGGCCGGTGCGGCGCCGGCTGCCGGTGGCGGCCTGACGTCGCTGAACGACCGAGTGGCCGGCGCCCGTGCGGGCGCCGGCCACTGCTGTGTGTGCTGTGTTACCTGCCGTCCACCGTGAAGGCGTAGAACGTGCCCTCGGTGCTGCTGCCGGTGGTGCCGGCCCCGTCGGCGAACCGGGCGTAGCCGTTGCCCCAGTAGACGGTGCCGTCGACGACCGCCGGGCCGGCGTTGGAGGAGTACGGGGCGACGAACTCCCACAGGTAGGCGCCGGTGGCCGCGTCCAGGGCGTACATGTGGCCGCTGGTGGAGCCGCCGAAGACGACCCCGTTGGCGGCGGTCAGGGCGCCCCAGGCGAGCCCGTCGGTCCGGTCCTCGACCTGCCAGATGATGCTGCCGGTCTGCGGGTCGAGCGCGGCGAAGGAGCTGCGCGTCGTAGTGGTCCCGTCGGCGAGCTGGTACTCCAGCCTGTTGAAGTTGGCCTCGGCGATGTAGATCCGCTTGTCGTCGTTGGCCGTGCCCCACTCGATGCCGCCGACGTGTCCGCCGGGTCCGGCGGCCGCGCTCCAGATGACGTCGCCGTTGGTGGCGTCCATCAGCCAGTACTCGCCGCTCTTCTCGCCCGCGCCGATGACCTTGCGGGGGCGGCCGTTCGCGCCCTTGATGGTGAACAGGTGGGCGCCGTCACCGAAGTCGTAGTCGTCGCCCGGGTTCGGCGGGCAGTTGTTGGGCGGGAGTCCGGGCAGGCAGCCGGCGTTCCAGGCGTCGAACCGCTTGGTGCCGGTGTGCCACTTGATGCGACCCGTCGTCATATCCATGGCGAGGACGGTGTCGACGTAGTTGTCGTCCTGGTAGCACTCGGAGGCGGTGCCGCCGGCCGTCTGGCAGTCGGACACGGACTGCGGAACGGTGTAGTTGTTGCCGGTGGTGAAGTACACCGTGTTGGTCGACGGGTCCAGGGCCGGGGTGCCCCACACGGCGACGCCGCTGTAGCCGCCGGTCGTGCCGCCGTTGTCCGGCGTCGTGAACTGCCGCCACAGCACCTTGCCGGTGGTCGCGGAGACCGCGTTCACGCTGCCGCGGAAGGTGCAGCAGGGATACGTGGGGTCGTAGGCGCCCTCGGACTCACGGGAGGAGACGCCCTGGTAGATCACCCCGTTGTGCACGACCGGCGACTGGGTCAGCACGGCCTGGTACTGGGTGTCGATCTCCCGGGTCCAGACCTTGTTGCCGGTCTTCGCGTCGACCGCCATCAGGACGGCCTTCGTCCAGTCGGCTATGTAGACCTTGCCGCCCACGACCGTGGGGCTGGACCGGGAGACCGAGTCCGGGTTCCCGGTGTACTCGGACACCTTGTGCGTCCAGATCTTCTTGCCGGTCTTCGCGTTCACCTTGTGCAGGTAGCCGCCCCAGTCGGGGAAGTACACCGCACCGCCGACGACCGCGGGGGTCGCCGAGACGTCGCCGTGGGTGGCGAACGTCCACTTGGCCTTCAGGCGGCTCGCGTTGTTCTTGGTGATCGCCTTTTCCTGCGAGGCGGAACGGCTGTTGGCGAGGTCGTGCCCGCCCGTCGGCCACTCGGCCGCCGTCGCGCACGCGCCGGAAGGCGCCATTCCGAGGGTGGCCGCCATCGCGAGGGCGGCGAACAGAGTGAACCTGCGGGCCGCCTTCCGCGGCGACCAGGGTCTTGTGTACATGACTGACTGTCCTCCTGAGGACGGTGGTGAGGGTGGTGCCGGCATTGCTGGTGGTGCCAGTGATGCTTGTGGGGTCTGTGGGGCCCGCGTCGGCCTTCGGGCCGACGAGGCCGACGAGGCCGACGAGGCTGCCGGGCTCACGCGGCGCGTACGGGGGCCGGCACGGGCACACGCGCCGGCTCCGGCGCCTTCGTGCCGTGCCGCTCCGCCGCCAGCGCGGTGAGCACCAGCCGGTCGGTCTTCTTGTTGGTGTTGAGGGGGAACTCGTCCAGCCGGTGGTAGTGCCGAGGGATCAGCTGCGGCGGCAGCACGGGCGCCAGGTCCCGGTGGAACTCCCTCGGTGAGCGCTCGTCGCCGAGGTAGAAGGCGACCAGTTCGGTGCTGTTCGCCACCGGTACGCCGACCACGACCGCCCCCGAGACCGGGGAGGCGGCGCGCAACGCGTGCTCCACCTCGGCCAGTTCGACGCGGTAGCCCTGCACCTGGACCTGCGAGTCCATCCGGCCCAGGTAGACCAGCTGACCGCCGGCCAGCCTGCGCACCCGGTCCCCGGTGCGGTACCAGCGCACGCCGTCCCGCTCCAGGTACTTGCCCCGGCCGTCCTCCGGATCGAGGTAGCCGGCCGACAGCTGCGGCCCGGACAGCCACAGCTCGCCCTCGTCCGCCGCGTCCTCGCCGTGCTCGTCGAGCAGCAGCTCGGCATGGCCCTCGTGGAGCAGGCCCAGCGGGACGACCCCGTTGACGCCGAGCCGGGTCGACTCCTCGGGCGACCAGCGGTGGCGGTGCGTGGTGATCGTCATCTCGGTCGGGCCGTAGACGTTGATCACCGCCGAGTCCGGCGCGGCCCGCTGCCAGGCGTCGGTGTCCTCGAACTGGAGCGCCTCGCCGCCGAAGTACGTCCAGCGCAGCGACGGCATCGTGCCGGGCAGCAGCCGGCCGGTGCGCCGGGACAGCGCGATCACGCTCGGCGCCGAGAACCACACGGTGACGCCGTGCTCGGCGACGAATCCGGGCAGGTCGCGGTAGGCGTGCGGGGGGACCGAGACCAGCGGGGCCCCGGCCGCCCAGGCGCACCACAGGTCCGAGACCGCGGAGTCCCAGTTGAGGCCCGCCGCCTGGGAGAAGACGTCGTCGGCGGTGAAGTCGTACCAGGCGTCCATCAGCGCGAAGTAGTGCGCCATGTTCCCGTGGGTGAGCCGGACCCCCTTGGGGCGGCCGGTGGAGCCCGAGGTGAACAGGATGTACGCCACGTCCTCGGGCCCAGCGTCCCTGGGCTCGGGCAGCGCGGTCTCCGGCCCCGCGACCAGTGCCCGCAGTCCGGCGCCCTCGGCGAGCACCCGGGCCCCGGCCTCTCCGAGGTGGGGAGCCAGCACCGGCAGGCCGCCCAGCTCGGCCCCCGTACCCCCGGCGAGCAGCGCCGCGCCCTCCTCGTCCACGACCAGCGCGGAGACCTCGGCCGCGCCGAGCATCGCCACGACCTTCCCGGCCGGGAAGTCGGCCGGGACGGGGACCGCCGGCAGCCCCGCGTACAGGCTGGCCAGGATGGCGACGTACGCGATCGTGCTGCGGCCGGTCAGGATGCCGACGGCCTTCGGCGGTCCGCCGGGGGCGGCCAGGAGCGCGCCCGCCCAGGCCAGGGCCGTCTCATGGGCCGTCGTGTAGTCGACGGTGTCCCCGCCGACGCGTACGGCCACCCCGCCCGGGGATTTCTCCAGGCCCCGCAGGAAACGTGCGTGCAGCGCCTGTGACGCCATTGATTCCATTTCCCCTCCTCATTTCCCGGCACATTTCGGGGACACATTGACAGCCGTCGCCGGACGCCCTCATCATTCCCTTATGCCAGAACTCACGAATCACACCTGGGACGAGGCCTTCGAGGCCGTCATCCGTCCGTTCCTGCCCTATCTCTCGCCGGGCGAGAAACTGTCCGACGATTCCCGGCTCAAGGACCTCGGGCTGGACTCGATGGGCACGATCGAGCTGCTCGCAGCGCTGGAGAGCGCCTATTCGGTGCGCTTCCTGGACGACGCGCTCAAGCTGGAGAATTTCGCCAGCCCGGATGTCCTCTGGAATACACTGATAACCAAAACCGAAACCGCCGCGTGAGAAAGCGGACCCACCGCCCGGCCCGACAAGGATTCAATATCCGAGTCGGGCCGCTCCCGTTCACGGAGTGGTCATACGCGTCATAAAAGCCGCTGGAAGCTTGCCTCGATGCGGTCGAGAACGGACCGCACGTGCGGCAGCGCGACCGGGTTCTCGGCGGCCAGCGACATTTCCTGCTGCTCGGCGTTCTCGCCGTAGAGCATGCTGGTGGCGCACTTGAAGCGCAGCGCCCCCGGCTCGTCGCCCAGCAGATGTCCGGCGAGGACCGCGGCCCCCAGGTCGAGCATCCGGCGGGACAGCGACGCCGAGTCGGTGACGTCGTGCTTGTCCAGCTCCTCGCGGACCGGCTCGAAGTCCGGGTAGACGTAGAACGCCCCGGTGGGCGGCCGGCAGCGGGCGCCGGCCCCGACGACGATGCGGTGGACCTCGCGGGCGACGGCCCCATGCAGCCGGGCGCTGACCCGCAGCCGCTCCCGGATCTCCTCCGGCTCCCCGAAGGCGTACTCGGCGACCTCCTGCATCGGTCCCGGCAGCGTCGACCAGATCTCGCTGGCCACGGAGGCGACCCCGCTGCGGATCCACTCCCCCCACGGGCCCGCGGGGAAGCGGGCCGCGCCGATGCGCCAGCCGCCCAGGGCCAGGGACTTACTGAGCCCGGTGCAGACGACGGTGCGGTCGGGGGCCACCTCGGCGGGGCTGAGGTAGGGGGTGTCCGGGTCGTGCACGACGTCCCGGTAGATCTCGTCCGAGACGATGAGCAGGTCCTCCTCCTCGGCGATCGCGCACAGCTCGCGGATCATCGCCGGAGGGGCGAGGGTGCCGGTCGGATTGTCCGGCAGGGTGAGGACCATGACGCGCGGGTCGTGGCCGAGGGTCCGGGCGGCCCGGATGTGTTCGCGCAGCAGGGCGGGGTCCGGGACGCCGCCGCACTCCTCGGGGATCGGCACGGCGATCGGGTGCTTGCCGGCGAGCCGGGCCTGCGGGGCATAGGTGTTCCACGCCGGGCGCGGCAGCAGCAGATCTCCGGGGACGGTGAGGCCGACGGCCATGAGCAGCGGCTTGCTGCCCGGGGCGACCACGATCTGGTCCGGTCCGGTGGGCAGGCGGCGCCGGTCGAAGTACCCGGCGACAGCGGCCCGTACGCCCGGCGAACCGGCCACCGGGCCATAGGCGTTGCGCCGTGCGCCCGCCGCGAGGCGTTCGACGAGCGGGGCGAAGGCGGGCAGCCGGGACTCGCCGAAGCCGAGATGGACGATCGGCTCGCCGGCCGCCTGCCGTTCGGCGACCAGCTGGTTCAGCGCCAGGTTCGGGGACATCCGCATGCCGCTCATGACTGGCTCCCCACCGCGGCGGCAGCCGCCCGGTTGCCGAAGAGTTCGGGTTCGCGCGCCGCGGCGGGGCCCGCGAGGGCGCGGGCGATGTCGGCGGGCACCGAGTGGTCGAGGCGCAGCTCGTCCAGCCAGGCGGCGTCGGCGTCGTAGTGGGCGAGGAAGGGGCGCCCGACGAGCTTCGGGTCGCGGGCCTGCGCCATGCGCAGCTGGAAGAACAGGCCCTCGGCCTTCTCGATGACCCCGTCCACGGCCACCTTGCCGGGGGTCGCGGACATCACCGGGCCGCGCACCGTGCGGGCGAGGCCGGGCAGGGTGGCGTAGGCGTCCCGGTAGATCTCCTGTGCCCGTGCGAGGGGCACCCGGAAGTAGTCGTACGGGCCGGTGTCGCGCTCCACGAACATGTAGTACGGGACGGCCCCGGCGGCGAGTTCGGCCCGCCACATCCGGCTCCACACGTCCGGGTCGTCGTTGACCTTGGCGATCAGCGGGGCCTGGCAGTAGACCAGCGCCCCGGTGTCCCGGATGCGGGCGAGGGCCCGCCGCGCGAGGTCGGTCTCCAGTTCGCGCGGGTGGCTGAAGTGGGCCATGACGGCGAGGTTGCGGCCGGAGGCGACGACCTTCTCGAACAGCCGCAGGACGTCGTCGGCGTCGGGGTCGGTGACGTAGCGCTGCGGCCAGTAGGCCACGGACTTCGTACCGATCCTGATGGTCCGCACGCTCTCCAGCGAGAGCAGCGGCTCCAGGTGGCTGCGCAGCCGCTCGGTGGACATCACCATCGGGTCGCCGCCCGTGACGAGCACGTCGCAGGCGTCGGGGTGGGCCTCCAGGTAGGAGATGAGGCCGCGCGGGTCGGGGGCGGCGAAGCGCAGTTCGGTGTCGCCGACGAACTGGGCCCAGCGGAAGCAGTACGTGCAGTACGAGTGGCAGGTCTGGCCCTGGCTCGGGAAGTACAGGACCGTCTCGCGGTACTTGTGCTGGAGGCCGGGGATCTCGGCGCCGTCCCGGGTGGGGACGTTCAGCTCCTTCTGACCGGAGGGGTGCGGGTTGAGCCGGCCGCGGATCTGCTGGACGAGGGCGCGCAGGGCGACCTTGCCGGAGGGGTCGGCGGCGTGCGTGGCGAGATCCCGCTCGTTCTGTTCGGTCAGCATTCCCTTCTGCGGGAAGACCAGTTGGAACATGGGGTCGTCCGGGATGCGGTCCCAGTCGATGAGCTGCGACAGGACGTACTCGTTGACCCGGAAGGGCAGCACCATCGACACGAGCCGGACGGTCTCCCGTATGTCGGCGGGCAGTCCGTGGCGGTCGGCGATCTCATCGAGCTGCCGTGGACCGAAGGCGCGGAACCGTGCCGCCTCGGCAGGATCGGTTGCCAGCAGGGACATGCGGATATTCCTCCAGCCTGATGCCCGGCAGTTCGAGCGTCTGCTCGAACACGATGCGATGCTAGGGACGGGAATCGGCCACCGGACCCCAGAACCGACCCCAGCCGGACCCTTAGGACGCGGCGCCACCCCTGGCCCTGTTCCCCGTGGTTACGGGCATGGGGGAGCCGCCCAGGAGCGACGGGGGAGACGCTCCTGGACGGCTGCTTTCGGCCCCCTGAGGGGGTGCGCGCCGGGCGGTGTTACGCGAGCCCGGTGCCGGTCTCCTGCGCGCCGGCCTTCGAGGTCTGCGCGGGCGCCGCCTCGTCCGCCGCCGGCTCGGTGGCCTTGGCGTTGTCCTGCTGGACGGAGCGGAGCCCGACGAGCGCCACCACGGCCGCCCCGGCCATGACGACCGCGCCGGCGATGGACGCCGCGTGCACCTCGGTGGTGAAGGCGGCGCGGGCCGCGTCGACCAGGTGCCCGCCCGCCTCGCCGGGCAGCCGGCCCGCCGCGGCCAGGGCCCCGCCGATCGTCTCGCGCGCCTGGTCCAGGGCGTCCGCCGGCACCCCGGCGGGGTCGTCCAGCGCGCTGCTGTTGCGGTAGGCGGTGGCGCCGATGGAGCCGAGGACGGCGACCCCGAGGGCGCCGCCCAGCTCCTGGCAGGTCTGGAGCAGGGCCGACGCGGTCCCGGCGCGCTCCGGCGGCACCTGGCCGACGACGAGTTCGGTGACCAGGGTGAGGACCGGGGTCAGGCCGACGGCGAGCGCGATGATGCCGATCAGGATGAGCACCAGGCCGTCCTTCTCGGGGACCTGGGTGAGCATCAGCAGCGCGACCGTGGCCAGTCCGAAGCCGCTCGCGATGATGACGGCCGGCCTGATCGTCCGGACCAGGACCGTGGCGACCGGCACGACGGCGCCGACCGCGACAGTGCCGGGGATCGTCCACAGCGCGGACTTCAGGGCGCTCATCCCGAGGACGGACTGCATGTACTGGGTGGAGAAGAGCGAGTACCCGACGAGGGTGAAGCAGGCCAGCATGTTGACGGTCACCGAGGCGCCGAAGGCCCTGTTCCGGAACAGCGAGATGTCGATCATCGGATCGGTGCTGGTGCGCTGCCGCCGCAGGAACACGGGGATGATGGCGAGCCCGACCACAATGGCGATGACGTAGGGGACGGTGAACCCGTCCACCGCGATCTTCTTGAACCCGTAGACGACCGGCAGGATGACGGCCAGCGACAGCGCGGCGCTCACCAGGTCGAACTTCCCTGCCGCCGCGTCCTTGAACTCGGGCAGCAGGAACGGCGCCGCCACCAGCAGGAGCACCATCACCGGCACATTGATGAGGAAGACCGACCCCCACCAGAAGCCGGCCAGCAGCGCGCCGCTGACCACCGGTCCGAGCGCTGCGCCGGCCGCCATACCGGTCGACCAGACCGCCAGCGCGGTACGCCGCTGCGTCTGGTCGTGGAACAGGTTCCGGATGAGGGCCAGCGTGGACGGCATCAGCGTCGCACCGCCGATGCCCTGGAACGCCCGCGCGCTGATCACCATCTCGGGGCTGTTGGCGTACGCGGCGAGCAGCGACCCGATGCCGAACACCGCGGCACCGATCAGCAGCAGCCGCCGGCGCCCGATGCGGTCACCGAGGGCGCCCATGGTGAGCAGCACCCCGGCGAGTACGAAGCCGTAGATGTCGATCATCCACAGCTGCTGGCTGCTGGACGGCCGCAGGTCCTCGCTGATGGCGGGGATCGCGAAGTAGAGGACGGTCAGGTCCATGGAGACGAGCAGCACGGGCAGGAGCAGAACGCCGAGGGCGATCCATTCCTTCCGGCCCGCTCTGGCCTCCGGTCCGGTAGTGCCGATCTCGCTCTGGGAGCTGGTCATGGAGACGGTCCAATGCTGGGGGGACGGGACGTATGTCTCAGTGAACGGAAGTACTCGCGCGTAAGGACCCTCCGCGCACGGGAACAGGGGTGAGAACAGGGAGTCCGATAGGGGTGCGCCCCGGGTCCGGAACAGGGGTACGGACAGGGGTGAGTCCAGGGGGAGGGGCGGGGTCCGGGTGGCGGGAGGGGCGGCCGCCACCCGGCCGCCACCCGGCCGACGCCGGGCCGGCCGGCCACGGGGACAGGGCACCGCCCCGGGGCGGCTCCACGCCGCCACGGGACAATACGGCTCATGGACTACGGAATACGGGAACCAGCGCGGCTCGGACAGATCCGGCTGCCGGACGGTCGGCGCCTCGGCTGGGCGGAATGGGGGCCGCTCGACGGCACCCCCGTGCTGCTGTGCCCGGGGGCGGCCACCAGCAGGGGGCTCGCCTTCGGCGGCGGCGTCGTCGACGCGGCAGGTGTCCGGCTCGTCAGCGTGGACCGGCCCGGCCTGGGCTCCTCCGACCCGGCCCCCGGCCGGACCCTGACCGACTGGGCCGCCGACATCCGCCACCTCATCCAGGAGCGGTCCCTGCGCGCGCCGTCCGCGGTGGGGTTCTCGCAGGGGGCGCCATTCGCCCTCGCTCTGGCGGCAAACGGCCTGGTGAACGCGGTGGCCGTGGTGTCCGGATGCGACGAACTCGCCCATCCCCGCTTCGCTCACTCGTTGGACCCTCAGGTGAGGGGCATGGTGGACGCCGTCGCGGCCGACCCCGGTGCCGCCGAGGAGTCCTTCGCCGGCTTCGGCGGCGCCGACGCGCTGTGGGACCTGATCATCACGACGAGCTGTGAGGCAGATCGTGCGGTCTACACCGACCCGGTCTTCCAGCACGCCTTCCGGCGCGCCATGGACGAGGCCTTCAGCCAGGGCCCGGCCGGCTACGCCCGCGACACCGTCCTGGCGATGAGCCCCTGGCCATTCGACCCCACCACCATCGCCGTCCCGGTCGACCTCTGGTACGGACAGCAGGACACCAGCCCGGTCCACTCCCCGGACCTGGGTGAATCACTCACCCGGATGATCCCGACGGCGACCCGGCACCTGCTCCCGACAGCCGCGGGGTCGTTGCTCTGGACACACGCCGAGGACGTCCTGCGGACTTTGCCGGCTCGCGTCCGGTGACGGGCGGACAACCGGCCGCACGGGTAGTCCGACGGGGCTCCGCACAGGCGTCGCGCCAACGGGTCGACCGCCCGGCTCCACCTGCCTCATGAACCAGCTGTCGCCGTGGTCCCCCCTGACACCCGGGCCCCAGCGGCTACGCGACGCGGCCCGCCTCCCGAACCGTCGGGAGGCGGGCCGCCGGCGTTTCGCCCGGGGGTGAGGAAGTACGGCCTCGGCCTAGCCCTCCCCCGCCACCCGCGCCGCCAGTGCCCGCCGGTCCGTCTTGCCGTTCGGGGTGAGCGGCAGGGACGGTGTCAGGGTGACCTTGCGCGGGACCATGTAGTCCGGCAGCGTCTCCTTGCAGAAGGCGCTCAGGGCCACCGGCCGGGCGTCGAAGCCCCGGCCCGGGACCACGTACGCGTACAGCTCCGGGTCCTCGCCGGGGCGCGGGCGTACCACCACGGCGGCTGCCTCCACGTCCGGGAATTCGAGGAGCCGGCGCTCGATCTCGCCCAGTTCGACGCGGTTGCCGCGCATCTTGACCTGGAGGTCGGAGCGGCCGACGAAGTACAGCTCGCCGCTCTCGCCCCGGTGGGCGAGGTCGCTGGACTTGTAGACGAGCTGGCCGGACCGGGGGTTGAGGGGGTCGGGGACGAGTACCGCGCGGGTGGCCTCGGGGTCGTCCCAGTAGCCGGTGAAGAGGGAGGGGCCGCGCAGGTGGATCTCGCCCACCTCGCCCGGCTCGTCGATGGGACGGCCCTCCTCGTCCAGGAGCAGCATCTCGGCGCCCGGGTAGGCGAAGCCGATGGAGAGTCTGTCGATGTTCTCGGGGAGCGGGTTCGGCACGTCGGTGAGGGAGAACGCCATCGCCTCGGTCGGGCCGAAGCAGTTCACCACCCGGACCTGGGCCAACAGTGTTTGCAGTTGACGCAGTTCGGGAAGCGGGAACGCCTCGCCGGAGAACAGCACTCCGCGTATCTGTCCGGAGAGGGCCGCGAGGCCCGCCGGCTCGTGGCGCAGGACCGGGCGCCAGATGGACGGCACTCCGTCGACCTGCGTGGCACCCGTGTCCGTGAGGAAGCGAAGGAACCGGCGCGGCCAGTGCATGAGTTCGCGCGGTACGGGAATGAGCTGCGCGCCCGAGCCGAGGGCGAGGCCGATGTCGAGCAGGGCGAAGTCGAACTGGAGCGGGGATGTCGTCGCGAGCCGGTCCTGCGGCGTGACGATGGACTGCTTCAGCATGCCCCGGTAGAAGGACAGCACCCCTCGGTGGCTCATGACGACGCCCTTGGGGCGGCCCGTGGTGCCCGAGGTGAAGATCATGTACGCGGCGTCGGTGGTGACCGCCTCGCGGCGGTGCCGGGTGCGCGGGCGCGGGGCGCGCTCCACGCTCACCCCGTCCGGGCCGAAGCGGCCCGTGCCGACGTCCGAGGGGATGTCCTCGCGGGCGCCCTTCACCGTCTGGAGGTGCAGGGCCGGTTCCGCCGTGTCGATGATCAGGCGCAGCCGGGGGTCGGGGACCTCGGGACTGACCGGGATGAAGGTGAGCCCGAGCATCGAGCAGGCGAGCAGCGCGGCCACGGCGGAGGCCGAGTTGTCGGTCTCCAGGATCACGCGGTCGCCGATGTCGAGGCCGAGGGAGTCCAGGGTGACCGCGTAGTCGTGGGCCCTGCGCTCCAGTTGGCGGTAGCTGAGCACCCGGGAGCCGCCGTCCTCGGTGGCCTCCCAGGCGGCCGGGCTGTCCGGTGCGGTGCGGGCCGCGGCCAGCATGAACTCGTGGATGCGCTCGGCCGGTGCGCCGACCGCCGCCGGGTGCTCCGTGCTCAGGCTCATCGGCCCGCCTCCTCTGCTCGTGCGGGTGCGTGTCGTCGGCCGGTCGCCGCGCGGCGGACCGCTCGGCCCGACTCCCGCGCCCGTGCTCGTCCGCCGGGTTCGTTTCGTCGTTCGGTCGCCATGTGCGGGCTCGTCCGGCCCGGTACGTGTCGTTCAACGGTCACGAGGAGATCCGCTCCTTCAGGTCCTTCAGCCAGCCGTCGATGACGGGGGCCGTCGTGTCGACGTGCTGCTCCACGATGGTGAAATGCGTGCCGGGCACGGTCGCCACGGTGTCGGCGCCCTCCCAGTCGGCCTGCCAGTCGCCGGCCTTCCCGACACCGGCCTCCTGGCCCGCCTCGAAGAGATCCCCGGCCCTGACGAACAGCACCGGCGCCTCGATGTCGGCCTGCGTGAACTGCGGCAGCAGTTCCACGTACCGGCCCATCGCGGAGAGTTCGGCGCTGCTGAACGAGCCGAGCGTGGCGGCCTTGTCGGGGACGGCGGACGCCATCTGATCGAAGATCGCGTCGTTCGCCGCGCCCATGTAGTACGTGTCCAGGAGGACGAGCCCGGCCGGCCGCACCCCGTGCACCTGCTCCAGGCGGGCCACGGTGGCGTGGGCGAGCAGACCGCCCGAGGAGAAGCCGAGCAGTACGAACGGCTCTCCGTCCGCCGTACGCAGCACGGCCTCGGCGAGGACGTCCACGGCCGCGTCGAACGACTCGGGCAGCCACTCGCCGCGCCCGAATCCGGGGGTCGGGATTCCGGAGACCGGCACCGACAGCCGGGCCGCGAGCCGCGCGTGCTGGTGCACGCCGCCGGCGACGGTCGGGGTGCTGAGGCAGATCAGCCGGGGCGCGGGGCCCTCACCGTCCGGCTTGGCGCGTGCCCCGTACGAGACGGCCTCGGGCAGTACGTCCAGGTCGGCGGCCGTGGTGAACGAGGGCCGCAGCGCGGCCACCGAGCGGAGCATCGCCAGGCCGGGCTTGATGTTGCCCGCCAGGATCGCGTCCAGGAACAGCCCGTACAGGCTGTCGTCCTGGGCGGTCGCCGCGTCCGGGGCGAGGGCGGCGCCGGGCCCCGCGTCGCCTCCTTCGGCGGCCAGGCGGCCGGCGAGCAGGCGGGCCAGGTCGAGCGGGTTCCTGCTGTCGAAGACGACCATGGCGGGGAGGGCGAGCCCGGAGGCCGCGTTGAGGCGGTTGCGGAGTTCGACGGCGGTCAGCGAGTCGAATCCGGCCTCCAGGAAGCCGGCTTCGGCGTCCACGGCGGTGGCGTCGGCGTGCCCGAGCACCTCGGCGGCATGGTTCAGCACCTCGTCCAGGACCACCTTGAGCCGGGCCGCCTCGTCGAGTCCGCGCACCTTCTGGGCGAGCCCGCCGGCCTCCCGGGCGACGGCCGCCGCTCCGGCCCGCCGGCGCCCGGCGGGGGCGAGGGCCCGCAGCAGCGCGGGCACCTCGTCGGTGCGGGCCCGCAGCGCGGCCAGGTCGACGCGGAGCGGCACGAGCGCCGGCGCGTCGGCGGCGACCGCCGCGTCGAAGAGCCACAGGCCCTCCTCCTCGGTGAGCGCCGGGGTCCCGGTGCGCCGCATCCGCTGGAGGTCGGCCTCGCCGAGCCACTGGCTGAGCCCGGTCTCGGTGGCCCAGAGCCCGAACGCCATGGAGGTGGCGGCGAGCCCCTGGGAGCGGCGGTGGGCGGCGAGTGCGTCGAGGAAGACGTTGGCCGCCGCGTAGTTGCCCTGGCCGGCGGCCATGACGAGGCCGCCCGCCGATGAGAACAGCGCGAACACGGTCAGGTCGAGGTGGGCGGTCAGCTCGTGCAGGTGCCAGGCGGAGTCCGCCTTGGCCCGCAGCACGTGGTCCGTCTGCTCGGGGGTGAGCGCCCCGACGAGCCCGTTGTGGGCGACGCCGGCCGCGTGGACGATGCCGCGCAGCGGGTGTTCCGGGTCGATGCCGGCGAGCAGCGCGGCCACGGCCGCCCGGTCGGAGACGTCGCACGCGGCGATCTCCACCTGGGCGCCGAGCGCGGCCAGTTCGTCGCGGAGCCCGGCCGCGTTGGGCGCCGCGAGTCCGCGCCGCCCGGCGAGCAGCAGGTGCCGTACGCCGTGCTCGGTCACCAGGTGCCGGGCGACGATCGCACCGAGACCCCCGGTGCCGCCGGTGATCAGGACGGTCCCTTCGGTGTCCCACGGGGTTTCGCCGCCGGGCGCCGAGGACCGGGCGAGCCGGGGCGCGAGCACCTTGCCCCGGCGCACGGCGAGTTCGGGTTCGTCCGTGGCGAGGGCGGCGGCGAGCGCCCGGGGTGCGGGCTCTCCCTCCTCCAGGTCCAGCAGGACGAACCGGCCGGGGTTCTCCGCCTGCGCGGCCCGTACCAGCCCCCACACGGGGGCCTGCCGTACGTCGACCGGGTCGCCGTCCGCGACGGCCGCGGCCGCCCGGGTCACCAGCACCAGCCGCGACCGGGCGAACCTCGGCTCGGCCAGCCACCGCTGCACGGCGGCCAGCGCCCCGTCCACGGCGGTACGCGTGCCTGCCGGCACCTCGTGCTCGCCGCCGGCGCCTTCCCCGTCCGCGAGGACGGGAAACAGCACCAGGTCGGGTACGGCGTCACCGAGCGCGTCGAGCCCCGCGACCACCGGCACCCCGGCGATCTCCAGTCCTGGCCCGGCGACCGCCCAGTCGCCGCGCGGCCCGCTGCCGCCGCCGGCCGGCTGCCACTCGACGGCGAGCAGCGCCTCCCGGAACCCGCCGCCGCCCAGCTGCCGCGCCGCCACCGGCCGCAGTTGCAGCGCCTCCACCGAGGCGACGGGCGCCCCGGCCGGGTCGCTCAGGTCCAGGCGTACCGCGTTGCGCACGCCCTCGACCGGCGCGAGCCGGACCCGTACGGCGGTCGCGGACGCGGCGTGCAGGGTGACACCGGTCCAGGAGAAGGGGAGCAGCGCCTGTCCCTCGTCCTCCTGTGCGCCGAGCCCGCCGAAGCCGAGCGCGTGCATGGAGGCGTCGAGGAGGGCCGGGTGCAGGCCGAAGCGTCCGGCGTCCGGGTGCGCCTGCTCGGGCAGGGCGATCTCCGCGTACAGCGCGTCGCCGTGCCGCCAGGCCGCCGTCAGCCCCTGGAACACCGGGCCGTAGCCGAACCCGCGTTCCTGGAGGCCGTCGTAGAGTCCGTCGGCGTCGAGCGCCTCGGCTCCGGCGGGCGGCCACTCGGTGAGCGCGTCGCCCGCCTCGCCGCCGGTCGGGGCGAGGACGCCGTCGGCGTGCCGGGTCCACGGCTCGTCGGGGTTGCTCTCGGGCCGCGAGTACACGCGTACCGTGCGCCGGGCCCGCGCGTCGGGTTCGCCGACGACGACCTGGAGCGAGACCCCGCCGCGTTCCGGAAGCACCAGCGGCGCGTACAGCGTCAGCTCCTCCAGCAGCCCGCTGCCGACGTGGTCGGCGGCCTGGAGGGCGAGCTCCACGAAGCCGGTGCCGGGGAGCAGGACGGAGCCGTGCACGGCGTGGTCGGCCACCCAGGGCTGGGCGTCCAGGGAGACCCGCGCGGTGAAGGTCACGGCCTCGGAGTCGGGGGACGCCACGACGGCCGCGAGCAGCGGGTGGTCGAAGGCGTCCTGACCGACGGCGACGGCATCGGTGGCCGGCTTGGCCGCGTCCACCCAGTAGCGGGTGCGCTGGAAGGGGTACGTGGGCAGCTCGGTCCTGCGGGCGCCGGTACCGGCGTAGAACGCCTCCCAGTCGACCCGGACACCGTCCGCGTACAGCCGGCCGAGCGCCGTGACCAGGGCCTCGGGCTCGGGGCGGTTGCGGCGCACGGACGGTACGAGGACCGCCTCGCCGCCGTCGCCCTCGCCCTGGTCGAGGACCTGCTGGGCGAGTCCGGTCAGGACGCCGTCCGGCCCGATCTCCAGGAACCGGGTCACGCCCTGGCGCTCCAGCGCCTCCACGGCGTCCACGAACCGCACGGCCTCGCGGACCTGGCCGGCCCAGTACTCCGGGGACTGCCAGTCGGTGGCCGGCTCCCCGGTGACGGTGGAGACGGCCGCGATGCGCGGTTCGGAGTAGGACAGCCCGGCCGCGATCGTCCGGAACGCGTCGAGCATCGGTTCCATGAGGGTGGAGTGGAAGGCGTGCGAGACGGGAAGGCGGGTGGTCTTGCGGCCGATGGCCGCGAAGTGCTCGCCCACGGCGAGGGTTTCGGATTCCACTCCTGAGACGACGACGGACTGCGGGCCGTTGACGGCCGCGAGGGATACGCCGTGGGTGAGGAGGGGGAGGACTTCGTCCTCGGTGGCCTGTACGGCGACCATCGCGCCCCCGGCCGGCAGCTCCTGCATCAGGCGGCCCCGGGCAACGACCAGGCGGGCCGCGTCCGCGAGGGACAGCACCCCCGCCACATGCGCGGCGGCCAGCTCACCGATCGAGTGACCGACCACGACATCCGGGGTGACCCCCCACGCCTCGACCAGCCGGAACAGCGCCACCTCGAACGCGAACAGCGCGGGCTGGGTGAAGGACGTCTGGTTCAGCGCGTCCGCGTCCTCCCCCCAGACGACGTCGCGCAGCGCCGTACCGAGGTGCGCGTCCACCTCACCGCACACCGCGTCAAACGCCTCAGCGAAGGCCGGGTACGCCTCGTACAGCTCCCGGCCCATGCCGAGGCGCTGGGCTCCCTGGCCGGTGAAGAGGAACGCCGACTTTCCGCTCCGGCGTGCCTGTCCGCTCGCCACGGCGGGGGCGTTGCGTCCCTGGGCCAGGGCGGTGAGGCCGCGCAGCAGTTCCTCGGTGTCCGCGCCCACGACGACCGCCCGGTGGGCGAACGCGGTGCGGGTGGCGGCCAGCGAGAGGCCGAGGTCGGCCGGTGCGGGCGCGGAAGCGTCCATGACCCGGTCCATCAGCCGCTCGGCCTGCGCGGCCAGGGCCTGCGGGCTCTTGCCGGACAGCACCAGGGGTACGACGGGCAGTGCGCGGCCGTCGGCCGATTCGCCGGCCGTTTCCGGCGCTTCCTCCACGATGACGTGCGCGTTCGTGCCGCTGATGCCGAACGAGGAGACCCCGGCCCGGCGCGGGCGGCCCAGCGGCTGCCATTCACGGGCCTCCGTGAGCAGGGCGACGTTCCCGGCGTCCCAGTCGACCTGGTCCGACGGCGCGTCCACGTGCAGGGTCTTCGGCAGGACGCCGTGGCGCATCGCCAGGACCATCTTCATGACCCCGGCGATGCCCGAGGCCGCCTGGGTGTGGCCCATGTTGGACTTGATGGAGCCGAGCCACAGGGGCAGCTCCTCGGGGTGCTCCCGGCCGTAGGTGGCGAGGAGTGCCTGCGCCTCGATCGGGTCGCCGAGTGTGGTGCCGGTGCCGTGCGCCTCGACCGCGTCGACCTCCGCCGCCGACAGGCCCGCGTTGGCCAGGGCCTGGCGGATCACGCGCTGCTGCGAAGGGCCGTTGGGGGCGGTCATCCCGTTGCTGGCGCCGTCCTGGTTGAGGGCGGAGCCGCGGAGGACGGCGACGACGGGGTGGCCGTTGCGGCGGGCCTCGGACAGCCGCTCCAGGAGCAGGACGCCCGCGCCCTCGCCCCAGGCGACGCCGTCGGCCGACGCGGCGAAGGACTTGGACCGGCCGTCGGGGGCGAGCCCGCGCTGCCGGCTGAACTCGATGAACATGCCCGGGGTGCCCATGACGGCGACCCCGCCCGCCAGCGCCAGCGAGCATTCGCCGGAGCGCACGGCCTGGGCGGCCATGTGGAGTGCGACCAGCGAGGACGAGCACGCCGTGTCGACGGTGACGGCCGGACCCTCCAGGCCCAGGGTGTAGGCGGTGCGGCCGGAGACGAGGCTGCCGCCGCTGCTGGCCGCGGCCTCCACACCGAGCGCGTAGTCGTGGTACATCACTCCGGCGAAGACCCCGGTCGACGAGCCCTTGAGCGTCGTCGGGTCGATCCCGGCGCGCTCGATGGCCTCCCAGGAGACCTCAAGGAGGAGCCGCTGCTGCGGGTCGGTCATCAGCGCCTCGTTGGGGCTGATCCCGAAGAAGACCGGGTCGAAGTCGGGTGCGTCGTACAGGAAGCCGCCTTCGCGGGCGTACGTGCGGCCGGGCGTGCCGGGCTCGGGGTCGTACACCTCCGCGTCCCAGCCCCGGTCCGCCGGGAAGTCGCCGATGGCGTCCACCCCGTCCGCGACCAGGCGCCACAGTTCCTCCGGCGTCGTCACGCCGCCCGGGTAGCGGCAGCCCATCCCGACGATGACCACGGGGTCGTCGTCCGCGTCCGCGCCGCCGCTCGCGGGCAGAGCGCGGGTGGCCACGGGCAGGGCGCGGTCCGAGCCGGCCACCTCGTCGCCCATGTAGGCGGCGACGGCGTGCGCGGTCGGGTAGTCGAAGATCAGCGTGGCGGGCAGCCGGAGGCCGGTCACCGCACCGAGCCGGTTGCGCAGTTCGACGGCCGCGAGCGAGTCGAAGCCCAGTTCGCTGAAGGCCCGCTCCGGCTCGATCGCGTCGGCGGACGCGTGCCCGAGCACGCCGGCCACGTGGGTCCGTACGAGTTCGAGGAGGGCTGCGGCCCGTGCGGTCGCGTCGAGTCCGGCCAGGCGGGCGAGGAGCCCGTCACCCCCGTCCGTGGATTGCGCGGTCCTGCGTACGGGTACGCGGACCAGGCCCCGCAGGAGGGAGGGGAGTTCGGTGGCGCGGGTGCGCAGGACGCTGGTGTCGATCCGGAGCGGGACGGTGGCCGCCAGGCCCGACGCGAGCGCCGCGTCGAACAGGGCCAGGCCCTCCGTTTCGCTGAGCGCGGGCAGCCCCTGGGCCGCCATGCGCTCCTCGGCCAGGCCGAGCATGTCGACGCTGGTCATCCCGGTGTCGACGCCCCAGAGGCCGAAGGCCATCGAGGAGGCGGGCAGACCCTCGGCATGACGTTTGGCGGCGAGCGCGTCGAGGAAGACGTTGGCCGCCGCGTAGTTGCCCTGCCCGGCCGCCAGAACCAGACCACCCGCGGACGAGAACATCACGAACGCCGAGAGATCCAAGTCGCGGGTCAGCTCGTGCAGGTGCCAGGCCGCGTCCACCTTCGGCCGCAGAACCGCGTCCACCCGCTCGGGCGTCAGCGCACCGACCACGCCGTTGTCCACGACTCCGGCGACGTGAACGACACCGGAGAGGGGGCGCGCCGGGTCCACGGACTCGATCACCGCGCGCACGGCTTCCCGATCCGCCACATCACACGCGGCGACCCCGACCGAAGCACCCAGCCCGGACAGCTCAGCCACCAGATCGGAGACACCCGGCGTCTCGGCACCGCGACGTCCCACCAGCAGCAGACTGCGCACACCGTGCTCGGTCACCAGATGCCGGGCCACGCGGGCACCCAGACCACCGGTACCTCCGGTGATCAGTACGGTCCCCCCGGCGTTCCACACCGGGGTCGCCGTCTCGTCGCCCGAGGCGGCGGCCAGGATCAGGCGCGGTACCCGCACCTCGCCCTCGCGAACCGCCAACTCGGGCTCGCCCAGCGCCACCAGGCGGTCGAGCGGCACCGAGCCGTCCGTGTCGACCAGCACGAACCGGCCCGGGTTCTCCGCCTGCGCCGCCCGGACCAGACCCCACACCGGGGCCTGCCGCACGTCGACCGACTCGCCGTCCGCCACGGCCACCGCGCCACGCGTGACGACCGCCAGCACCATGCCCTCGGGCCGGTCCGCCGACAGCCACTCCTGTACGGCACCCAGCACTCGGGCCACCAGGCCGTGCACGGCACCCGGCACGTCGCCCGCTTCCCCGTCCTCCGCCGCGCACTCGAAGACGGTGTGGTCCGCGGCTGCGGCGTTGGTGAGGGGCAGCGGGTTCCAGGCGATACGGAAGAGCGAGTCGTTGCCGCTCGTGGCGAGCTGCTCGGTGGAGACGGGCCGGCCGACGACCGCGCCCACGGTGGCCACGGGGGCCCCGGTGGCGTCCGCGACCTGCAAGGACAGGGACTCGGGGGTGGGCTGCGTGATCCGTACCCGTACGGCGGACGCACCCGCCGCGTGCAGGGCCACCTCGCGCCAGACGAAGGGCAGGACGGTCTCGTCGCCGCCGGTTCCGTTGACCAGGGCCGCGTGCATGGCGGCGTCCAGGAGCGCGGGGTGGAGTCCGAAGTTCTCGGCCTCCGCATGCGCCTGCTCCGGCAGGGCGACCTCCGCGTACAGCACGTCGTCCACGCGCCAGGCGGCCTTGAGGCCCTGGAACGTCGGCCCGTACCCGAATCCGCGCTCGCGCAACCCCTCGTAGGCACCGTCCAGGGACAGTTCCTCCGCCCCGGCGGGCGGCCAGGCCGAGAGGTCGAACGCGGCGGGCTCCGTACCGGGGGCGAGTACGCCGTCGGCGTGCAGGGTCCACGGCAGGTCCGGGCGGTCCTCGGCGCGCGAGTAGACGCTCACCGAGCGCCGGGCGGAGGCGTCGGCGGCACCGACGACCATCTGCACGGTCACGGCCCCGCGCCCGGGGAGGATGAGCGGCGCCTGAAGGGCCAGCTCCTCCAGCACCGCGCAGCCGACCTGGTCACCGGCCCGGATCGCCAGCTCGACGAAGCCGGTGCCCGGCAGCAGAACGCTCCCGAGGACGTCATGGTCCACGATCCAGCCGTGCGTCCCGGCGGACAGCCGACCCGTGAACGTCACCACATCGGTGTCCGGGGACGGGACCACCGCGCCGAGCAGCGGATGCCCGGCGTCGGCCAGGCCGGCCGTCGCCATGCTGCTCCCCCCGCCGCCGATCCAGGAGTTGGCGAGGTACTCGTCCATGCCGACCCAGTAGCGGGTGCGCTGGAAGGCGTACGTGGGCAGCTCGACCCTGCGGGCGCCCGAACCGGCGTAGAACGCCTCCCAGTCGACCCGGACCCCGCCCACGTACAACCGACCCAGGCCCGCGAGCAGGGACTCCGCCTCGTCGCGCTTCTTGCGCACCAGCGGTGTGAAGGCGCTCGTGTCGTCGGTGGCGGAACCGGCGCCGAGTGCGGTGAGGACGGCGTCCGGACCGATCTCGATGAACGTACGGGCCCCGAGAGCTTCGGCGGCGGCTACGGCGTCGGCAAAGCGGACGGCTTCCCTGACCTGGCCCACCCAGTACTCCGGGGACTGCCAGTCGGTGGACTGCTCTCCCGTCACGGTGGAGACGACCTGGATGCGCGGCGCGGAGTAGGACAGCCCGGCCGCGATCGTCCGGAACGCGTCCAGCATCGGTTCCATGAGGGTGGAGTGGAAGGCGTGCGAGACGGGAAGGCGGGTGGTCTTGCGGCCGATGGCCGCGAAGTGCTCGCCCACGGCGAGGGCTTCGGATTCCACCCCTGAGACGACGACGGACTGCGGGCCGTTGACGGCCGCGATGCCTACCCCGTCGGTGAGGAGGGAGAGGACTTCGTCCTCGGTGGCCTGTACGGCGACCATCGCGCCACCGGCCGGCAGCTCCTGCATCAGGCGGCCCCGGGCAACGACCAGGCGGGCCGCGTCCGCGAGGGACAGCACCCCCGCCGCGTGCGCGGCGGCCAGCTCACCGATCGAGTGACCGACCACGACATCCGGGGTGACGCCCCACGCCTCGACCAGCCGGAACAGAGCGACCTCGAAGGCGAACAGCGCGGGCTGGGTGAACGCGGTGTTGTTCAGTTCCGCCGCGTCTTCCCCCCACACCACCTCACGCAACGACGAACCGAGGTGCGCGTCCACCTCGCCGCACACCGCGTCGAACGCCTCAGCGAACACGGGGAACGCCTCATACAGCTCCCGGCCCATCCCGAGGCGCTGCGCACCCTGCCCCGTGAACAGGAACGCCGTCCTGCCGGTCGAGCGCGTGGCGCCCGTGACCAGTCCCGGGTGTTCCTCTCCCGCAGCCAGCGCGGCGAGCGCGGCCGTGCGGTCGCCGAGGACGACGGCCCGGTGCTCGAAGGCGGGCTTCGACGTCACCAGGGAGTGGCCTATGTCCTGGGGGCGGTGGTCGTCCGCCACGGTCAGCAGCTGTTCGGCCTGTCCGGCCAGTGCCTCCGGGCTCTTGGCGGACACCACCCAGGGGGCGGTGGGGAGTTCGGCCCCGGACTCCGTCTCCACGGCCTCGGGGGCCTCTTCCACGATCACATGGGCGTTCGTGCCGCTGATACCGAAGGAGGAGATGCCCGCGCGCCTCGGCCGGCCGGCCGTCTGCCAGTCACGGGCCTCGGTGAGCAGTTCCACCTCGCCCGCCGACCAGTCGATCTGGTCCGAGCGCTCCTCCGCGTGCAGGGTCGGCGGCAGCACCCCGTGGCGCATCGCCATCACCATCTTGATGATGCCCGCGACACCGGCAGCCGCCTGCGTGTGGCCCATGTTGGACTTGATGGACCCCAGCCACAGGGGGTCGCCCCCCTCGCGCCCCTGGCCGTACGTGGCGAGGAGTGCCTGCGCCTCGATCGGGTCGCCGAGGGTGGTGCCGGTGCCGTGCGCCTCGACCGCGTCGACCTCCGCCGCCGACAGGCCCGCGTTGGCCAGGGCCTGACGGATCACGCGCTGCTGCGAAGGGCCGTTGGGGGCGGTGAGGCCGTTGCTGGCGCCGTCCTGGTTGAGGGCCGAGCCACGCACCACCGCGAGGACCGGGTGGCCGTTGCGACGGGCGTCGGACAGCCGCTCCAGGAGGAGCATGCCGGCGCCCTCGCCCCAGCCCGTGCCGTTGGCGCCGATACCGAAGGACTTGCAGCGGCCGTCCGGGGCGAGGCCCCGCTGCCGGCTGAACTCCACGAAGACCTCGGGCGTCGCCATGACCGCGACGCCGCCCGCCAGGGCCAGGGAGCATTCGCCGGAGCGCAGTGCCTGGGCCGCCATGTGCAGGGAGACCAGCGAGGACGAGCACGCCGTGTCGACCGTGACGGCAGGGCCCTCCAGGCCGAAGACGTACGACACCCGGCCGGAGGCGATGGCGCCCGTGCTGTTGTTCGCCGCGTAGTCGTGGTACATCATCCCGGCGTAGCAGCCGGTCATGCTGCCGCGCAGGGTCTCCGGGTCGATCCCGGCCCGCTCGAACGCCTCCCAGGCCGTCTCCAGGAGCAGGAACTGCTGCGGGTCCATCGTGGCGGCCTCGTTGGGGCTGATCCCGAAGAACGCCGGGTCGAACTCGCCCGCCTCGTGCAGGAACCCGCCCTCGTTGGCGTAGCTGGTGTGCGGGCGCTCGTTGGCCGGGTCGTACACCCGGTCCAGGTCCCAGCCACGGTTGGCCGGGAAGTCCGAGACCGCGTCCACTCCGTCCGCGACGAGCCGCCACAGCTGCTCGGGGCTGCGTACCCCGCCCGGGTAGCGGCATGCCATGGAGACGATGACGATCGGGTCGTCGTCTTCCCCGGACCCGCCGACCGCACGCCCTGCGGGGCTCACCTCGGTGATGGAGCCGTCGAGTTCGCCCAGCAGGTGGCGGGCCAGGGCGCGCGGGCTCGGGTAGTCGAAGGCCAGGGTCGCGGGCAGCCGGACCTCGGCGGCGGCGCTGACCGCGTTGCGGAACTCCACGGCCGTCAGCGAGTCGAAGCCCAGCTCGCTGAAGGCGCGGGTCTCGTCCACGGCGTCCGCGTCCGGGTAGCCGAGCGCCGTCGCGACCTGGGTGCGGACCAGGTCGAGCAGGACGCGTTCCTGCTCCTCCCGGTCGAGCCCGGCCAGCCGGCCGCGCAGCGCCCCGGCCGCCTCGGGCGCGGAGACGGCGGCGCGCCGGGGCCGTACACGCACCAGCTTGCGGAAGAGGGGCGGCAGCGCGTCGCCCGCCTCCGCGAGGATGCGCACGTCCAGCCGGATCGGCAGGACGACGGGCGCCTCGACGCTCAGAGCCCGGTCGAAGAGCTCCACACCGTACGCGGAGGTGAGGGCGCCGATGCCGGTGCGGCTCATGCGCTGGAGGTCGGCGTCGGTCAGGGTGCCGGACATTCCGCTCGCCCACAGGCCCCAGGCGAGGGAGCGGGCGGGCAGGCCGTGGGCGGTGCGGTGGGTGGCGAGCGCGTCGAGCAGGGCGTTCGCCGCGCCGTAGTTGGCCTGGCCCGGAACGCCCAGCACGCCTGTGGCGGAGGAGAACAGGACGAAGGCCGACAGGTTCAGGTCCCGGGTCAGCTCGTGCAGGTGCAGCGCGGCGTCGGCCTTGGCCCGCAGGACGGTGTCCAGGCTCTCCGGGGTCAGCGAGCCGATGAGCGTGTCGTCCAGGACTCCGGCGAGGTGGACGACACCGGTCAACGGCACTCCGGCGACGACGGCGGCCAGGGCGTCCCGGTCCGCGACATCGCAGGCCGCGACCGTGACCTCCGCACCCAGCTCACGCAGCTCGGCGCACAGCTCCGCCGCGCCGGGGGCGTCCGCACCGCGCCGGGAGACCAGCAGCAGGCTCCGTACGCCGTGGGCGTGCGCGAGCTGCCGGGCCACCAGGCTGCCGAGCGCTCCGGTCGCGCCCGTGACCAGGACCGTGCCGTCACCGAAGTCGGGGCGGACGCGCGTCTCGGGGTCGTCGGTGAGGCGGACGAGACGGGCGCCGTACACGGCCGTGCCGCGTACGAGGGTCTGGGACTCGCCCGCGGCCAGCGCGGCGGCGGCCTGTGCGTCGTCGGCGAGATCGTCCAGGTCGGTGAGGAACAGCCGCCCGGGGTGCTCGGCCTGCGCGGAGCGCACCAGGCCCCAGACGGCGGCCCCGGCCAGGTCGGTGACGTCCTCGCGGGGTTCGCCGGTACGGGCGGACGCGCCGCTGGTGGCGACGAGCAGGCGGGAGGTCGCGTACCGGTCGTCGGTGAGCCAGTGCTGAAGTGCGGCAAGGATCTCGGTGGTGGCGGCGCGGACGGCTGCCGGGTCCGTGCCGGTGTGCCGGGACCTCAGGACGACGCTCTCGGGTACGGGCCCGTCGGCGCGCAGCTCGGACCAGTCGACAGGGTCCGACTCCGCCCCGCCCGCCGGGATTTCGGCCCACTCCAGGCCGAACAGGGACTCGTGGGCGACCGTGCGGGCGGCGGCCAGCTGCTCGGCGGACACCTCGCGCAGGACGAGAGCGTCGACGGACAGCACGGGGCGGCCCGTCTCGTCGGCGACGGACAGCGCGACGGCACCGGCGCCGTCCGGGGCGATCCGGACCCGCAGCCGCCCGGCGCCGGAGGCGTGCAGCCGTACCCCGGTCCACACGAACGGCAGGACCGGGCCGGTGGCCTCGGCGAAGAGGTCGGTGAACACCGAGCCGTGCAGCGACGCGTCCAGCAGCGCCGGGTGCAGCCCGAACGCGGCGGCCTCGGCGCGCGCCCGCTCGGGCAGCGCGACCTCGGCGTAGATCTCCGTCCCGGACCGCCACGCGGCCGTCAGCCCCCGGAAGGCGGGCCCGTACGCGAGACCGGCCTCCGCCAGGGACGCGTACACCCCGTCCGTGTCGACGGGAGCGGCGCCGGCCGGCGGCCAGGCGGCGAGGTCGAAGGGGGCCGGGTCGGCGGTGGTGGCCGCCAGAACCCCGGCCGCGTGGAGCGTCCACGGCTGGTCGGGCTGGTCGTCGCGGCGGGAGTGGACGCTGACCGGGCGCCGCCCGGAGGCGTCCGCCGCGCCCACCTCGACCTGAAGGGCGACGGCACCGCGCGCCGGCAGCACCAACGGCGCCTGGAGCATCAGCTCTTCGAGCGATTCGCAGCCGACCTGGTCCCCGGCCCGTACGGCGAGTTCGACAAAGCCCGTACCGGGGAAGACCACGGACTCCCCGACGACGTGGTCCGCGAGCCACGGCTGCGCCGACACGGAGACCCTGCCGGTCAGGACGACACCACCGGAATCGGCCAGTGAGACGACCGCGCCGAGCAGCGGGTGCCCGGCAGCGGCGAGACCGGCGGCGGAGACGTCCCCCGTCGACCCGGTGCCCTCGACCCAGTAGCGGGTGCGCTGGAAGGCGTACGTGGGCAGCTCGACCTTCCGCGCCCCGCTGCCGGCGAAGAACGCCTCCCAGTCGGGGGTGACGCCTGCGGTGTACAGCCGCCCCAGGCCGGCGACCAGTGCCTCGGACTCGGCCCGGTCCTTGCGTACGAGGGGGATGAAGGTGGTCGTGTCGTCGGTGGCGGAACCGGCGCCGAGTGCGGTGAGGACGGCGTCCGGACCGATCTCGATGAACGTACGCGCCCCGAGGGTTTCGGCGGCCGTTACCGCGTCCGCGAACCGGACGGGCTCGCGGACCTGGCCCACCCAGTACTCCGGGGTCTGCCAGGCGGAGGACGAAGCACCCGTCACAGTGGAGACAACCGGAACGCGCGGCTCGGCATACGACAGTCCGGCCGCGATCGTCCGGAACTCGTCCAGCATCGGCTCCATGAGCGCCGAGTGGAACGCGTGCGAAACGGGAAGACGGCTCGTCTTACGGCCCAGGGCGGCGAAGTGCTCGCCCACGGCGAGGGCTTCGGATTCCACTCCTGAGACGACGACAGCCTGCGGACCGTTGACGGCCGCCAGGGATACCCCGTCCGTGAGACGTGTAAGTACCTCGTCCTCGGTCGCTTGAACAGCGACCATCGCACCGCCGGCGGGAAGCGCCTGCATCAACCGACCACGCGCCACCACCAACCGGGCAGCGTCCGCAAGCGACAACACACCCGCCACATGCGCGGCGGCCAACTCACCGATCGAGTGCCCGACCACCACATCAGGCGCGATCCCCCACGCCTCCACCAGCCGGAACAACGCCACCTCGAACGCGAACAGCGCGGGCTGGGTGAAGGACGTCTGGTTCAACGCATCCGCGTCTTCCCCCCACATCACCTCACGCAACGACGATTCAAGCTGCGCGTCTACCTCACCGCACACCGCGTCAAACGCCCCCGCGAACACCGGAAACGCCTCATACAAACCACGGCCCATCCCCAGCCGCTGCGCACCCTGACCCGTGAACAGGAACGCCGACTTGCCCTTCGTCGCGATGCCCTGGAGCACCGCCGGGTGGGTCTCGCCCGCCGCCAGAGCCGCGAGGGCGGTCAGGGCCTCGTCGCGGGTCCCCGCGAGGACGACCGCGCGGTGTTCGAGGGCGGCGCGGGAGGTCGCCAGGGAGTACGTGAGGTCGGCCGCGCTCGGCTCGGGCGCCGCCGCGATGTGGGCGTGGACGCGGTCGGCCTGCGCGGCAAGGGCTGCTGTGTCGCGGGCGGAGAGCGGCCAGGGCAGGAGGGTGGGCAGGAGGGTGGGCAGGGGCGCGGCGGCGGTCGCGGTCCCGGGCGCCTCGTCCGCCTCCGAGCCCTCGGGCGTCCCCGCGGTCTCCGCCGGGGCCTCCTCCAGGATCACGTGGGCGTTGGTTCCGCTCACGCCGAAGGCCGAGACGCCGGCGCGGCGCGGGCGGTCCTCGGCGCGTTCCCAGGTGCGGGTCTCGGTCAGCAGCCGGACCCGGCCGGCGGACCAGTCGACGTGGCTGGACGGCTCGTCCACGTGGAGGGTCTTGGGCAGCATGCCGTGGCGGAGCGCCTCGACCATCTTGATGATGCTGCCGACCCCCGCGGCGGCCTGGGCGTGGCCCATGTTGGACTTGATGGAGCCCAGCCACAGCGGCCGGTCCTCCTCGCGTCCCTGGCCGTAGGTGGCGAGCAGGGCCTGCGCCTCGATCGGGTCGCCCAGGGTCGTGCCGGTGCCGTGGCCCTCGACCACGTCGACGTGGGTGGCGGAGAGCTGGGCGTTGGCCAGGGCCTGGCGGATGACGCGCTGCTGGGCGCGGCCGTTGGGGGCGGTGAGGCCGTTGCTGGCACCGTCCTGGTTGACCGCGCTGCCGCGTACGACGGCGAGGACGGGGTGGCCGTTGCGGCGGGCGTCCGCGAGGCGTTCGAGGACGAGCATGCCGGCGCCCTCGGACCAGCCGGTGCCGTCGGCCGCCTCGGCGAACGCCTTGCAGCGGCCGTCGGGGGCGAGGCCGCGCTGCCGGCTGAACGCGATGAACGGGGACGGGGTGGACATCACCATGACGCCGCCCGCCAGAGCCAGCGAGCATTCGCGTTGCCGCAGTGCCTGGGCGGCCAGGTGGAGGGAGACGAGCGAGGAGGAGCACGCGGTGTCGATGGTGACGGCGGGGCCTTCGAGGCCGAGGGTGTAGGAGATGCGGCCGGAGATCACGGCGGCGGCGTTGCCGGTCGTCATGTACGCCTCGGCGACCTCCCCGGCCGCCCCGACGATGTACTCGTAGTCCTGGATGCCGGAGCCGGCGAACACGCCGACCGGCTTGCCGCGCAGCGACGCCGGGTCGACCCCGGCGCGCTCGATCGCCTCCCAGGACACCTCCAGGAGGAGCCGCTGCTGCGGGTCCATCGTCAGGGCCTCGTTGGGGCTGATCCCGAAGAAGCCGGCGTCGAAGTCGGCGACGTCCCGGACGAAGCCGCCCTCGTTGACGTAACTGCTGCCGGACGCGGTGTCGGCCTCGTCGCCGCGCAGGCCGTCCAGGTCCCAGCCACGGTCGGTGGGGAAGGTCGAGACGGCGTCCCGGCCCTCGGCGACGAGCCGCCACAGGTCCTCGGGGGTGGTGACGCCCCCCGGGTAGCGGCAGCTCATCGCCACGACGGCGATGGGCTCGTGGTCCTGGTTCTCGGCTTCCTGGAGCCTGCGCCGCGTCTGGTGCAGATCCGCCGTGACCCGCTTGAGGTAGTCGAGAAGCCGTGCGTCGTCATTGGACATGTTGGGTCCCACCGAGTCCTTGTTCATGCCGGTTCATGCCGTGAGGTCGAGTCGGGTCGCGGGTACGGGGCGGGGCCCGGTGCCGTACACAGCACTGGCCGCGCGGTAGGTCAGGTGAGGCCGAGTTCGTTGTCGATGAAGGCGAAGACGTCGTCGGCGGAGGCGGTTTCGAGCTGGTCGCCGACCTTCGGGCCGCCGTCGCCGTTCTGCGCGTCGAGCGTGTCGGTCAGCCGGGCCAGCAGGCTCTGGAGGCGGGCGGTGATCCGGGTGGCCTCGATGTCCTCGGCGGCGAGCACCGCCGCGGCCTCCTCCAGCCGGTCGAGCTGGGCCAGGACGGGGAGTTCACCGAGGCTGTCGTCCTGGCAGAGCTCGGACCACAGGTGACCGGCGAGCGCCCCCGGGCTGGGGTGGTCGTAGATCATGCTGGTGGGCAGGGGGCGCCCGGTCGCGGCGACGAGCTTCGTCCGCAGGTCGACGGCGGCGACGGAGTCGAAGCCGAGGTCGGTGAAGCCCCGGTCGGGCGCGACCTCGGACGGTTCGTCGTAGCCGAGCAGGGCCGCCACATGCGTACGGACCAGGTCGAGGAGCACGCTCCGCTGCTCCGGCTCGGACAGTCCGGACAGCCGGTCCGCGAGGCCCGGGTCGCCCGCCCCGCCACCGTCCGGGGCGCCGTCCGCACCGAGCGCCGCCCGGGCGTCGGGCAGGGCGTCCAGGAGCGGGCGCGGCCGGGCGAGTACGTACGTGGGGGCGAACCGCTCCCAGTCGAACTCGGCGACGACCGCGTGCGAGGCGCCGCCCGCCAGGATGCGGCGCAGGGCCCCGACGGCGAGGGCTGGGGCCATCGCGGGGGCGCCCATCCGGCGCATGACGGCGGCGAGTTCGGCGTCGACCATGCCGCCGTCCCAGGAGCCCCACGCCACGGAGGTGGCGGCGAGACCACGGGCGCGCCGGCTGTGGGCGAGGCCGTCGAGGTAGGCGTTGGCGCTGCCGTACGCGGACTGGCCCGCGCTGCCCCACACGGCGGCGCCGGAGGAGAACAGCACGAACGCGTCGAGCGGGGTGTCGGCGAGGAGTTCGTCCAGGTGGCGGGCGCCGAGCACCTTGGCGTCGGCGACCTCGGCCAGGTCCGCGAGGGTCAGTTCGCCGAGCGGGGCGATGCGCTGCGGGAGCCCCGCCGCGTGGAACACGGCGGTCAGGCCCGGCAGCCCCGCGAGCAGGGTGCGGACGGCCTCGCGGTCGGCCATGTCGCAGGCGGCGGCGGTGACGCGCGCGCCCATGCCCTCGATCTCCTGGGCCAGGGCGGCGACGCCCGGGGCGTCGGGCCCGCGCCGGCCGACGAGGACCACGTGCTCGGCGCCGTCGGCGGCGAGCATCCGGGCGACGTGGGCGCCGAGTCCCCCGGTGCCTCCGGTGACCAGGACGGTGCCCCGGGCCCGCCACGACGCGGCCGGGTCCGGCTGCGCGGGGCGGACGAGGCGGCGGGCGTAGGCGCCTTCGGGGCGCACGGCGACCTGGTCCTCGCCGGAGGCCGGGGAGAGGCTGTCGCAGACGCGGCGCAGGACCGCCTCCTCGGGGGCATCAGGGGCGTCGTCACCGGCCGGCAGGTCGATGAGGCCGCCCCAGGTCGCGGGCGCCTCCAGGGCGAGCGCCGCGCCCAGACCCCAGACGGCGGCCTGCTCGGGCCGCACGGGCCGGGCCGTCGCGTCGGCGTCGTCGGTGGCCACCGCGCCCCGGGTCAGGCACCACACGGGCGCCGCCCACTCCTGGGCCCCCGTCTCCCGCAGCAGGGCGGTGGTGTCCGCGAGCCCCTGGGAGAGCGCGGGGTGGTCGGGATGCGGGGTGCTGTCGAGGGCGAGCAGGCTGACGACCCCGGCCGGGGCGGTCAGTGTTTCGGGGAGGATGCCTCGCGCTCCACGGCCCTCCGCCGGAGCGGTCGGCGCCTCGCCGGGCGCGCCCGCCACCAGGACCGGGTGCGCGCCCCGGTCGGTCAGCGCGGCGGCGAGGGCGTCCGCGAGGGGGCGCTGCGCCGCGGAGTGGACGAGGAGCCAGTCGCCGGTGAGCGGGGCGGGCGGTGCGGGGTCGGTGACCGGGGCCCAGGAGACCCGGTAGCGCAACGCGTCCACGGCCGACGCCTCACGCTGTCCGGCGCGCCAGCTGGTGAGCGCGGGCAGCACGGGGGCGAGGTCGGCGGGGTCGACGCCGAGCCGTTCGGCCAGCCCCGCCGCGTCCTCGCGCTCCACGGCCTCCCAGAACCGGGCCTCACCCGGGTCCGCCGGGGCGGCCGCGGCCTGGCCGGCTTCGGGTGCGTCGGCCCAGTAGGCGCGGTGCTGGAAGGCGTACGTGGGCAGGTCCACGCGGTGCGGCCGGTGGCCGGTCGCGGTGAAGCAGGCGTCCCAGTCGACGGGGACGCCACGGGTATGGGCGAGGGCGACGGCCTCGGTCAGGACGCGTTCCTCGTCCCGGCCCCGGCGCAGGGCGGCGGTGAACACCGGCTGGTCCGTGCCCTCGTCGGCACCGGCCAGGCAGTCCGGGCCGAGCGGGGTGAGGGCGGCGTCCGGGCCGAGTTCCAGGAAGGTGTGGACGCCCTTGGCCGCGAGCGCGCGCACGGCGTCGCTGAAGCGGACGCTCGCCCGCACATGGCGCACCCAGTAGTCGGCGCAGCCCAGTTCGTCGTCGCCGGCGAGTTCGCCGGAGACCGTGGAGACGACCGGGATACGGGCGGTGCCGTACGTCAGGGACTCGGCGACCTCGCGGAACGCGTCGAGCATCGGCTCCATCAACGGCGAGTGGAACGCGTGCGACACGGCGAGCCGCTTGGTGCGCCGGCCCAGGTCGGTGAAGTGCGCGGCGACGGCGAGGGCTTCGGAATTCACTCCTGAGACGACGACGGCTTGCGGGCCGTTGACGGCCGCGATGCCTACCCCGTCCGTGAGGAGAGGAAGCACCTCGTCCTCGGACGCCTGTACCGCGATCATCGCGCCACCGGCCGGCAGCTCCCGCATCAGCCGGCCCCGGGCGGCGACCAGCCGGGCCGCGTCCGCGAGGGAGAGCACCCCGGCCACATGCGCGACGGCGAACTCGCCCACGGAGTGCCCGGCCAGGAAGTCGGGCCGCACCCCCCACGACTCGATGAGCCGGTACAGGGCCACCTCACAGGCGAACAGGGCGGGCTGTGCCAGCCCCGTACCGTCCAGCGGCTCCCGGTTTTCACCCCACATGGCCCCCCGCAGCGAGGTGTCCAGGTGCGCGTCCAGCGCTTCGACCGCCTCGTCGAAGGCGCGGGCGAACACCGGGTAGGCGGCGTGCAGTTCGCGCCCCATGCCGAGGCGCTGGGCGCCCTGGCCGGTGAACAGGACGGCGCTCAGCGCGTCCGGCCGGGCATCCCCGGTGACGGCGGCCTCGGCTGACCCGTCCGCGAGTGCGCGCAGCGCCCGTACGAGCTCACCGTGGCCGTCTGCGGTCCGCGCGTCGGCGACGACCACGGCGCGGTGTTCCAGGGCGGCCCGGGTGGTGGCCAGCGACCAGCCGGTGTCGGCCAGGGGCGCCCCGGGGTGTGCCTCCAGGTGGTCGGCGAGGCGGGTGGCCTGCGCGGACAGGGCCTCGGGGCGCCGGGCGGAGAGCAGGACGGGGACGAAACGGGGGGCGGCGCCGCCCTCCTCTGTAACCTCTTCGGCCGGAGCGGTGGGGGCCTCCTCCACGATCACGTGGACGTTCGTGCCGCTCAGGCCGAACGAGGACACCCCGGCCCGCTTGGCGCGCCCGAGCTCCGGCCAGGTGACCGGCTCGGTGAGCAGCCGCACGCTGCCCGCGCTCCAGTCGACGTTGTGGCTCGGCTCGTCCACGTGCAGGGTGCGCGGCAGCACGCCCGCCTTCATCGCCTGCACCATCTTGATCACTCCGCCGACCCCGGCGGCGGCCTGCGCGTGGCCGATGTTCGACTTGAAGGAGCCCAGCCACAGCGGCTGTTCGGCGGGCCGCTCCCGGCCGTAGGTGGCGAGGAGTGCCTGCGCCTCGATCGGGTCGCCGAGGGTGGTGCCGGTGCCGTGCGCCTCGACGGCGTCGACATCGGCGGGGGCGAGACCGCCGGAGGCCAGGGCCTGCTGGATGACGCGCTGCTGCGAGGGGCCGTTGGGGGCGGTGAGGCCGTTCGACGCGCCGTCGGAGTTCATGGCCGAGCCGCGGATGACGGCGAGGACGGGGTGGCCGTTGCGGCGGGCGTCGGACAGCCGCTCGACGAGGAGCATGCCCGCGCCCTCGGACCAGGTGGTGCCGTCGGCCGCGTCCGCGAAGGACTTGCAGCGTCCGTCGGGGGCCAGGCCCCGGTCCTGGCTGAAGCCCACGAAGGAGTCGGGGCTCGCCATGACGGTGACGCCGCCCGCGAGAGCCAGCGCGCACTCGCCGCCGCGCACGGACTGGACGGCGAGGTGGAGGGCGACGAGCGAGGACGAGCAGGCCGTGTCCACGGTGACCGCGGGCCCTTCGAGGCCCAGCGTGTACGCGACCCGGCCGGAGGCGACGCTCGCCAGGCCGCCGGTACCGCCGCCGCCCGGGTAGTCGTGGTAGACCACCCCGGCGAACACCCCGGTGCGGCTGCCCTTCAGCGAGGTCGGGTCGATGCCGGCCCGCTCGATGACCTCCCAGGACACTTCGAGCAGGAGGCGCTGCTGCGGGTCGGTGTCCCTGGCCTCGCGCGGGCTGATCTTGAAGAAGTCCGCGTCGAACTCCCCCGCGTCGTGCAGGAAGCCGCCCTCGCGGCAGTACGTCTTGCCGGGCGTGGACGGCTCGGGGTCGTACAGGGCGTCCATGTCCCAGCCCCGGCCGTCCGGGAAGAGCGAGACGGCGTCCCGGCCGGCGTCCACCAGCTGCCACAGATCCTCGGGCGATGCGATGCCGCCGGGGAAGCGGCAGCCCATCGCCACGATCGCGACCGGCTCGCTGCCCCGCGCCTCGGCCTCCGACAACTGGCGTCGGGTGCGCTGGAGTTCGGCGGCGGTGCGCTTGAGATAGTCCCGGAGCTTGTCGTCGTTGCTCATCGAACCTCAACCAATCTGCAGCTGATCGCTGGCTAGGAGATGCCGAATTCGCTGTCGAGCACGTCGAACAGCTCCTCGTCGGTGACCGTTTCGAAGTCGGGTCCTTCGCCGTCCGTCACCGGTTCGCCCTGTGCGTCGCGCCAGCGCCGCACGATGGCCTCCAGCCGGGCGGTGATCGCGTCCGCACGGGCGCCGACCGTCTCCGCGTCGCCGCCCGTGACGGGGAATCCGCCGAGCACGTCCTCGATGCGGTCCAGCTCGGCCAGCACCGTGGCGGCCGGGTCGCCGCCCCCCGCACCGGACTCGGACTCCAGCCGCTCCGCCAGGAACGCGGCGACGGCACGCGGGGTCGGGTAGTCGAAGATGAGCGTCGCGGGCAGGTCGCAGCCCGCGGCGGCGGTGAGCCGCTTGCGCAGTTCCACGGCGGCCAGCGAGTCGAAGCCCATGTCACGGAAGGCGAGATCGGTCTCGACCACGGCCACGGAGGCGTGCCCGAGGACGGCCGCCACATGCGTACGGACCAGAGCCAGCAGCACCCGCCCCGCCTCGGCCGTACCCAGCCCGTCCAGCTCCGCCCGCAGCCCGGCCGCCGCACGCTGCGACTCCTCGGCGGTGGGCTCGTCGTGCGCGACCGGGACCACGGCCCCGGTGGACCCGCTGCCCTCGACCCAGTAGCGGGTGCGCTGGAAGGCGTACGTGGGCAGCTCGACCTTCCGCGCCCCGCTGCCGGCGAAGAACGCCTCCCAGTCGACCCGGACACCCTGCGTGTACAGCCGTCCCACGGCTCCCACCAGGGACTCCGCCTCGGCACGGTTCCTGCGCAGGAGAGGCACGAGGGCGGTGTCCTCGTCGCTCACGGAACCGGCGCCGAGTGCGGTGAGGACGGCGTCCGGACCGATCTCGATGAACGTACGCGCCCCGAGGGCTTCGGCGGCGCCCACCGCGTCCGCGAACCGGACCGGCTCACGGACCTGACCGACCCAGTACTCAGGCGTCTGCCAGGCGGAGGACGAAGCACCCGTGACAGTGGAGACAACCGGGAAGCGCGGCTCGGCATAAGACAGCCCGGCCGCGATCGACCGGAACTCATCCAACATCGGCTCCATGAGCGCCGAGTGGAACGCGTGCGAAACGGGAAGACGGCTCGTCTTACGACCCAGCGCGGCGAAGTGCTCGCCCACGGCGAGGGCTTCGGACTCCACTCCTGAGACGACGACAGCCTGCGGACCGTTGACGGCCGCCAGGGATACCCCGTCCGTGAGACGTGTAAGTACCTCGTCCTCGGTCGCTTGAACGGCGACCATCGCACCGCCGGCGGGAAGCGCCTGCATCAGACGTCCCCGGGCAACGACCAACCGGGCAGCGTCCGCGAGCGACAACACCCCCGCCACATGCGCGGCGGCCAACTCACCGATCGAGTGACCGACGACCACATCCGGGGTGACACCCCACGCCTCGACCAGCCGGAACAGCGCGACCTCGAACGCGAACAGCGCGGGCTGGGTGAAGGACGTCTGGTTCAACGCATCCGCGTCTTCCCCCCAGACAATGTCACGCAACGCCGTCCCGAGGTGCGCGTCTACCTCACCGCACACCGCGTCAAACGCCCCCGCGAACACCGGAAACGCCTCATACAGCTCCCGGCCCATACCGAGCCTCTGCGCACCCTGACCCGTGAACAGGAAGGTCGTCTTCCCTCCTCGGCGGGCCCGGCCCACGACCACCCCGGGGTGTTCGTTCCCGGCCGCGAGCGCGGCGAGGGCCTCCGCGCGGTCGTCGCCGATGACCACGGCCCGGTGGAGGAAGGCGGTACGTGTGGTGGCCAGGGAGAGCCCGATGTCCGCCGCATCGGTGCCGGGCTCTCCCGCGGCCTGTTCCCGCAGGCGGGCGGCCTGAGCACTGAGGGCCTGCTCAGTCTTTGCCGACACCACCCAAGGAACCACGGGGAGCGCGGCCCGCACGGCCGCCTCCCCCGTCTCTTCCGGCGCCTCCTCCACGATCACGTGGGCGTTCGTCCCACTGATCCCGAACGAGGACACCCCGGCCCGTCGCACCGAGCCGCCGGCCACCCAGTCCCGGGACTCGGCCAGCAGCTCCACCGCACCCTCCGACCAGTCGACCTGGTCCGAAGGGGTTTGTGCGTACAGGGACTTGGGAAGCACGCCGTGGCGCATCGCCATGACCATCTTGATGATCCCCGCGACGCCGGCCGCGGCCTGGCTGTGGCCCATGTTCGACTTGATGGACCCGAGCCACAGGGGCCGGTCCTCGGGCCGTTCCCGCCCGTACGTCTCAAGAAGCGCCTGCGCCTCGATCGGATCGCCCAGGGTCGTGCCCGTACCGTGCGCCTCCACGGCGTCGACCTCGGCCGCCGTCAGGCCCGCGTCCTCCAGGGCCCGGCGGATCACGCGCTGCTGAGCGGGGCCGTTGGGGGCGGTGAGGCCGTTGCTGGCGCCGTCCTGGTTGAGGGCCGAGCCACGCACCACCGCGAGGACCGGGTGACCGTTGCGGCGGGCATCGGACAGCCGCTCCAGGAGCAGGACGCCCGCACCCTCCGAGCAGGCGACGCCGTCGGCCGACGCGGAGAAGGACTTCGAGCGGCCGTCGGACGCCAGGCCCTGCTGGGTGCTGAAGTACACGAACATGTCCGGGGTCGACATGACCGTCACCCCGCCGGCCAGGGCCAGCGAGCATTCGCCCGCCCGCAGCGCCTGGGCGGCCATGTGGAGCGCGACGAGCGAGGACGAGCACGCCGTGTCGACGCTGACCGCGGGGCCTTCGAGCCCCAGCGTGTAGGCGACCCGGCCGGACACCACACTGCCCGCCGTGGTGGAACCGGGCTCCGCGCCGAGCGCGTAGTCGTGGTACATCACCCCGGCGAAGACTCCGGTGGACGTGCCCTTCAGCGTGGTCGGGTCGATGCCGGCGCGCTCGACGGCCTCCCAGGCCACTTCGAGGAGCAGCCGCTGCTGGGGGTCCGTGACCAGGGCCTCGTTGGGGCTGATCCCGAAGAAGACCGGGTCGAAGTCGGGTGCGTCGTGGAGGAAGCCGCCCTCGCGGGCGTACGTCCTGCCGGGGGTGCCGGGCTCGGGGTCGTACACGTCCGGGTCCCAGCCCCGGTCGGCCGGGAACTCGCTGATGGCGTCGACGCCGTCCGCGACGACCCGCCACAGTTCCTCCGGGGTCGTCACACCGCCCGGGTAGCGGCAGCCCATTCCGACGATGACCACCGGGTCGTCGTCGTACCGGGTACGGCCGGACGTGCCCGCCTCTTCGAGCCGGCGTTCGGCGTCCGCCAGCCGGCGGCGCGCGTCGCGCAGGTCGGTCGTGGCCCGTTTCAGGTACTCGAGAAGTCGCTCCTCGTTGCTCACAGAGACCTACTCCCTCTGGTAGACGATCCGTGGCGACTCACTCACGCGGCGTCCAACGTCGATCGGATTTCGAACGCTACTGAGGGCGTTGAGGGGCGGCCTACCCTTAACCCACCCCTGCCGCGGGACCCGGTCCGGCGGGGGAGGAATGGCGCAAAAGGCCGGGGTGTGCGACGGCTGCTGTACAGCTGTCGCACACCCCGGCCGGGGTGCCCGTACCGCCGGGTGGGGCGGGGCGGACGTCAGGGGGCGGCCGGGCTGCCGAGCTCGTTGTCGAGGATGTCGAACAGCTCGTCCGCGGTGACCTCGTCCAGGTCCTGACCTGCGTCGTCCGGCTCGTCCTGCTGCGAGGCGTCGAGTCGGCCGGCCAGCTCCCGCAAGCGCTGCACGAGGCGGGCGCGTTCGGGTCCGGCGGGAGGGGCGTCGGTCGTCAGCGAGGCCTCCAGCTTCTTGAGGTCCGCCTCCGCCCTGGACACGGGTACGGCCGGAACCAGCCGGGCCGCGATGTATGCGGCGACCTCCGCCGCGCTGGGGTAGTCGAAGATCAGCGTGGCCGGCAGCCGCACCCCGCTGACCGCCGTGAGCTGGTTGCGCAGTTCGACCGAGCCGAGCGAGTCGAAGCCCAGCTCCCCGAACGCCCGGTCCGGTTCGATCGCCTCACCCGACGCGTGGCCGAGCACGGCGGCCGCATGCCCCCGTACGACGTCCAGGACGATCCCGGTCCGCTCCTCCTCGTCGCACCCGGCGATCCGCGCCGCGAGCCAGGCGCCCTTCGGAGCGCCGGCCGCGGCCCGCTTCCGTGCGGGCGGGGCCATCGCCCGCAGGAGTGCGGGGAGTTCGTCGGTACGGGTGCGCAGGGCGCCCGGGTCGACGTGGAGCGGCACGGTGGCCGCAAGCCCCGAGTCCAGCGCGGCGTCGAACAGCTCAAGCCCCTCCGACTCGGAGAGCGCCGGCATCCCGGCACGGCGCATGCGCTCCAGGTCGGCATCGGCGAGGTCGGCCGCCATGCCGGTGTCGACGGCCCAGAGGCCGAAGGCCATCGAGGAGGCGGGCAGACCCTCGGCATGACGTTTGGCGGCAAGCGCGTCGAGGAAGACGTTGGCCGCCGCGTAGTTGCCCTGCCCGGCCGCCAGAACCAGACCACCCGCGGACGAGAACATCACGAACGCCGAAAGATCCAGATCGCGGGTCAACTCGTGCAGATGCCAGGCAGCGTCCACCTTCGGACGCAGAACCCCAGCCACCCGCTCAGGCGTCAACGCACCAACCACACCATTGTCGGCAACCCCAGCGACATGAACGACCCCGCAGAGCGGACGCGCCGGATCCACGGACTCGATCACCGCCCGCACGGCTTCCCGATCCGCCACATCACACGCGGCGACCCCGACCGAAGCACCCAGCCCGGACAACTCAGCCACCAGACCGGAGACACCCGGAGTCTCGGCACCCCTGCGCCCCACCAGCAACAGACTGCGCACACCGTGCTCAGCCACCAGATGCCGGGCCACCCGCGCACCCAGACCGCCCGTACCACCCGTGATCAGGACGGTCCCCTCGGCGTTCCACACCGGCACCGCGGTCCCGTCGCCCGAAGCCACCGGAACCAGGCGGGGCACCCGTACCTCGCCCGCGCGCACCAGCAACTCCGGCTCGCCCAGAGCCACCAGGCGGTCGACCGGCACCGAGCCGTCCGTGTCGACCAGCACGAACCGGCCCGGGTTCTCCGCCTGTGCCGACCGGACCAGACCCCACACCGGGGCCTGCCGCACGTCGACCGACTCGCCCACCGCGTCACGGGTGACCACGGCCAGCACCGCACCCTCGGGCCGGTCCACCGACAGCCACTCCTGCACGGCCACCAGCGCCCGCCCGAGCACCTCACGCACCGCGCCCGGCACGTCGTCCGCCTCCCCGTCCTCCACCGCGCAGTCGAACAGAGCGGGGGCAGGCACGTCCGCCGTTCCGCCGCCGTCGCTCAGGGAGACGGGCTGCCAGTCCACCCGGAACAGCGATTCGGCGGTTCCGGGGCCCGACTGCCCGCCCCAGACGGGCCGGGAGAGCAGGGATTCGACCGAGAGCACCGGGCTGCCGTGCTCATCGGCAACGGTCAACGAGAGCCCGTCCTGCTGAGCGACGGGCGTGACCCGCACCCGGAGCGCCTTGGCCCCGGCCGCGTGCAGCGCGACGCCGTTCCACGCGAAGGGGAGCAGTGTCTGCCCGCCGTCCTCGCGGCCCGGGATCGCGAGCAGGCCGACGTGCATCGCGGCGTCCAGCAGGGCGGGGTGCAGGCCGAAGCGGGCGGCGTCCTCGTGGGCGGACTCCGGCAGGCGGACCTCGGCGTACAGCTCCTCACCGAGGCGCCAGGCGGCGGTGAGTCCCTGGAACACCGGCCCGTAGTGGTACCCGGCGGCTGCCAGGTCCTCGTACGCACCGGCAACGGTCAGCTCCTCGGCCCCGGCCGGCGGCCAGTCCATGAGCCCGTCCGGCCCGTCCTCGTCCGCCACGGGCGCCAGCACCCCTTCGGCGTGGCGGGTCCACGGCATGTCCGGCTGGTCGTCAACGCGCGAGTGGATCGCCACGGTCCGGCGCCCGTTCTCGTCGGCCGCCCCTACCGCCACCTGTACGGCGATCCCGCCCAGGGGTTGCAGGACGAGGGGCGCTTGCAGGGTGAGTTCTTCGAGCAGCCCGCAGTCCAGCTGCTCGCCCGCCCGGACGGCCAGCTCGACAAAGCCGGTGCCGGGGAGCAGGACGCTCCCGAGGACGTTGTGATCGACGACCCAGCCGTGCGTACCGGCGGACAGCCTGCCGGTGAGCACCACACCACCGTCGTCGGGCAGAACCACCGCCGCACGGAGCACCGGGTGGTCGAGCGCGACCTGCCCGGACGCGGCAACGGCCCCGCCCTCGGAAACGGGCGCTTCGAGCCAGTAGCGGGTGCGCTGGAAGGCGTACGTGGGCAGCTCGACCTTCCGTGCCCCCGAACCGGCGTAGAACGCCTCCCACTCCACCCGTCCGCCGCCCACGAAGACCCGCGCCAGGCCGCCGGCCAGGGACTCTGCCTCGTCGCGCTTCTTGCGTACGAGGGGGATGAAGGTGGTCGTGTCGTCGGTGGCGGACCCGGCGCCGAGTGCGGTGAGGACGGCGTCCGGGCCGATCTCGATGAACGTACGGGCCCCGAGAGCTTCGGCGGCGCCCACAGCGTCCGCGAACCGGACCGGCTCACGGACCTGACCGACCCAGTACTCCGGGGTCTGCCAGGCGGAGGACGAAGCACCCGTGACAGTGGAGACAACCGGAACGCGCGGCTCGGCATACGACAGCCCGGCCGCGATCGTCCGGAACTCATCCAGCATCGGCTCCATGAGCGCCGAGTGGAACGCGTGCGAAACGGGAAGACGGCTCGTCTTACGACCCAGCGCGGCAAAGTACTCGCCCACCGCCAGGGCTTCGGACTCCACTCCTGAGACGACGACAGCCTGCGGACCGTTGACGGCCGCCAGGGATACCCCGCCCGTCAGACGCGTAAGCACCTCGTCCTCGGTCGCTTGAACAGCGACCATCGCGCCACCTGCGGGAAGCGCCTGCATGAGCCTGCCCCGGGCAACGACCAGGCGTGCCGCGTCCGCGAGGGACAACACCCCCGCCACATGCGCGGCAGCCAACTCACCAATCGAGTGCCCGACCACCACATCCGGGGTGACACCCCACGCCTCGACCAGCCGGAACAACGCGACCTCGAACGCAAAGAGCGCGGGCTGGGTGAAGGACGTCTGGTTCAACGCATCCGCGTCTTCCCCCCACACCACCTCACGCAACCCCGTCCCAAGGTGCGCGTCTACCTCACCGCACACCGCGTCAAACGCCCCCGCAAACACCGGAAACGCCTCATACAAACCACGACCCATCCCCAGCCTCTGCGCACCCTGCCCCGTGAACAGGAACGCCGACTTGCCCTTCGTCACCGCTCCCCGCACCACTCCCGGGTGTTCCTCACCGGTCGCGAGCGCGCCGAGCGCATCGGTGTGGTCACCGAGAACCACCGCCCGGTGCTCGAACACCGACCGCGCGGCCGCGAGCGAGTAACCGATGTCCTCGGCGCGGTGGTGGTCACCGGCCACGGACAGCAGCCGTTCCGCCTGGGCGGGCAGGGCGTCCGGGGTCTTCGCCGTCACCACCCAAGGGGCGACCGGAAGTTCGACGCCGGGCTCCGCCTCCGCGGCTTCGGGAGCCTCCTCCACGATCACATGCGCGTTCGTCCCGCTCAGCCCGAAGGAGGAGATGCCCGCGCGCCTCGGCCGGCCGGCCGGCTGCCAGTCACGGGCCTCGGTGAGCAGTTCCACCTCGCCCGCCGACCAGTCGATCTGGTCCGAACGCTCCTCCGCATGCAGGGTCGGCGGCAGCACCCCGTGGCGCATCGCCATCACCATCTTGATGATGCCCGCCACACCGGCAGCCGCCTGCGTGTGGCCCATGTTGGACTTGATGGACCCCAGCCACAGGGGCAGGTTCTCGTCGCGCCCCTGGCCGTACGTCGCGAGCAGGGCCTGCGCCTCGATCGGGTCGCCGAGCCGGGTGCCCGTGCCGTGGGCCTCGACCGCGTCGACCTCCGCCGCCGACAGACCCGCGTCGGCCAGGGCCTGGCGGATCACACGCTGCTGGGCCGGCCCGTTCGGGGCGGTGAGGCCGTTGCTGGCGCCGTCCTGGTTGAGGGCCGAGCCACGCACCACCGCGAGGACCGGGTGACCGTTGCGACGGGCATCGGACAGCCGCTCAAGCAGCAGGACGCCCGCGCCCTCGCCCCAGCCCGTACCGTCCGCTCCGGCGCCGAAGGACTTGCAGCGGCCGTCCGGGGAGAGGCCGCGCTGTTCGCTGAAGTACACGAGCATGTCGGGCGTCGCCATCACCGTCACACCGCCAGCGAGAGCGAGTGAGCACTCACCCGACCGCAGCGCCTGGGCGGCGGAGTGCAGAGCGACCAGCGAGGACGAGCACGCCGTGTCGACAGTGAGCGCCGGGCCTTCCAGCCCCAGCGTGTACGCGACCCGGCCGGACACCAGGCTTCCCGCCGTGCCGCCCGCGTAATCGTGGTACATCACCCCGGCGTAGACCCCGGTACGGCTGCCCTTGAGCGTCGTCGGATCGACACCGGCCCGCTCGATCGCCTCCCAGGACACTTCGAGGAGGAGCCGCTGCTGCGGGTCCATCGTCAGGGCCTCGCGCGGGCTGATCCCAAAGAAGTCCGGGTCGAACTCCGCCGCGTCGTACAGGAACGCCCCGTCCCGGGCGTACGACTTGCCGGGCACGCCCGGCTCCGGGTCGTACACGTCCGGGTCCCAGCCCCGGTCGTCGGGCAGCGGGGCAATGGCGTCCGCCCCCTCCGCGACCAGGCGCCACAGCTCGTCGGGGGTGGTCACCCCGCCCGGGTAACGGCAGGCCATGCCCACGATGACGACCGGGTCGTCGTCGCCCGCCCGCACGACGGCATGGGCAGGCTCGCGGTCCGCGTCCGGGGCCCCGTCCAGGAGCGTCAGGACGAACGCGGCGACGGCCTCCGCCGTCGGGTGGTCGAAGATCAGCGTCGCGGGGAGCCGCAGGCCGGTCTCCGTGTCGAGCCGGTTGCGGAGTTCGACGGCGGTGAGCGAGTCGAAGCCCAGCTCGTCGAAGGCGCGGCCCGGTTCGATGGCCTCGCCCGAAGCGTGCCCGAGGACCGCCGCGATCTTCGTACGGACCAGGTCCAGGACCGCCCCGGCCCGGTCGGCACCGGTCAGGCCCGCGAGCCGGGTGCGCAGCACCGGTGATCCGGCGCGCGCGGCCCGGCGGCCGGGGGTCCGGACGAGGCCCCGCAGCAGGGCGGGCACGTCCTCGGCGTGTGCGCGCAGGACGGCGAGGTCGAGGCGTACGGGGACCGAGGCCGGCACGTCGGAGCGCAGGGCGGCGTCGAAGAGGGCGAGGCCGCGGTCGGCGGGGATCGCGGGGGTTCCGGCCTCGCGCATGCGGTCGAGTTCGGCCGCTCCGAGACCCGTGCCCATGCCTCCCGGGGTGTCCCAGAGGCCGAAGGCCAGGGACGAGGCCGCGAGCCCTTCGGCCCGGCGGTGGGCGGCGAGGGCGTCCAGGAAGGCGTTGGCGGCGGCGTAGTTGGCCTGCCCCGTGGAGCCGAGGGTGCCGGCGATGGAGGAGAACAGGACGAAGGCCGACAGCTCCAGGTCCCGGGTCAGTTCGTGCAGGTGCCAGGCGGCGTCCGCCTTGGGTGCGAAGACCCCGCGCAGCCGTTCGGCGGTGAGCGAGGTGATCATCGCGTCGTCGAGGACGCCCGCCGCGTGGACGACGCCCCGCAGCGGGTGGGCCGGGTCCACCCCGGCCAGAAGTGCGGCCACGGCCTCGCGGTCGGCGACGTCGCACGCGGCGAACGTCACGCTCGCACCCGACTCGGCGAGTTCCGCCCACAGTTCCTCGGCCCCGGGCGCCTGCGCGCCACGGCGGCCTGCCAGCAGCAGGTGCCGTACGCCGTGCTCCGCGACCAGGTGGCGGGCCACGAGCACGCCGAGGCCGCCCGTGCCGCCCGTGATCAGGACGGTCCCTGCCTCGTCCCACACCGGTTCGGAAGCAGTGACCCCGGCGGGTGCGGTGACGCGGGCCAGCCGGGGGATCAGCGCCCGGCCGTCGCGTACCGCCGACTCCGGTTCGTCGCCGGCCCACGCGAGCGGAAGGCCCTCGGACGCATCCGTGTCGAGCAGGACGAACCGGCCCGGGTTCTCGGCCTGTGCCGCCCGGACCAGACCCCACACCGGGGCCTGCCGCACGTCGACCTGCTCGCCGTCCGCCACGGCCACCGCGCCGCGTGTGACGACCAGGAGGGTGGCGGTGGCGAAGCGCTGGTCGGCCAGCCACTGCCGGATGACGTCCAGGACGTGTACGGCGACGGCGTGCGCGGCCGACGGCACGTCCGCCTCCGCCGCCGCGACGGGGGCGCAGTCCAGGACGACGGTGCCGGTCACAGGGCCTTCGGCGGGTACGTCCTCCCACCGCGGCCACGCGTCCGGTGCGGGCGCGGCACCGGCCGGCTGCCAGACCACCCGGTACAGCGGGTCCACCGCCGCTCCCGCGTCACCGGGCGCCGCTTCCAGCGCCCGGCCGACGACCCCGCCGACCGACGCGACGGGGGCGCCCGAGGCGTCCGCGATCTCCAGGGCCAGGCTCTGCGGCGTCGGCCGGGAGACGCGTACGCGGGCCGTGGACGTGCCGTCCGCGAACAGCCGCACGTCCTTCCAGACGAACGGCAGGACCGTTCCTCCGCCATCGTCCTCGCCGGCCCCCTCCACCAGCGCGGCGTGCATCGACGCGTCCAGCAGCGCCGGGTGCAGCCCGTAGGCGTCGGCCGTCACGTCCTCGCCCAGCGCGACCTCGGCGTAGAGGTCACCGTCGAGCCGCCAGGCCGCCGTCAGCCCCTGGAACGCCGGACCGTACGCGAGCCCCTGCTCGCGCAGCGCCTCGTAGGCGCCGTCCAGGGCGAACGGCACCGCACCCGCCGGAGGCCAGACGGACAGCTCGAAGGCGGGTGCCTGCGTGTCCTCGGCCAGTACCCCTTCCGCGTGCAGCGCCCAGTCGGCGTCGGGCAGGTTCTCGTTCCGCGCGTACACCCCGACCGTGCGCCGGGCCGACGCGTCGGCGGTCCCGACAACGACCTGCACGGCGACGGCCCCGTCCTCGGCGAGCACGAGCGGCGCGTGCAGGGCCAGCTCCTCCAGGACCGCGCAGCCCACGTGGTCGCCCGCGCGCACGGCCAGTTCCACGAATCCCGCGCCGGGGAACAGCACCGCGTCCCGCACCACATGGTCGGCGAGCCACGGCTGAGCGGCCACGGCGAGCCTGCCCGTGAGCACCGCGCCCCCGGAGTCCGCCAGGGTCACCACGGAGCCGAGCAGCGGATGCGGGTGCGCCGCGCCCCCCGGCTTGACCGCGTCGAGCCAGAAACGGCTGCGCTGGAAGGGATACGTGGGCAGGTCGACCCCGCGCGCACCCGTACCGGCGAAGAACGCCTCCCAGTCGACGGCGACCCCGTCCACGTACAGCCGGCCCAGGGCCGCGAGCAGTGCCTCGGCCTCGTCGCGCTTCTTCCGTACCGTCGGCACGAAGGTGCTGTTCTCGTCGGACGCCGACCCGGCCCCGAGCGCGGTGAGGACAGCGTCCGGACCGATCTCGATGAACGTACGCGCACCCAGCCCTTCGACCGTCCGCACCGCGTCCGCGAACCGGACGGCCTCCCGGACCTGGCCGACCCAGTACTCCGGGGACCGCCAGTCCGACGACAGCTCGCCGGTGACGGTGGAGACGACGGGTATGCGGGGCTCGGCGTAGGTCAACCCGCCCGCTACCGCACGGAACTCGTCCAGCATCGGTTCCATGAGGGCGGAGTGAAAGGCGTGCGAGACGGGAAGACGGCTCGTCTTACGACCCAGGGCGGCGAAGTGCTCGCCCACCGCCAGGGCTTCGGATTCCACTCCTGAGACGACGACAGCTTGCGGGCCGTTGACGGCCGCGATGCCTACCCCGTCCGTGAGGAGGGGAAGCACCTCGTCCTCGGTGGCCTGTACGGCGACCATCGCACCGCCGGCGGGAAGCGCCTGCATCAACCGACCACGCGCCACCACCAACCGGGCAGCGTCCGCGAGCGACAACACCCCCGCCACATGCGCGGCGGCCAACTCACCGATCGAGTGACCGACCACGACATCCGGGGTGACACCCCACGCCTCCACCAGCCGGAACAGTGCCACCTCGAACGCGAACAGCGCGGGCTGGGCGAAGGACGTCTGGTTCAACGCATCCGCGTCTTCCCCCCAGACAATGTCACGCAACGCCGTCCCGAGGTGCGCGTCTACCTCACCGCACACCGCGTCAAACGCCCCCGCGAACACCGGAAACGCCTCATACAAACCACGACCCATCCCCAGCCGCTGCGCACCCTGACCCGTGAACAGGAACGCCGACTTGCCGGTCGAACGCGTGGCACCCGTCACCAGCCCCGGGTGTTCCTCCCCCGCCGCCAGCGCGGCGAGCGCGGCCGGGCGGTCGCCGAGCACGACCGCGCGATGGGTGAACGCCGTACGGGTGGTGGCCAGCGCGTAGGCCAGGTCCTGGGGGCGGTGGTCGCCTGCCACGGACAGCAGGCGCTCCGCCTGGGCGGTCAGGGCGTCGGGGGTCTTCCCGGACACCAGCCATGGAATCACCGGGAGTTCGCCCACCGGCTCGGCGGCGGCCACCGGAACCTCCGGGGCCTCCTCCACGATCACATGCGCGTTTGTCCCGCTCAGCCCGAACGAGGACACACCGGCCCGCCTCGGGTGTCCCTCCGGCTGCCACTCCCGGGCCTCGGTGAGGATTTCCACCGCGCCCGCCGACCAGTCGACCTGGTCCGAAGGGGCGTCCACGTGGAGGGACTTGGGCAGGACGCCATGGCGCATGGCCATGACCATCTTGATGATGCCCGCCACACCGGCGGCCGCCTGCGTGTGGCCGAAGTTCGACTTGACCGAGCCCAGCCACAGCGGCCGGTCCTCGGGCCTGCCCCGGCCATAGGTGGCGAGCAGGGCCTGCGCCTCGATGGGGTCGCCGAGGCGGGTGCCGGTGCCGTGGGCCTCGACCGCGTCGACCTCGGCCGCCGACAGGCCCGCGTCCGCGAGCGCGTTGCGGATCACACGCTGCTGGGCGGGCCCGTTGGGCACGGTCATCGCGCTGGACGCGCCGTCCTGGTTGACCGCCGAGCCGCTGACCAGCGCGAGCACGGGGTGGCCGTTGGCGCGGGCGTCGGACAGGCGCTCAAGCAGCAGGACGCCCGCGCCCTCGCCCCAGCCCGTACCGTCCGCTCCGGCGGCGAACGGCTTGCAGCGGCCGTCGGGAGCGAGGCCGCGCTGCCCGCTGAAGTACACGAGCATGTCGGGCGTCGACATGACCGTCACCCCGCCCGCCAGGGCGAGCGAGCACTCGCCGGAGCGCAGCGCCTGCGCGGCCGTGTGCAGGGCGACCAGTGAGGACGAGCAGGCGGTGTCGATGGTGACCGCGGGGCCTTCGAGACCGAGGGTGTACGCGACCCGGCCGGAGACGAAGCTGCCCGCCGCGCCGTCCGCGTAGTCGTGGTACATCACCCCGGCGTAGACCCCGGTACGGCTGCCCTTGAGCGTCGTCGGATCGACACCCGCGCGCTCGATCGCCTCCCAGGAGACCTCCAGGAGGAGCCGCTGCTGCGGGTCCATGGCCAGGGCCTCGCGCGGGCTGATCCCGAAGAAGTCCGGGTCGAACTCCGCCGCGTCGTACAGGAACGCCCCGTCCCGGGCGTACGACTTGCCGGGCACGCCCGGCTCCGGGTCGTACACGTCCGGGTCCCAGCCCCGGTCGGCCGGGAAGCCGGACACCGCGTCGACGCCCCCGGCCACCAGCCGCCACAGGTCTTCCGGTGTGCCGGCCCCGCCCGGGTAGCGGCACGCCATGGCCACGATCGCGATCGGGTCGTTGCTCGCGGCGGTGAGCCGGGCGTTCTCCTCGCGCAGCCGCTCGTTGTCCGTGAGCGACTTACGGAGTGCCGCCACGACCTGTTCCATCGATGTGCTGGTCACGTCATCCTCATCATCCAGCGTCGGGTCAGCTGAGTTCGCCGCCGGCCAGGGCGGCTCGTACGAGGTCGTCCACGGCCATCTCCTCGATGGCGGGACCCGGTTCGTCGGTCGTGGTGGCGGAAGGCCGCGCCGGTTCGGTGCGTGCCAGGCCGAGCAGGGCGTCGAGCAGCCCGGACTCGCGCAGGCGGGCTGCCGGGATCGACAGCAGGGCCCGCCGGAGTGCCTCGTCGTCCAGGGCCTCCCCACCGCCCGTGGTCTCCGGCACCGGCTCGGGCTCCAGGCCCTCCCGCAGGAATCCGGCCAGGGCGGCCGAGTTGGGGTAGTCGAACATCAGGGTGGCGGGCAGCCGCAGTCCGGTGGCCTTCTGGAGCCGGTTGCGGAGTTCGATCGCGCCGAGGGAGTCGAGGCCCAGCTCGGTGAAGCCCCGGTCGGCGGGGACGCCCGCCGGGTCGCCGTGGCCGAGGACGGCCGCCGCGTGGCCGCGTACCAGCTCCTCCAGGTAGCGGTCCTGCTCCAGGCCGGTCCGCAGCCCGGCGAGCTTGGCGCGGACGAGGGAGCCCCCGGTGTCCCCGGCACCGGCCGCCGGCACGGCGGCGGGCTTGGGTCCCTTGCGGGCCGGTGGACCGGCCAGGGCGCGGAGCAGGGCAGGGATCTCGTCGGCCCGCTCGCGCAGCGCGGCCCGGTCGAGCCGGACCGGTGCGAGCAGCGCCGCGTCCTGGCCGAGTGCCGTGTCGAACAGCGCGAGGCCGTCGGGGAAGGACAGTTCCAGGACTCCGGAGCGGCCCATGCGGCGCAGGTCGGCGTCGGTGAGTTCGGGGCCTTCCCCGACCGTGCCCTCCCACAAACCCCAAGCCAGGGAGGTGGCGGCGAGCCCGGCGGCCCGGCGTTCGGCGGCCAGGGCGTCGAGGAAGACGTTGGCGGCCGCGTAGGTGGCCTGCCCGGCGGGAAGGATCTGGCCGCCCGCCGAGGAGTACAGGACGAACGCGGACAGGTCCAGGTTCCGGGTCAGCTCGTGCAGGTGCCAGGCGGCGTCCACCTTGGGCCGCAACACCCTGCCGACCTGCTCCGGGGTGACGGCTCCGACGAGCGCGTTGTCCATCACACCCGCGGCGTGCACGACCCCGGTCAGCGGGTGCTCGGCCGGGATGTCGTCCAGGAGTGCGGCGAGCGCGTACCGGTCGGCCGCGTCCACGGCCACGATCCGGACCGACTCGGCGCCCGAAGCGGTGAGTTCGGTGTGCAGTTCCGCCGCGCCCGGGGCGTCCGTGCCGCGCCGGCTGGTGAGGACCAGGTGGCGTACGCCCTGCTCGGCGACCAGGTGCCGGGCGAGTACCGCGCCCAGCAGGCCGGTGCCGCCCGTGATCAGGACGGTGCCGTCCGGCGACCAGGTGAGGGGCTCGCCGCCGCCGGTGACGGCCGTGTAGCGGGGGACCAGGACCTGGCCTCCGCGTACGGCGATCTCGGTCTCGGCCGAGGCCAGTGCGGCGGGCAGGGCCGCCAACGATTCTGTGGCCGTGTCGAGGTCGACCACGGTGAACCGGCCCGGGTTCTCGGCCTGCGCAGCGCGCAGGACACCCCACAGGGGGGCCTGTACGCAGTCCACCGCGTCCCCGTCGCGTGCGACGACGGCGTCACGGGTGACGAGCACCAGCCGTGCCTCCGCGAACCGCGTGTCGGACAGCCACTGGCGGAGCGTGTCGAGCAGCCGGCCCACGGAGGCCCTGACCTGCTCGGGCACTCCACCCGTGGTGCCGAAGACGTCGGAGACGTCCGGCGCGGTCAGCAGGACCGTACCGGGGACCGACGCCTGCGCGAGGGCCTCGGCGAGCGTGGGCACCGACCGGAAGCCCGGCAGCGCGCTCCCGACGACGAGCCAGTCCTCGGTGGCCGCCACCGGCACCGCCGGTCCGCCCGGCTGCGGGGATTGCCAGTCGATACGGAACAGCTCGGCGCCCCGCCCGTTCGCGCCGCCCGACAGCTGGGCGGCGGACACCTCGCGGACCACCAGCGACTCGACGGTGGCCACGGGCTCGCCGGTCGGCGCGGTGATCCGCAGCGCGACCGCGTCCGGGCCGGGCTTGGTCAGCCGCACCCGCAGGGCGGTGGACCCGGTGGCGTGCAGGGTGACCCCGCTCCAGGCGAACGGCAGGGCCGCCCGTACGGGCCCCTCGTGATCCGCGTCGAAGATCCGCTCCGCGTGCAGCGCCGCGTCGAGCAGCGCCGGGTGCAGGGCGAACGCGGCGGCCTCGGTGCGGGCGTGCTCGGGCAACGTGATCTCGGCGAACAGCTCGTCGCCGCGCCGCCAGGCCGCCGTCAGGCCCTGGAAGACGGGTCCGTACCCGTATCCGAGCCCGGCCAGGTCCTCGTACATCCCGCTCACGTCCACCGCCCGCGCATCGGCCGGCGGCCAGGACTCCAGGTCCGTCACGACGGGCGCGGGCTCCACGGCGAGCACACCACGGGCGTTACGCGTCCACGGCGCGTCGGCGGGCAGATCCTCGGCCCGCGAGTACACGACGACATCGCGCCGCCCGGCCTCGTCCGCCTCGCCCACGGTCACCTGAACCGCGACACCGCCCTTGCCCGGCAGCAACAGCGGGGTCTCCTGCGTCAGCTCCTCCAGCTGCGCGCACCCGGCCTCCTGCCCGGCCCTGAGCGCCATCTCGATGTACGCGGTGCCGGGAAGCAGCACGCTGCCGTGCACGGCGTGATCGGCGATCCAGGGCTGCGTGGCGACGGACAGCCGTCCGGTGAGCACCAGGGCCCCGGTCTCCGGCGAGACGACCACGGCACTGAGCAGCGGGTGCCCGGCGGGCAACTGCCCGAGCCCGGCCGCGTCCCCGACTGCGGCGGGCGCGTCCAGCCAGTAGCGGGTGCGCTGGAAGGGGTACGTGGGCAGATCGACCCCGCGCCCACCCGTACCCGCCTGCAACGCCTCCCAGTCGACCTCCACACCCCGGACCCACGCCGCACCGGCCCCGGCCAGAGCCGCTCGGGCCTCGTCGTGCTTCTTGCGCACGAGGGGGATGAACGAACTGTCGTCAGCGGTGGCCGACCCGGCCGCGAGTGCGGTGAGGACAGCGTCCGGACCGATCTCGATGAACGTACGGGCCCCGAGAGCTTCGGCGGCGCCCACAGCGTCCGCGAACCGGACCGGCTCACGGACCTGACCGACCCAGTACTCCGGGGTCTGCCAGGCGGAGGACGAAGCACCCGTGACAGTGGAGACGACCGGAACGCGCGGCTCGGCATACGACAGCCCGGCCGCGATCGTCCGGAACTCATCCAGCATCGGCTCCATGAGCGCCGAGTGGAACGCGTGCGAAACGGGAAGACGGCTCGTCTTACGACCCAGCGCGGCAAAGTGCTCGCCCACCGCCAGGGCTTCGGACTCCACTCCTGAGACGACGACAGCCTGCGGACCGTTGACGGCCGCCAGGGATACCCCGCCCGTCAGACGCGTAAGCACCTCGTCCTCGGTCGCTTGAACAGCGACCATCGCGCCACCTGCGGGAAGCGCCTGCATGAGCCTGCCCCGGGCAACGACCAGGCGTGCCGCGTCCGCGAGGGACAACACCCCCGCCACATGCGCGGCAGCCAACTCACCAATCGAGTGCCCGACCACCACATCCGGGGTGACACCCCACGCCTCGACCAGCCGGAACAACGCGACCTCGAACGCAAAGAGCGCGGGCTGGGTGAAGGACGTCTGGTTCAACGCATCCGCGTCTTCCCCCCACACCACCTCACGCAACCCCGTCCCAAGGTGCGCGTCTACCTCACCGCACACCGCGTCAAACGCCCCCGCAAACACCGGAAACGCCTCATACAAACCACGACCCATCCCCAGCCTCTGCGCACCCTGCCCCGTGAACAGGAACGCCGACTTGCCCTTCGTCACCGCTCCCCGCAGGCCCTCCCCGTCCGCGAAGGCGGACAGTTCACGCAGAGCGCTCTCCGTGTCCGTCGCCAGGACGACGCCACGGTGTTCGAGGCGCGCCCGGCCGCCGGCCAGGGTGTGGGCGATGTCGCGGAGATCGAGTTCGGGAGCGTCGAGCAGGCGGGCGTGAAGGGCGGCGGCCTGCCGGGCAGGGGCCTCGGGGTCCGAGCCGGACAGCACCAGGGGCACGGGGTGGGTGAGGTCCGGCCGGGGCTGCGGAGCCTCGGCGGGGCTCGCCGGCTGCGGCGCCTCCTCCACGATCAGATGGGCGTTGGTCCCGCTGAGCCCGAAGGAGGAGACGGTCGCGCGGCGCGGCCGGTCCTCGCGGCGGGGCCACGGACGGGCCTCGGTGAGCAGGCGGACGTGTCCGGCCTCCCAGTCGACCTCGGGGGAGGGCTCGTCCACATGCAGGGTCTTGGGCATCAGGCCGTTGCGCAGGGCCATGACGGACTTGATGACGCCGCTGACGCCGGCCGCCGCCTGGGCGTGGCCAATGTTGGACTTGATGGAGCCGAGCCACACCGGGTCGTCGGCGGTCCGCCCCTGCCCATAGGTGGCGAGGAGGGCCTGCGCCTCGATCGGGTCGCCGAGGCGGGTGCCGGTGCCGTGGCCCTCCACGAGGTCCACGTCGGCCGTGGTGAGGCCGCTCGCGGCCAGGGCACGCTGGATGACGCGCTGCTGCGAGGGGCCGTTCGGCGCGGTGAGCCCGTTGCTCGCGCCGTCCTGGTTGATGGCGGAGCCCCGGATGACGGCGAGGACGTCGTGGCCGAGGCGTTCCGCGTCGGACAGCCGCTCGACCAGGAGCAGGCCGACGCCTTCCGCCCAGCCCGTACCGTCGGCGCCGCCCGCGAACGCCTTGCAGCGGCCGTCGGCGGAGAGCCCGCGCTGCTGCGCGAACTCCACGTAGATCTCCGGCGTCGACATCACCGTGACACCGCCCGCGAGGGCCATGCCGACCTCGCCGCGCCGCAGGGCCTGGCAGGCCATGTGGAGGGCGACGAGGGACGAGGAGCATGCGGTGTCGACGCTGACGGCGGGCCCTTCCAGGCCGAGGGTGTAGGCGACCCGGCCGGTGAGGATCGAGGCCGCGGTGCCGTTGCCGAGGTAGCCGGCGACGTCGTCGGGGATGTGCTGGAGGCGGGACGCGTAATCGTGGTACATCACCCCGGCGTAGACACCGGTCTGGCTTCCGCGCATGGCCGTCGGGTCGATGCCCGCGTCCTCGAACGCCTCCCACGCCGACTGGAGCAGGAGCCGCTGCTGCGGGTCCATGGCGACGGCCTCGCGCGGGCTGATCCCGAAGAACGCCGGGTCGAACTCGGCCGCGTCGTACAGGAATCCACCCTCGCGGGCGTACGTCTTGCCGTGCAGGCCAGGCTCCGGGTCGTAGATCCCGTCCGTGTCCCAGCCGCGGTCGGCGGGGAAGCCGGCGACGGCGTCGCGGCCCTCGGCGACCAGGTGCCACAGGTCGTCGGCGGAGCGGACCCCGCCGGGGAAGCGGCAGCTGATGCCGACGATCGCGATGGGCTCGTCGTCCGAGAGCGGCGAGGTCGTGACCGGTTCGGCTGCCGGCTCCTCCTGCGCGCCACCGAGTTCGGCGTCGAGGTAGTCGGCGACGGCCCGGGTGTTCGGGTAGTCGAAGACGAGGGTGACGGGCAGCCGCAGCCCGGTGGCGGCGTTGAGCGCGTTACGCAGCTCCACCGCGGCCAGCGAATCGAAGCCGAGCTCCTTGAACGCGCGGTCGATGCCGACGGTGTCGGCGGACTCGTGGCCGAGGACACCCGCGACCTGCCCGGCGACCAGCTCGCGCAGGGTCCGGGTGCGTTCGGCGGCCGTGAGGGACGCCAGCCGGCGGGACAGGCTGTCGCCGACCGGTGCGGCGGCGGCGCTGCGCCGGAGCGCGGGCCGGGCGGCGGCCGCGGTGGCGCGCAGCAGCGGTGGTACGTCGGAGCCCCGGGCGTGCAGGGCGGCCGGGTCGACCAGGAGCGGGGCGAGCAGGGCGTGCCGGGTGCGCAGTGCCTCGTCGAACAGGGCGAGGCCCCGGGCGGCGGGCAGGGCGGGCAGGCCGAGCCGGTTCATCTTCTCGACGTCGGCGTCGGTCAGTTCGCCGCCGAGCCCGGTGTTGACGGCCCACAGCCCGTACGCGAGTGAGGTGGCGGGCAGGCCGAGGGAGTGACGGTGGGCGGCGAGTGCGTCCAGGAAGACGTTGGCCGCCGCATAGTTGCCCTGCCCGGCGGGAAGGACGAGCCCGCCGGCCGAGGAGAACATCACGAACGCCGACAGGTCCAGGTCCGCGGTGAGTTCGTGCAGGTGCCAGGCGGCGTCCGCCTTGGGCCGCAGCACCGTGTCGAGGCGCTGCGGGGTGAGTGCGCCGATCAGGCCGGGGTCGACCACACCTGCCGCGTGCACGACGCCGCCCAGCGGGTGCGCCTGCGGGACGGCGTCGAGGACAGCGGCCAGCGCTTCCCGGTCCGCGACATCGCAGGCCGCGATCGTGACGTCCGTGGCACCGGCCCCGATGAGCCGGTCGCGCAGCTCGGTGGCGCCGGGCGCTTCGAGGCCCCGGCGGCTGGTGAGCACCAGGTGGCGGACGCCGTGCCGCTCGACCAGGTGGTGGGCGAGGCGTGCGCCGAGGCCGCCCGTACCGCCGGTGACCAGGACGGTGCGCTCGCCGTCCCAGGGCGCGTCGGCCTCCGGCACGGCGGTCCTGACGAGCCGGGGGATGAGGAAACGGCCGTCGCGGAGGGCGAGTTCCGGTTCGTCCTGGGCGAGGGCCGCGCCGACGAGAGCCGGGAGCCCTTCCGCGCCGAGGGCGGCGCCCGGGTCGGCGTCGAGGAGGACGATCCGGCCCGGGTTCTCGGCCTGGGCCGCCCGGACGATGCCCCACACGGGGGCCTGGGTCAGGTCGGGGGCGGTGGCCGCGTCGGTGGCGACGGCGCCCCGGGTGACGACGACGAGCGTCGTGGACTCGAACCGCTCGTCGGTCAGCCAGGACTGCACCAGGTCCAGGACGTACGCGGTGGTCGTGCGGGTGGCCTCGGGCACCGGCCAGCCGCCCGGGGTGGGGCAGCAGGCCAGCACGGCGGCCGACGGCTCGCAGAGGATCGCGAGCCCGTACTCGTCCAGCACGGCGCCGGAGGACGGGAGCGGTTCGGCCGGCGCCCGGAGCGGCGTCCACGCGATGTGGTGCAGGGCGTCGGAGAGCGGCCCCTCGGCCGGGGCGAGCTGGTCGGCGGAGACCGGACGGCAGATCAGCGAGGACACCGTCATCACGGGGCTGCCGGTCTCGTCGGCGACGACCATCGCCGACTCCTCCGCGCCCCGGATGCGCCGTACGTACACCCGGAGCGCGGCGGCCCCCGTCGCGTGCAGGGACACCCCGCTCCAGGCGAACGGCAGAAGGGCTTCGGTGCCGCCCTCGTCCTGGTCGACCAGGACGTCCACATGCATGGCGGTGTCCAGGAGCGCGGGGTGCAGCCCGTAGTCGGCGGCCTCGCCGCGCACGGACTCGGGCAGCGCGACCTCGGCGAACAGCTCGTCGCCGCGCCGCCAGGCCGCCGTCAGCCCCTGGAACGCGGGCCCGTACCCGTACCCGCGCTCACTCAACCGCTCGTACGCGCCTTCGACCTCCACGGGTGTCGCGCCGCGCGGCGGCCACTGGGTGAGGTCGGCGCCGGGCACCTGTGGCGGTGCTCCGGTGGCGAGGAAGCCGGTGGCGTGCCGGGTCCAGGCGTCCTCGGGTGCGCCGTCGAGGCGCGAGTGGATGTGCAGGGGGCGCCGCCCCGAGGCGTCGGGGGCCCCGGCGGCGACCCGCAGGGAGGCGCCACCGTGCTCGGGCAGGACGAGCGGCGCCTCCAGGGTCAGCTCCTCCAGGAGGTCGCAGCCGACCTGGTCGCCCAGGCGTACGGCCAGCTCCACGAAGCCGGTACCGGGCAGCAGCACCGCCCCGTGCACCCCGTGGTCCGCGACCCAGGGCTGACCGGTGGCCGACAGCCGGCCCGTCAGGACGACCGCACCCGACTCCGGCGCGAACACGGCCGCGCTGAGCACGGGATGGTCGACCGCGTCCAGCCCCGCCGAGCCGACATCGCCCGCCTTGGCGGTGACGTCGAGCCAGTAGCGCTTGCGCTGGAAGGCGTACGTGGGCAGGTCGACCAGGGGCCTGTTCGCGCCCGGGCCGGCCCCGAGGACGGCGGCCCAGTCGACGTCGGCGCCACGCGCCCAGGCCGCCCCGACCCCGCCCAGAACCTCACGGGCCTCGGCCCGCTTCTTCCGCACCAGCGGGACGAACGTGCTGTCGTCAGCGGTCGCGGACCCGACGCCGAGCGCGGTGAGCACCGCGTCCGGGCCGATCTCGACGAACGTACGGGCCCCGAAGGCTTCGGCGGCACGTACCGCGTCCGCGAACCGGACCGCCTCGCGGACCTGGCCGACCCAGTACTCGACGGACTGCCACTGCGACGACAGTTCGCCGGAGACGGTGGAGACGACCGGGACGCGGGGCTCGGAGAAGACCAGCTCCTCGGCCACCGCCCGGAACTCGTCCAGCATCGGTTCCATGAGCGCGGAGTGGAACGCGTGCGAGACGGGAAGGCGGCTGGTCTTGCGGCCCAGCGCCGCGAAGTGCTCGCCCACGGCGAGTGCCGCTTCCTCGGTGCCCGACACCACCACGGACTGCGGCCCGTTGACGGCCGCGATGCCTACCCCGTCCGTGAGCCGTGCAAGCACCTCGTCCTCGGTCGCCTGCACGGCGACCATCGCGCCACCGTCGGGCAGCGCCTGCATCAACCTGCCACGCGCCACGACCAGCCGCGCCGCGTCCGCGAGCGACAGCACCCCCGCGACATGCGCGGCGGCCAGCTCACCGATCGAGTGCCCGACCACGACGTCCGGGGTGACACCCCACGCCTCGACGAGCCGGTACAGGGCCACCTCGAAGGCGAACAGCGCGGGCTGAGCGAAGACCGTACGGTTCAGCTCCTCCGCGTCCTCCCCCCACACCGCCTCACGCAACGCCACCCCGAGGCGCGCGTCCACCGCCCCGCACACCGCGTCGAACGCCTCCGCGAACACCGGGAACGCCTCGTACAGCTCCCGGCCCATCCCGACCCGCTGCGCACCCTGCCCCGTGAACAGGAACGCGGTCTTGGCCTCCTGGGCGCTCCCGGCGCCCGTCAGCAGCTCCAACGCCTCCGCGAGTTCCGCACGGTCGGCGCCCACGGCCAGGGCGCGGTGCTCCAGCGCCGCGCGGCCGGTGGCCAGGGTGAGGGCGGCCGGGGCCAGCTCCTCGTCGGTGAGCTGCGTGAGCCGGTCGCGCAGGCGGTCGGCCTGGGCCCGCAGGGCCTCGGGGGTCGCGCCGGAGACGGGCCAGGCGAGGAGGGCGGGGGCCTGGACGGTGGCCGCCGCGGCGGCCTCCTCCTGGGCCTCCTCGATGATCACATGGGCGTTCGTCCCGCTGATACCGAAGGACGAGATGCCCGCACGCCTGGGGCGGTCCGCCGGCTGCCACTCCCGGGCCTCGGTGAGCAGTTCCACCTCACCGGCCGACCAGTCCACCTGGTCCGAAGGGGTTTCGGCGTAAAGGGACTTGGGAAGCAGGCCGTGGCGCATCGCCATGACCATCTTGATGATGCCCGCGACACCTGCAGCCGCCTGCGTGTGGCCCATGTTCGACTTGATGGAGCCGAGCCACAGGGGCTGTCCCTCGGGCCGTTCCTGGCCGTAGGTCTCCAGGAGCGCCTGCGCCTCGATCGGGTCACCGAGGCGGGTACCCGTGCCGTGCGCCTCCACGACGTCGACCTCGGCGGCCGACAGGCCCGCGTTGGCGAGCGCGCCACGGATGACGCGCTGCTGGGCCGGCCCGTTGGGGGCGGTCAGGCCGTTGCTCGCGCCGTCCTGGTTGAGGGCCGAGCCACGGACGACGGCCAGCACGCGGTGGCCGTTGCGGCGGGCGTCGGACAGCCGCTCAAGCAGCAGGACGCCCGCGCCCTCGCCCCAGCCCGTACCGTCCGCGCCGGCACCGAAGGACTTGCAGCGCCCGTCGGACGCGAGGCCGCGCTGCCGGGCCATGTCGAGGAAGGTGTCGGGCGTGGACATGATCGTGACACCGCCGGCCAGGGCGAGCGAGCACTCACCGGCCCGCAGTGCGCGGGCAGCCATGTGCAGCGCGACCAGCGACGACGAGCACGCCGTGTCCACGCTCACCGCCGGGCCCTCAAGTCCCAGCGTGTACGCGACCCGGCCGGACACCACGCTCGCGAGGCTGCCGTTGCCGTGGTAGCCGGCCACGTCGTCGGGCAGCGGGCCGAGGCGCAGCCCCCAGTCGTGGTACATCACCCCGGCGAACACGCCGGTCGAGCTGCCCTTCACCGAACGCGGGTCGATGCCCGCGCGCTCGAAGGTCTCCCAGGCGACCTCCAGGAGGAGCCGCTGCTGCGGGTCCATGGCCTGGGCCTCACGCGGGCTGATCCCGAAGAACGCGGGGTCGAACCGGGCGGCGTCGTACAGGAACGCGCCCTCGGTGGAGTACGTACGGCCGGGCTTGCCGATCTCCGGGTCGTAGAGGTCGGTGTCCCAGCCCCGGTCGGTGGGAAAGGGTCCGATGGCGTCGGAGCCCTCGGCGACGAGCTGCCACAGCTCCTCGGGCGAGGTCACCCCGCCCGGGTAGCGGCAGGCCATGGAGACGATGACGATCGGGTCGTCGTCCGTGGCCCCGGCACCGGCACGGGCGGCCGGAGCCGCCGCGTCCGTCGCCGGCACCGTGCCCACGAGCTTGGTCACGAGGTGTTCGGCCAGAACCGTCGCCGTGGGGTAGTCGAAGGTCAGGGTGGCGCTCAGCCGGAGCCCGGTCGCGGTGGCGAGCCGGTTGCGCAGCTCCACGGCGGCGAGCGAGTCGAAGCCCGTCTCCATGAAGGCCCGGGTGGCGCTGACCTCGTCGGCGCTCTGGTAGCCGAGGACGGCGGCGGTCTCGGTGCGGACCATCCGCAGGACGTGCGCGAGGCGGTCGGCCGCGCCCATGTCCGCGAGGAGCGCGGCGAGCGGGGCCGCGCCCGTGGTGGCGGCGGCGCCCGCCGTCCGTGCGGCCGGCACCGTGCGGGGGCGTACGAGGGCGCGGAGCAGGGTAGGCGTGCCGTCCGTCCGGGCGCGTACGGCACGCTGGTTGACGCGGATGGGCACGACGGCCGGCTCGTCCGTGGTGAGCGCCTTGTCGAGCTGGGCGAGGTTCTCCTCGAAGGAGAGCGAGTCCAGGCCGAGGCGTTCGATGCGGGTGAGGGCGGCGGCGTCGAGCGAGGCGCCCATCCCGCCGCCACCGGCCCACAGGCCCCACGCGAGTGAGGTCACGA
>NZ_CP120997.1:3160000-3350000 GCF_030719295.1 Streptomyces sp. Mut1 | reverse complement strand
CGGTCGGGTCGGGCACGCTGTTGGGTATCTGAAGGTGCGGCCGTCATGGTCGTCCTTCGGTTGCCGGCCCCAGTGCACTCACCTGGTAAGGGTGGGGTGATGGGTGGCTGGTCGTTGTTTGAGAACTGCACAGTGGACGCGAGCATCTGTGGCCAAGTTTTTAAGGGCGCACGGTGGATGCCTTGGCACCAGGAACCGATGAAGGACGTGGGAGGCCACGATAGTCCCCGGGGAGTCGTCAACCAGACTTTGATCCGGGGGTTTCCGAATGGGGAAACCCGGCAGTCGTCATGGGCTGTCACCCGCTGCTGAACACATAGGCAGTGTGGAGGGAACGAGGGGAAGTGAAACATCTCAGTACCCTCAGGAAGAGAAAACAACCGTGATTCCGGGAGTAGTGGCGAGCGAAACTGGATCAGGCCAAACCGTTTACGTGTGATACCCGGCAGGGGTTGCGTGAGCGGGGTTGTGGGATCTCTTTTTCATAGTCTGCCGGCTGTGAGACGAGTCAGAAACCGTTGATGTAGGCGAAGGACATGCGAAAGGTCCGGCGTAGAGGGTAAGACCCCCGTAGCTGAAACATTGACGGCTCGTTTAAGAGACACCCAAGTAGCACGGGGCCCGAGAAATCCCGTGTGAATCTGGCGGGACCACCCGTTAAGCCTAAATATTCCCTGGTGACCGATAGCGGATAGTACCGTGAGGGAATGGTGAAAAGTACCGCGGGAGCGGAGTGAAATAGTACCTGAAACCGTGTGCCTACAAGCCGTGGGAGCGTCGCGCATCGAGCTTGCTCGGTGCGTCGTGACTGCGTGCCTTTTGAAGAATGAGCCTGCGAGTTTGCGGTGTGTTGCGAGGTTAACCCGTGTGGGGAAGCCGTAGCGAAAGCGAGTCCGAATAGGGCGGTTTAGTAGCGCGCTCAAGACCCGAAGCGGAGTGATCTAGCCATGGGCAGGTTGAAGCGGAGGTAAGACTTCGTGGAGGACCGAACCCACCAGGGTTGAAAACCTGGGGGATGACCTGTGGTTAGGGGTGAAAGGCCAATCAAACTCCGTGATAGCTGGTTCTCCCCGAAATGCATTTAGGTGCAGCGTCGTGTGTTTCTTGCCGGAGGTAGAGCACTGGATAGGCGATGGGCCCTACCGGGTTACTGACCTTAGCCAAACTCCGAATGCCGGTAAGTGAGAGCGCGGCAGTGAGACTGTGGGGGATAAGCTCCATGGTCGAGAGGGAAACAGCCCAGAGCATCGACTAAGGCCCCTAAGCGTACGCTAAGTGGGAAAGGATGTGGAGTCGCAGAGACAACCAGGAGGTTGGCTTAGAAGCAGCCACCCTTGAAAGAGTGCGTAATAGCTCACTGGTCAAGTGATTCCGCGCCGACAATGTAGCGGGGCTCAAGCGTACCGCCGAAGTCGTGTCATTCATACACATATCCTCAACGGGAGTATGGATGGGTAGGGGAGCGTCGTGTGCCGGGTGAAGCAGCCGCGGAAGCGAGTTGTGGACGGTTCACGAGTGAGAATGCAGGCATGAGTAGCGATACACACGTGAGAAACGTGTGCGCCGATTGACTAAGGGTTCCTGGGTCAAGCTGATCTGCCCAGGGTAAGTCGGGACCTAAGGCGAGGCCGACAGGCGTAGTCGATGGACAACCGGTTGATATTCCGGTACCCGCTTTGAAACGCCCAGTACTGAATCAGGCGATGCTAAGTCCGTGAAGCCGGCCCGATCTCTTCGGAGTTGAGGGTAGTGGTGGAGCCGATGAACCAGACTTGTAGTAGGTAAGCGATGGGGTGACGCAGGAAGGTAGTCCAGCCCGGGCGGTGGTTGTCCCGGGGTAAGGGTGTAGGCCGTGTGGTAGGTAAATCCGTCACACATTGAGGCTGAGACCTGATGCCGAGCCGATTGTGGTGAAGTGGATGATCCTATGCTGTCGAGAAAAGCCTCTAGCGAGTTTCATGGCGGCCCGTACCCTAAACCGACTCAGGTGGTCAGGTAGAGAATACCGAGGCGTTCGGGTGAACTATGGTTAAGGAACTCGGCAAAATGCCCCCGTAACTTCGGGAGAAGGGGGGCCATCACTGGTGAGGGAACTTGCTTCCTGAGCTGGGGGTGGCCGCAGAGACCAGCGAGAAGCGACTGTTTACTAAAAACACAGGTCCGTGCGAAGCCGTAAGGCGATGTATACGGACTGACGCCTGCCCGGTGCTGGAACGTTAAGGGGACCGGTTAGCTGCCTTTCGGGGTGGCGAAGCTGAGAACTTAAGCGCCAGTAAACGGCGGTGGTAACTATAACCATCCTAAGGTAGCGAAATTCCTTGTCGGGTAAGTTCCGACCTGCACGAATGGCGTAACGACTTCTCGACTGTCTCAACCATAGGCCCGGTGAAATTGCACTACGAGTAAAGATGCTCGTTTCGCGCAGCAGGACGGAAAGACCCCGGGACCTTTACTATAGTTTGATATTGGTGTTCGGTTCGGCTTGTGTAGGATAGGTGGGAGACTTTGAAGCGGCCACGCCAGTGGTTGTGGAGTCGCCGTTGAAATACCACTCTGGTCGTGCTGGATGTCTAACCTGGGTCCGTGATCCGGATCAGGGACAGTGTCTGATGGGTAGTTTAACTGGGGCGGTTGCCTCCTAAAGAGTAACGGAGGCGCCCAAAGGTTCCCTCAGCCTGGTTGGCAATCAGGTGTTGAGTGTAAGTGCACAAGGGAGCTTGACTGTGAGACCGACGGGTCGAGCAGGGACGAAAGTCGGGACTAGTGATCCGGCAGTGGCTTGTGGAAGCGCTGTCGCTCAACGGATAAAAGGTACCCCGGGGATAACAGGCTGATCTTCCCCAAGAGTCCATATCGACGGGATGGTTTGGCACCTCGATGTCGGCTCGTCGCATCCTGGGGCTGGAGTCGGTCCCAAGGGTTGGGCTGTTCGCCCATTAAAGCGGTACGCGAGCTGGGTTTAGAACGTCGTGAGACAGTTCGGTCCCTATCCGCTGTGCGCGTAGGAATATTGAGAAGGGCTGTCCCTAGTACGAGAGGACCGGGACGGACGAACCTCTGGTGTGCCAGTTGTCCTGCCAAGGGCATGGCTGGTTGGCTACGTTCGGAAAGGATAACCGCTGAAAGCATCTAAGCGGGAAGCCTGCTTCGAGATGAGTATTCCCACCAACTTGATTGGTTAAGGCTCCCAGTAGACGACTGGGTTGATAGGCCAGATGTGGAAGCCCGGTAACGGGTGGAGCTGACTGGTACTAATAGGCCGAGGGCTTGTCCTCAGTTGCTCGCGTCCACTGTGTTGGTTCTGAAATAACGAACTGCCGTGTTGTTGTCCGGTGTTGTTTATTTCATAGTGTTTCGGTGGTCATTGCGTTAGGGAAACGCCCGGTTACATTCCGAACCCGGAAGCTAAGCCTTTCAGCGCCGATGGTACTGCAGGGGGGACCCTGTGGGAGAGTAGGACGCCGCCGAACTCCTTTTAGGAAGAGCCCCGTGCCCTTGTGGCACGGGGCTTTTCTGCGTTCTGAACGTTTAAGGTCGTGCCATGCGCTACGAACTTGTCATCTTCGACAACGACGGTGTGCTCGTGGACAGCGAGCCGATCTCCAACACCATCCTGGCCGGCTACCTGACGGAGCTGGGCCACCCCACCTCGTACGAGGAGTCCCTGCGGGACTACATGGGGTCCGCCGTCCACCGGGTGCACGACCTCGTGGAGGAGCGGACCGGGGCGAAGCTGCCGGATGACTTCGACGTCACCCTCCACTCGCGGGTCTTCGCCGCGTTCGAGCAGGAGCTGGAGCCGGTGCCCGGGGTCGATGACCTGCTGGGCAAGCTCGTCGCGGACGGTATTCCGTACTGTGTCGCGTCCTCCAGCAGCCACCAGCGCATCCGGGTCAGCCACCGCAGGACGGGGCTCGACCAGTGGTTCGAGGAAGAGTGGATCTTCAGCGCGGAGGACGTGGGCCGGGGGAAGCCGGCGCCCGATCTCTTCCTGCACGCGGCCGAGCGCATGGGGGTCGCGCCCGAGCGCTGCGTGGTCATCGAGGACAGCCCGCTCGGGGTCGAGGCGGCGCGGGCGGCCGGCATGGACGTGTACGGGTTCACATCGATGATGCCCGCGGACCGGCTGACCGGGGTGACCGGCTACTTCTCCGACATGGGACAGCTGCCGGAATTGCTTGCCTGACGTGTCTACCCATGGGTAGAAACTGGCTCTACGCTCGCGGCCATGACAGATGCACGGTTGCGGCACGGCAGGGCGTCCCTCGCGTTGAGCTTCTTCGTGCAGGGGGTCACCTTCGCCCTTCTGGTGACGCGGATTCCCGCCATTCAGGACCGGTACGGGATATCCGACGGCCTGCTGCCGGTGTTCCTCGCCGCCGTGCCGATCCTGGCCGGAGTGGGCAGCGTCCTCACCGAGAAGGTGGTCGCGCGGGTGCGGCCGCGGGTGGTCCTGCGGTGGGCGCAGCCCGTCGTCCTGCTCGCGCTCCTCGGGGTCGGGGCCGGCAGCGAGGTGTGGGAGGCGGCCGTCGCGCTCGGGGCGTTCGGGCTGGCCGTCGGGGCGCTGGACGCCTCCATGAACATGATGGGCGTCAGCCTCCAGCGGGCGTACGGGCGTTCCATCATGCTGGGGTTCCACGCGACGTACAGCCTGGGCGGGATCACCGGGGCTTCGATGGCGTGGGCCGGGGCGCACTGGGACCTGTCGTTGCTGGTCTCGTATCTGCCGGTGGTCGTGGTGCTGCTGCCCGTCGCGCTGGCCGGGAGCCGGTGGTACGTCGAGGGGAGCAGGGGCGAGGAGCAGGGGGAGCGGAGCGCCGGGGGCGGGAAGGGCGCTTCGGTGTCGTTCCGGCTGCTTATGCCGCTCTGCCTGGTGATGTGTTTCGCGTACATCGGGGACTCGACGGTCTCCAACTGGAGCGCGAAGTACCTCCAGGACGTGCTGGGGAGCTCGGAGCAGCTGTCGACGGTTCCGTACAACGTCTACATGGTGACGACGCTGCTGGGGCGGGCCGTCGGGGACTTCGGGGTGCGGCGGTTCGGGGCGGTGGCCGTGGTGCGGGCCGGGACCGTGCTGGCGGCGGCCGGGTTCGGTGTGGTGGCCGTGGCGGGCGGGGCGTGGACGGGGATGCTCGGGTTCACGATGCTGGGGCTCGGGCTGTGCGTGATCGTGCCGCAGACGTTCGCCGCGGCCGGGCGGATGTTTCCCGGGGCGAGCGACACCGCGATCGCCCGGCTGAACATCTTCAACTACGTGGGTTTCCTGGTCGGCTCGCCGCTCGTGGGGGCGCTCGGCGACGCCTGGAGCTACCGGGGCGCGATGCTGGTGCCGATGGTGCTGGTGCTCGCGACGCTCGTGTACGCCAAGTCGTTCGGGACGGAACCTGCCCGATACGGTGGCGGGCATGAGCGGCCGCGCACAGCTGATGTGGGATGACGCAGTAACGGGATACGACTTCGGGGACAGTCATCCGATGGACCCGGTCAGGCTTGCCCTGACGATGGGACTGGTGCGCGCGTTCGGTCTTGACCGGGCGGTGGACCTGGTGGCGGCCAAGCCGGCCGGGGACTCCACGCTGCGGCTCGTGCACCGGCCGGACTACGTGGCGGCCGTGAAGGCCGCGTCGGCCGATCCCCGCGCGGCGGACCAGAAGTACGGGCTCGGGACCGTGGACGATCCGGCGTTCGCCGGGATGCACGAGGTGTCGGCGCTGATCGCCGGCCAGTCCGTGGCGGCCGCCGAGGCGGTGTGGCGGGGCGAGACCCGGCACGCGGTGAACTTCACCGGCGGGCTGCACCACGCGATGCCCGGAGGCGCGGCCGGATTCTGCATCTACAACGACCCGGCCCTCGCCATCGCGCGGCTCCTGGAACTCGGCGCCGAGCGCGTCGCGTACGTCGACGTGGACGTGCACCACGGGGACGGGGTGCAGACGGCCTTCTGGGAGGACCCGAGGGTCCTGACCGTCTCCCTGCACGAGCACCCCCGGACGCTGTTCCCGCAGACGGGGTGGCCGGAGGAGACCGGGGCGGGGGCCGGTGAGGGCGGTGCGGTCAATGTGGCGCTGCCGGCCGGTACGGGGGACGCGGGCTGGCTGCGGGCGTTCCACGCGGTGGTGCCGGAGCTGCTGGCGGACTTCCGGCCGCAGGTGCTGGTGACGCAGCACGGGGCGGACACGCATTTCGAGGACCCGTTGGCGCATCTCGCGGTGTCGCTGGACGCGCAGCGGTCCGTGATGGCGGCCTGTCACGACCTGGCGCACAGCTACGCGGACGACGGGCGGTGGGTGGCGCTCGGCGGGGGCGGTTACGCGGTGGTGGACGTGGTGCCGCGGTCCTGGACGCATCTGGTGGGCATCGCCGCGCACGCTCCGGTGGACCCGGAGTCGGTGATCCCGGCGTCCTGGCGGGACGAGGTGTACGCGCGGACACGGCAGCCGGGTCCGGCGCGGATGACGGACGGGCGTACGCCTTCGTGGGCGTCGTGGGAGGACGGGTACGACCCGGCGGACCGGCTGGACCAGGCGGTGCTCGCGACGCGGCGGTCGGCGTTCCCGTTGCGGGGGATGCTGGCCTGAATCCGTACGGGATGTGAGTACGGGTTACGCCGACTGTGGGGCGAAATCCGGCTTTTGGTCCCTGAGGGGTGCGGGTGGGGCAGCATCGGTGGGGTGTTGAGCACCGGAGCGCTGCGTGCGCATCTGCTGGCGGCCCGGCTGGCCGGGCCCGTGGCGACCTCGCGTGAGGTGAGTCTGCGGAGTTATCGGCTGTTCGCGGCCAGGGACCCGCGGGTGACGCTCGGCCTCGACCCCGGTCGGGGCTGGGGCGAGCGGGAGCTGTTGCGGCTGATGGCGGACAGGTGCGGGGTCTCGGACGACCCCGCGCATGTGTCGGGTCCCGATGTGATCGACCCGGAGCGGACGGTGGCGGGGCTCGACGCGTTCGCCGAGCGGCTGGCGGAGGCGGCGGTGCGGCGGGCGCCGGTGCTCTTCGGGACGGGGCATCCGCACCGGCTGCTCGGTTTCTACGCGGCGCTGGCAGACGCTTTGTCGGCGGTGGGATGCCCTGTTCTCACCCCGGCGCAGGGGCGATGTATCGACATAACGACTCGGTTTGGCGTACGTACGTACAACCTCGACTACGTACGGGGAGTCGCGCTGGTGTGTGAACCCGGCGCGGGGGCTTCCGGCGGTGGCACCGGCGCACACTCCCATTCGCCGCTGCCGGTGAGGGTCGCGCTGGAGGCCGCGGCGGCCGGCCGGGGGCCCTTGCCGGAACTGGTCGTCGGGGACCACGGGTGGGTCTGCGGGGCAGGTCAGCTGGGGATCGAGGCGATCGGTCTGGCCGATACGGACGATCCGGCGCTGTTCGTCGGGGAGGCCGAGGGGCGGGTGGCGGTCGCCGTTCCGCTGGACGACGCCGTGCGGTCCGCGTACTACCTGCCGCTCACGCGCTATGTACTCAATCGGGCGTGTCTGTCACAGTAGCGGCCGATCGTCTCTCCTCTTCCCCACTCGTATCACCCGCCCCTAACCTGGGGAGTGAGCGCACAACGACGAAGAGTCACCGGAGGGGAAGCCGGTGCGCGTCTCGTGCGGAAGGTACAGGTGAGTCATGGCTGCTGACAGCGAGAGGCCTCTCAACGAGGTCAAATTTCTGACCGTGGCGGAAGTCGCCTCGGTCATGCGGGTGTCGAAGATGACCGTGTACCGCCTGGTGCACAGCGGTCATCTGCCGGCGATCCGGGTGGGCAGGTCCTTCCGGGTGCCGGAGCAAGCGGTTCACGAGTATCTCCGCGAGTCCTTCGTGGGGGTGGCATCTGCCTGACATTCCCCTCGGATTACGCCCCTCACGCGGTGGCGGGTAGGCTAGGCCGACGTAGGTCGTGTGGGCCCAGACGCCCCGCACCAGTGAAGAAGAAGTGAGCGAGGGTAGTCGTGGGCTCTGTTATCAAGAAGCGGCGTAAGCGGATGGCCAAGAAGAAGCACCGCAAGCTGCTCAAGCGCACGCGCGTTCAGCGTCGCAACAAGAAGTAGGCGAACGCAGTTCGTGAATCCGCAGCCCTTCCGCCGTCCTGGCGGGAGGGCTGCGGTGCTGTGTGCGGGGGGTGTCCACCCGCTACGGTGACGTCCTGGGGTACTTCACCTCTCGCACGGGTGACGCTCGCACGGGAGACCGACGGAAGGCGCTGATCTTGGGGAAGGTCGTGCTCGTCACAGGGGCGGCCCGGCAGCTGGGCGGCCGTTTCGTGCGGCGTGTGCAGCGTGATCCGGACGTGGAGCGGGTGATCGCCGTCGACGCGGTCGCGCCGGGGCACGAGCTGGGCGACGCCGTCTTCGTCCGCGCGGACATCCGCCAGCCCGCCATCGCCCGGGTGCTCGCCGAGCACGCGGTGGACACCGTCGTGCATCTGGACGTCAGCGGCATGGCGCTCGGGGCGCAGGGGCGTACGGCGGTCAAGGAGACCAACGTCATCGGCACCATGCAGCTGCTCGGCGCCTGCCAGAAGGCGCCCGCCGTGCAGCGGCTGGTGGTGAAGTCCAGTACGGGCGTGTACGGGTCGGCGCCCCGCGATCCGGCGGTCTTCCACGAGACGACCCCGCCCAAGTCGCTGCCCGGCGGCGGCTTCGCGAAGGACGCCTCGGAGGTCGAGGGGTACGTACGGGGCTTCGCGCGCCGCCGGCCGGACGTGGCCGTGTGCGTGCTGAGGTTCGCGAACATCCTGGGGCCCGACGCGGACTCGCCGCTCGCTGACTATCTGTCGCTGCCGGTGCTGCCGACGGTCTTCGGGTACGACCCGAGGCTCCAGTTCGTCCACGAGGACGACGTCATCGACGTGCTGGGCATCGCGGCGAGCGAGCCGGGGCGCGGGACGCTGAACAGCGGCACGTTCAACATCGCGGGGGACGGCGTGCTGCTGCTCTCGCAGTGTGCGCGGCGGCTGGGGCGGCCGACGGTGCCGATGCTGCTGCCCGCGGTCACCTGGGTCGGGCAGGCGCTGCGGTCGGTCGGCATGGCGGACTTCTCGCCGGAGCAGATCCGGCTGCTCACCCATGGCAGGGTGGTCTCCACGGTCCAGATGCGCGAGACGCTGGGGTTCGCCCCGCGTTACTCCACGGCGGAGGCGTTCGCGGACTTCGCGCGCAGCCGGGCGCCGGGGCTGCTGCCGCCCGAGGCGGTGGGCCGTGCCGTGGACCGGGTGGCCGCGGCCGTGGACCGGGGCGGCGACACCCACCCGACTCCGAGCGCCAGGTAGAGGAGCGCAGCGACGATGGCGGATGCCAAGGTCATTCCGTTCGACGACGACCGTTCGCGGTCGGGAGGTCTGCCGCGCGCCGCGCGCCGGCGGCCTCCGGTACGCGGCACGGGGTCGGTGAGCGCGCTTCCGGGACAGCCCGACGCCTCGCCGCCGCCCGGGGAGCCCCAGGAGGGCCCGCGGGAGGCCGGGGCGGGGCCTGTGGGCGCGGAGCGGGGCGGCTGGGACCGGCGGATCGCGGGCGGGCTCGCCTTCCTGCGGCGGCGGGTCACGGGCGAGTACGACGTGGACGAGTTCGGCTACGACGAGGAGCTGACCGACCAGGTCCTGATGTCGTTGCTGCGGCCGGTGTACGAGAAGTACTTCCGGGTCGAGGTGAAGGGCGTCGAGAACATTCCGGCCGAGGGCGGGGCGCTCATCGTGTCCAACCACTCCGGGGCGCTGCCGCTGGACGGGCTGATGCTCCAGGTCGCGGTGCACGACCACCATCCGGCGGGGCGGCATCTGCGGCTGCTCGCGGCGGACCTGGTCTTCATGCTGCCGGTGGTCAACGAGCTGGCCCGGAAGGCGGGGCACACGCTGGCGTGCGCGGAGGACGCGGAGCGGCTGCTGCGCGACGGCGAGGTCGTCGGGGTGATGCCGGAGGGCTTCAAGGGGCTCGGCAAGCCGTTCGGCGAGCGGTACAAGCTCCAGCGCTTCGGGCGGGGCGGTTTCGTGTCGACGGCGCTGAAGGCCGGGGTGCCGATCGTGCCGTGCTCGATCGTGGGCGCGGAGGAGATCTATCCGATGGTCGGGAACTCCAAGACGCTGGCGCGGCTGCTGGGCTTCCCGTACTTCCCGATCACGCCGACGTTTCCGTGGCTGGGGCCGCTGGGGGCGGTGCCGTTGCCGACGAAGTGGACGATCCAGTTCGGGGAGCCGATTCCTACGGACGGTTATCCGCTGGAGGCGGCCGAGGACCCGATGCTGATGTTCAACCTGACGGATCAGGTGCGGGAGCAGATCCAGCACACGCTGTACAAGCTGCTGGTGCAGCGGCGGTCGGTGTTCTTCTGACGGCCGCCGCCGCACCAGCGGGGTGAGGTCAGCCCTTGTCGTCCTCGGCGTTGATCCCGAGGCCGCCGATGAGGCCGGGGATCAGCGGCGGCAGCGTGACGTCCGGGGTCGGGGGCGTGCTCGGGGTGTCCTTCGGCGGGGTGGTCGCGTCGGGGGAGGGCGGGTCGAACAGGCCGCCCGTGCCGCCGCCGAGAAGGCCGTCGGCGGGGCTGCTGCCGGTGTCCGAGGGGCGCGGCGACGAGCTGGTGTCCGTACCGCCGCCGTCGTCGTGGCGGGCGGACGAGGACGGCGACGGGGCGCGGGTGTCGGTGGACGGGTCCGTGCCGGTGCCGGTGGTGCCGGTGCGCCGGGAGTCGCCGTTCTTCGCCGGGGGGCGGGGGAGCAGGGACTGGAGCGGCGCGACTTCCTCGTCTATGGCGGCGAAGACGGAGCTGACCTGGTCGCCGACGTCGGTGAGCTGGACGGGGAGGCGGTCGCGGAGGCTGGTCCAGCTTTCGCGGTGGGACCGGGAGAAGCTGTCCAGGGTCTGGATCGGGCCGAGGGCGCCGTCCCGTTCGTAGGCGGCGTGGAGGAGGCGGTGGCCCTCGGTGGCGTCGTGGGTCATGCCGTTGAGCGCGCGCCTGATCTCGCCGAGCTGCTCGTGGTCGAGGTGGCCCGAGCGGGCGCGCTCCATGAGGCGGCGGGCCTCGCTGAGCCGGGTCGACGCCTGGTCGAGGTAGATCTCGCCGCGGTCGGTGTCGTTGTTGGTGAGCCCGAGGTGGATGTCCTCCATGCCGCGCTTCAGGCCGTAGAGCGAGTCACCCGGGAGGGCGTCGGAGCTGGCAGCGGCCACTCCGCCGAAGGCTCCCGCGGCCACACCGACCGTGAGCCCGCCGGCGGCGAGCCCCTTTCCCCAGCGGGATCTCGGGCGCAGCTTGCGGAGCGGGGAGGCACGGTGGCTGCCCCTGCTCCGTTGCTCGGGCACCGTAGGGTCCGCGGATGCACCCCCCTCGGCGAGCATGGCCTCCATGGCGGCGACGAGCTGGGCTCGCTGCACCACTTTGACCTCGGGGTCCATCTGCGGCTTCGGTAGCTCACCGAGGCCGTTCGCCAGGGCCAACAGCGGTCCTCGGTCGGCCTGTTCGGCCGGGTCCTCGGGCTGTACGGCCGCCGCCCCGGAGAGCGACTGCTCCTCCAGGGCCTGGGCGAAGGCGTTCGCCCGCCGGTGTGCCGAAACGTTTGCGATCACTGGCGGCACCTCCTCTCGTCATGACGGTCGACTCCCCTGGGAATCCGGAAGGTTGCACACCTTGAGCGCTTCCACACGATCGAGTGAGCGTCTGCGGACATGGTGTGACGACAGGGGGCCTGCATCCGGCACAACGAGTGGCGCGGCACTTGGGTTACGCACGAAAGATGATCGGACCAGTGCGTGATGAACATATCGCCGGGGCAGGTCCGGTCGGGGGAGATGGGGTCAGCGGGCATCGTCCGGGAGGAGCCGGGCGAGGGTACGGACGGCCCGGTACTGGAGGGTCTTGATCGCGCCCTCGTTCTTGCCCATCACGCGGGCGGTCTCGGCGACCGAGAGGCCCTGGAGGAAGCGCAGGGTCACGCACTCCTGCTGCTGGGGGTTGAGCCTGCGCACGGCGTCGAGCAGCGCGGCGTTGGAGAGGGACTCCAGGACGGAGTCCTCGGGACTGCGCTCGACCTCGTTGGCGTCGAGCATTTCGCCGGTGGTCACTTCCAGTCGGAAACGACTGGATTTGAAGTGGTCGGCGACCAGGTTGCGAGCGATCGTGACCAGCCAGGCGCCGAAGTCGCGGCCCTGCCAGGTGAAGGTGGAGATGCGGCGCAGGGCGCGCAGGAAGGTCTCGCTGGTGAGGTCCTCCGCCGTCGCCTTGCTGCCCACGCGGTAGTAGATGTAGCGGTAGACGGTGTCGCTGTACTGGTCGTAGAGGCGGCCGAAGGCGTCGGCCTCGCCGGCCTGGGCGCGCTCGACGAGCTCCATCATGCGCGCGCTGTCGCTGTCGGCGGTGGGCCGTCGGACGGTGGTAGTGGACGTGGCGCCGCGGTTGCCGCGTCTTCCGACCGCCGCACTGCGTTCGGCCAGGGCGTAGCAGGGGCCGGCAGGTGCAGGGGTGGCAAATGCGGGTGCGGCGTACGCGGTGGGGACGAAGCCGCGCAGGCGGTCGGCGACCGATGCGCGCAGCGTAGCCAGGCCCGAGGCGTCAACCCCGACGTGTGGGTACACGGGACTCCCAGAGGCAGAGCTTCCATCACGAGCAGTGCGAATCCGTCACTCGTCGTAGTGAGTGACAGGTCCGGAATGCGTCTGAGGAGAATAACGCTTCGTACAGGCTGTGCTACACCCAGTTGCTCAAATCACCGATTACGTCGCTTCCGTGCCTACTTTTCGATGCATCAGGCAGCGCAAAATGATCGCTTCTTGATCGGATTACTTCCGGATCTGTCTGCGGGTGCGACGGGTTGTGGTCGGCGGCAGGGTGCCGAAGAGGGGTCCGCCGGGGTCAGCGGCGGCGGCGGTGCAGGGCGACGGCCGCCGCGGTGCCGCCCGCGAGGGCGCCGACGCCGGCCGCGGCCGGGATGCCGACCTTGGCCGCCTTGCGGCCCGTGCGGTAGTCGCGCAGCCGCCAGTCCAGGGCGCGGGCGTGCTTGCGGAGCTTGCTGTCCGGGTTGATCGCGTACGGGTGGCCGACCAGCGACAGCATCGGGATGTCGTTGTGGGAGTCGCTGTACGCGGCGCAGCGCGCCAGGTCCAGGCCCTCCGCCGCCGCCAGCGCGCGTACCGCCTCGGCCTTCGCCGGTCCGTGCAGGGGTTCGCCGACCAGGCGTCCGGTGTACACGCCGTCGACCGATTCGGCGACCGTGCCGAGCGCTCCGGTCAGGCCGAGGCGGCGGGCGATGATCGTGGCCGTCTCCACCGGGGCGGCGGTGACCAGCCAGACCTTCTGCCCCGCGTCGAGGTGGGCCTGGGCGAGGGCGCGGGTGCCGGGCCAGATGCGGTCGGCCATGTACTCGTCGTAGATCTCCTCGCCGATCGACATCAGCTCGGAGACGCGGTGGCCCTTGACGATGGACAGGGCGCTGTCGCGGGCGTCCTGCATGTGTTCGGGGTCCTCGACGCCGGCCAGCCGGAACCAGGCCTGCTGCCAGGCGAACCGGGTGAGTTCGCGGCGTTCGAAGAACTTGCGCTTGTAGAGGCCGCGGCCGAAGTGGAAGATCGCGGCGCCCTGCATCACGGTGTTGTCGAGGTCGAAGAAGGCGGCGGCCCGTTCGTCGCCGACGACGGGGAACTCGGGCTCCTCCGGCTCGGCGCTCTTCTTCTCCTCGGCGGAATCGGCGGACCCGGCTTCGAGCGAGGACTTCCGTGCGGCCTCCGCCGCCGCTTCGCCCGCCAGCACGCTGCGTGCGGTCGCGGAGCGCCTGCGGGGGGTGAGCCATCCAAGAGCGGCCATGCGGTGAGCATAGCCAGTCGGCCCGGCCCTTCCGGTCCCGCCGTGATGCCGTGGGGTGAACTCCTGGTGTCCCGGGGGCCGGGAGCGCGGCCTGGGGAGGGGCCGCAGAATGAAGGCATGAGTGCCCTGCTGCGTCGTAGGAAGAAGAACCCCGCCGAGCGAGTGGTGACCCTGGTGGGGAAGCCGGGCTGTCACCTCTGTGACGACGCCCGCGCGGTGGTGCGGTCGGTGTGCGAGGAGACCGGCGCGTCCTGGGAGGAGAAGGACATCACCCAGGACGAGGAGCTGTACCGGGAGTACTGGGAGCAGATCCCCGTGGTGCTCGTAGATAACGAACAGCACACGTTCTGGCGGGTCGACCCCGTAAGACTGCGCAGCGCGCTGCTTTCCTGAGTGAAACCCGGTTACCATCGTGGGCGTTTTGAGTGGTCTCGGGGGCGTAGCTGTGAGGAGTGTGTTCCGCTTTGCCCCCTTCGGGCCTGCAACGGGCTGATGCGATCCATGGTTCCTGGATCGCGCGACGGATGTGCGTGACCCCGGTCACTTTGACCGGACAAACCGGACACAATCTTTGTGCACGCGTTCACAAAGACATAGCCTGCATTCGACGGGGCGGTCCTGGGACATACGGCCGCCTGCAGCCCCGCTCATCCCGCAGGAGCACCGTGGCAACTGGCCGAAATCACCGACCGGCGACCCGTAGCCGAGGAATTCCCGAGGCCACCGTCGCCCGACTTCCGTTGTATCTCCGCGCGCTGACCGCGCTCTCCGAGCGCTCGGTCCCCACGGTCTCCTCCGAGGAGCTGGCCGCGGCGGCAGGGGTCAACTCCGCGAAGCTGCGCAAGGACTTCAGCTATCTCGGCTCGTACGGGACGCGCGGCGTCGGCTACGACGTCGAGTACCTCGTCTACCAGATCTCGCGTGAGCTGGGCCTCACCCAGGACTGGCCGGTCGCGATCGTCGGCATCGGCAACCTCGGCGCCGCCCTGGCCAACTACGGCGGCTTCGCCTCGCGCGGGTTCCGCGTCGCCGCGCTGATCGACGCCGATCCGGCGATGGCGGGTACGCCCGTCGCCGGCATCCCCGTCCAGCACGCGGACGACCTGGACCGCATCATCAGCGAGAACGGCGTCTCGATCGGTGTGATCACCACCCCGCCCGGCGCCGCCCAGCAGGTCTGCGACCGGCTCGTCGCCGCGGGCGTCACCTCGATCCTGAACTTCGCCCCGACCGTCCTCTCGGTGCCCGACGGCGTCGACGTGCGCAAGGTCGACCTCTCCATCGAGCTGCAGATCCTCGCCTTCCACGAGCAGCGCAAGGCCGGTGAGGAAGGCGGCGACGCCGGTCCCGACCCGGCCGCGCCGCCCGTGCGCGCCACCAACACCACCAACACCACCAGCACGAACACCGGCCGGAAGGGACCCGACGGGGACATGCCCGCCGTGATGCCGGCATGAGCCTGCTCCTCGTGGGTCTGAGCCACCGCAGCGCCCCCGTCTCCGTACTGGAGCGGGCCTCGCTGGCCGCCGACACCCAGGCCAAGCTGCTCCAGGACACCCTGGCCGCCGAGCCCGCGGCCGAGGCCGCCGTCCTCGCGACCTGCAACCGCATCGAGCTGTACGCCGACGTGGACAAGTTCCACGCGGGCGTCGCCGAGCTGTCCACCCTGCTCGCCCAGCACAGCGGCGTCGGGCTGGACGAGCTGACTCCGTATCTCTATGTGCACTACGAGGACCGGGCCGTCCACCACCTCTTCTCGGTGGCCTGCGGGCTGGACTCGATGGTCGTGGGCGAGGGCCAGATCCTCGGCCAGATCAAGGACGCGCTGGCCCTGGGCCAGGAGCTGCACACCGCGGGCCGGCTGCTCAACGACCTGTTCCAGCAGGCCCTGCGGGTCGGCAAGCGCGCCCACAGCGAGACCGGGATCGACCGGGCCGGGCAGTCGCTCGTCACCTTCGGCCTGGAACAGCTCGCCGACGGCGGCGACACCGCCGCCTGGGCCACGGGCAAGCGCGCCCTGGTCATCGGCGCCGGCTCGATGTCCTCGCTGGCCGCCGCGACCCTGGCCCGCACGGGCGTCGCCGAGATCGTCGTCGCCAACCGCACCCGGGCCCGCGCGGAGCGCCTCGCCGAGATCCTGAACCAGCCCGGCTCCACGGGCACGCGCGCGCACGCCGTGGAGATGGCCGAGGTTCCCGGTGAACTTACACGTGCCGACATCGTCGTCTCCTGCACCGGCGCCACCGGCCTCGTGCTCACCGCCGAGGCCGTCGCCGGGGCGCTCGGCGCGGACCGCGTACCCGCCGGGGGCGAGGCGTCCGGCCTGATCCCGGCGCAGTCCACCGGACCGGTGCGGCTGGCCCTGCTGGACCTCGCCATGCCGCGCGACATCGACGGGGGCGCCGCCCGCCTCGACGGTGTGCGCCTCGTCGACATCGAGTCGCTCGCGGAGGCGTCCGCCGACGCCCCGATGGCCGCCGATGTGGACCAGGTGCGCACCATCGTCGCCGACGAGGTCGCCGCTTTCGGTGCCGCCCAGCGCGCCGCCCACATCACCCCGACCGTCGTCGCCCTGCGCACGATGGCCGCAGGAGTGGTGGCGGACGAGATCGCACGGCTGGACGGACGCCTCCCCGACCTGGACGAGAAGCAGCGCGCCGAGATCACCCAGACCGTGCGCCGCGTGGTCGACAAGCTCCTGCACGCGCCCACCGTGCGGGTCAAGCAGCTCGCCAGCGAGCCCGGCGGCGCCGGGTACGCGGACGCGCTGCGTGAACTCTTCGACCTCGACCCGCAGACGGTCGCCGCCGTCTCCCGGGCAGACCTGAACGACCCGAATCGAGGGCGGTCATGACCGACAACTCACCCCTGAGGCTGGGGACCAGGCGCAGCAAGCTCGCGATGGCGCAGTCCGGCCACGTCGCCGAGGCGGTCAGCGAGGTGACCGGGCGCGCCGTCGAACTCGTGGAGATCACCACCTACGGCGACATCTCCCGGGAGCACCTGGCGCAGATCGGCGGGACCGGCGTGTTCGTCGCCGCGCTGCGCGACGCGCTGCTGCGCGGCGAGGTGGACTTCGCGGTCCACTCGCTGAAGGACCTGCCGACCACGCAGCCCGAGGGCCTGGTCCTGGCGGCCGTGCCGGTGCGCGAGGACCCGCGTGACGTGCTGGTGGCGCGGGACGGGCTGACGTTCGCGCAGCTGCCGTCCGGCTCCCGCATCGGCACCGGTTCGCCGCGCCGCATGGCCCAGCTCAACGCGTACGCCCGCAGCCACGGCCTCGACATCGAGACCGTCCCGATCCGGGGCAACGTCGATACGCGCATCGGTTTTGTACGCAACGGTGAGCTGGACGCGGTGGTTCTCGCCGCCGCCGGGCTCAACCGTCTGGGCCGCGGCGGTGAGGTGACCGACCATCTGTCGGTCGACACCGTGCTGCCCGCTCCCGGTCAGGGAGCACTGGCGATCGAGTGCGCTGCCTCCGGCACCGACCTCGCCGCCGCGCTCGCCGAGCTCGACGACCCGTACACCCGGGCCGCCGTGACCGCCGAGCGTGCCCTGCTCGCCGCCCTGGAGGCCGGCTGCTCCGCACCTGTGGGTGCGCTGGCCGACCTTCTCGCCGACGGTCAGGCTGTCAACGAACTGCGCCTGCGCGGTGTCGTCGGTTCCACCGACGGTTCCTCGCTGGTGCAGCTGTCCACCACCGGTCCCGTTCCCACGTCGCACGACGACGCGGCGGCTATCGGTCGCGAACTCGCGGCCGAGATGCTTGCCAAGGGCGCGGCCGGTCTTATGGGGGAGCGAGCACAGTGAGCCCCACCGGCCCCGCCGCATCCGATTTCCCGGTCCTGTCCGCAGGGCACGTCACCTTCCTCGGCGCCGGTCCCGGCGACCCGGGACTGCTGACTCTGCGCGCCGTCGAGGCGCTTGCGAGCGCGGACGTTCTTGTCGCCGAGCCGGACGTTCTCGGCGTCGTTCGCTGCCATGCGCGGGCAGGGGTAAGCACCCCTGAGCTGGCGGTTGTTGACGCGCAGTCAACGGCCGCCGGGGTACCCGTTCTCAGGGACGCGGCCAATCTTGTCATGGAGGCCGCGAAGGGCGGCAGGCGGGTCGTGCGCGCCGTCGCCGGAGACCCCGGCATGGACGGGAACGCGGCCGGCGAGATGCTGGCCTGCGCCGCGGCCGGCATCCCCTTCGAGGTCGTGCCGGGCATCGCCAACGCCGTGGGGGTGCCCGCGTACGCCGGGGTGCCGCTGCGGGACGCCCAGGGCGCGGACGTACGGTTCATCGACGCGCGTACGGCGAGCGACCGCTGCTGGAGCGAGGTCGGTACGAGCGACGCCACGTGCGTCCTGTCGACGTCGCTCGACGCGGTGGCCTCGGCCGCCGGTGAGCTGGTCTCGGCGGGCCGCAAGCCCGACACGCCGCTGACCGTGACAGCGGCCGGTACGACGACGCGCCAGCGCACCTGGACGGCGACCCTCGGGACGATCGCCCAGGTCTTCAAGCAGGGCAAGGTCCTGCCGTCGCCCGAGGGGCACCAGCCGGTCATAGCCGTGGTCGGGGAGCGCAGCTCCGCCGCCCAGCGCGACCAGCTCTCGTGGTTCGAGTCCAAGCCGATGTTCGGCTGGAAGGTCCTCGTGCCGCGTACGAGGGAGCAGGCGGCCTCGCTCTCCGACCAGCTGCGTTCCTACGGTGCGGTGCCGCACGAGGTGCCGACGATCGCCGTCGAGCCGCCGCGTACGCCCCAGCAGATGGAGCGGGCGGTCAAGGGCCTGGTCACGGGCCGGTACGAGTGGATCGCCTTCACCAGCGTGAACGCCGTGAAGGCGGTGCGGGAGAAGTTCGAGGAGTACGGGCTCGATGCCCGTGCCTTCGCCGGGATCAAGGTCGCGGCCGTCGGCGAGCAGACCGCCGCCGCGCTCATCGACTTCGGTGTGAAGCCGGATCTGGTGCCGTCGGGCGAGCAGTCGGCGGCCGGGCTGCTGGATGACTGGCCGCCGTACGACCCGGTCTTCGACCCGATCGACCGGGTCTTCCTGCCGCGCGCCGACATCGCCACCGAGACGCTGGTGGCCGGGCTGATCGAGCTGGGCTGGGAGGTGGACGACGTCACCGCGTACCGCACGGTCCGCGCCTCGCCGCCGCCGGCCGAGACGCGTGAGGCGATCAAGGGCGGCGGGTTCGACGCGGTGCTGTTCACCTCGTCCTCGACCGTGCGCAACCTGGTCGGCATCGCGGGCAAGCCGCACAACGTGACGGTCATCGCGTGTATCGGCCCCGCCACGGCGAAGACCGCCGAGGAGCACGGGCTGCGCGTGGACGTCCTGTCGCCGGAGCCTTCGGTGCACAAGCTGGCCGAGGCGCTGGCGGATTTCGGTGCGCGGCGCCGGGACGCGGCGCGGGAGGCCGGTGACCCGGTGACGCGGCCGAGCGAGCGGCGTCCGGGTGCGCGGAGGCGTCGTACGACGACCTGACCGCGGAGCTGTGTGCGGGGCCCGGCCGCTTCTTCCCGAAGCGGCCGGGCCCCGCCGTGTTCCGGCCGCTTTCCCGGCAGAGGTGTCGGCAAGAGCGTGAGGTGTACGGGTCTAGTCTCGAAGGATGACTGTGTACGGAAACTTCCCCGGCTCCCGCCCCCGGCGGCTGCGGACGACCCCCGTGATGCGGCGGATGGTCGCCGAGACACGGCTCGACCCGGCGAACCTGATCCTGCCCGCGTTCGTGCGCGAGGGCATCGACACCCCGGTCGCCATCTCGGCCATGCCCGGCGTGCAGCAGCACACCCTGGACACCCTGCGGAAGGCCGCCGTGGACGCGGTGTCGGCCGGCGTCTCGGGGATCATGCTGTTCGGTGTGCCGCTGGACGGGAAGAAGGACGGCCGGGGCACGGCGGGCACCGACCCGGACGGCATCCTCCAGGTCGCGCTGCGCGCGGTGCGCGAGGAGGTCGGCGACGATCTCCTCGTCATGTCGGACCTGTGCCTGGACGAGTTCACCGACCACGGCCACTGCGGTGTGCTGACCGAGGACGGCCGTGTCGACAACGACGCGACGCTGGAGCGGTACGCGGAGATGGCCCAGGTGCAGGCCGACGCGGGCGCCCATGTGGTCGGCCCCAGCGGCATGATGGACGGCCAGGTCGGTGTCATCCGTGACGCGCTGGACCAGACGGGCCACGAGGACGTGTCGGTCCTCGCGTACACCGCGAAGTACTCCTCCGCGTTCTACGGCCCGTTCCGCGAGGCCGTCGGCTCCTCGCTCAAGGGCGACCGCAAGACCTACCAGCAGGACCCGGCCAACATCCGCGAGTCGCTGCGCGAGCTGGCGCTCGACCTCGAAGAGGGCGCGGACATGGTCATGGTCAAGCCGGCCGGCCCGTACCTGGACATCCTGGCGAAGGTCGCCGAGGCGTCGGACGTGCCGGTCGCCGCGTACCAGATCAGCGGCGAGTACGCGATGATCGAGGCCGCGGCGGAGAAGGGCTGGATCGACCGGGACGCGGCGATCCTGGAGAGCCTGACGGGCATCCGCCGGGCGGGTGCGCAGATGATCCTCACGTACTGGGCGACGGAGGTCGCGCAGCGGCTGCGGGGCTGAGGGCCGGCTACGGCCAGTCGATCAGGGCCATGAGAGCCGCCCGGGGCCGAAAGCGGGTGCGCCGGGTCGCGAGCTGTCCGGGGCCCGGTGTCAGAGCCTCCCGGTAGCGTGCCGGCCACCAGATCCGACGACTCTCCGGGAGAACCGCTGTGGACATCCTGCTCATCGGCGGCTTGTGGCTCGACGGATCCGCCTGGGACGACGTCGTGCCCGAACTCACCCGGCTCGGCCACCGTCCCGTGCCGCTCACGCTGCCGGGGCAGGGTGACGGCGCCGTCTCCGCGACGCTCGACGACCAGCTGGCAGCGGTGCTCGCCGCGGTGGACGCGGCGCCCGGGAAGCCTCTGGTGGTGGGGCACTCCGCAGCGTCGACCCTGGCCTGGATGGCCGGTGACGCACGGCCGGAGAAGGTGGCCAAGGTCGCTCTGATCGGCGGCTTCCCCGCCGCCGACGGGCGGGCCTACGCCGATTTCTTCGCGATCGAGGGCGGCGTCATGCCCTTCCCTGGGTGGGGTCCCTTCGAGGGGCCGGACGCCGCGGACCTGGACCAGCCGGCCCGGGACCGTTTCGCTGCGGCCGCCGTTTCCGTCCCCGAGGCCGTCGCCAGGGGAGTCGTGCGGCTGACCGACGAGCGCCGCTTCGACATCCCCGTCGTGGTGGTCTGCCCCGAGTTCACCCCGGCCCAGGCCAAGGAGTGGATCGCCGCCGGGGAGATTCCCGAGCTGGCCCGCGCCACCCGGGTCGAGTACGTGGACCTCGACTCGGGCCACTGGCCGATGGCCACCCGCCCCGGCGAACTCGCCCGGGTCCTGAGCGAGGCTGCCAACGCCTGACCCGCCCCCTCGCCGGGATCGGCGGGAGAGGCGGGGCAGGGGGGCAGGCGGGGGCGGCGGATTCGGGCCGTCCGGTCAGTAGGTGAGCGCGTCGTCCATCTCGCTCTGCCAGTAGGTGACGAAGCCGTTGTCGTCCCAGTACGTCGTGCCGGGCAGCGTCAGCTCGGCCGTCGAGGAGTTGACCGGGCCGTTGCTCCGGTCGGCGAAGGTGACCCCGAGGTGCTTGCTCGTGAACGGCTTCTTGCCGTTCGGCTCGCCGGTCAGGCTGATCGCCGCGTACGCCGACTGACCCGGGTCGAGCGTCACCACGGCCTGAGGCTGGCTGTCCCGGTTGACCTGGAACACGGCCTGCGCGCCGTCGAAGCGGAGCATCGGCGCGTAGTACGCGTAGCAGGGGCGGTCACCCGTGTTGGTGGCCGTGAGCAGCAGGTGGTTGACCGGGCGGCTCACCTTCGTGACGGTGACCTTCGTGTTCGAGCCGTCGCAGGTGACGGCGGTCTTCGGCTTGCTGTCGGTGGCCGGGGCCTTGGTCTTCGTGGCCGGGTCCGCGGTAGGGACCTTCGGCTTGGCGTCGGCGGCCGGTTCGGACTCGGTGTCGGTCGGGGACGTCGAGTCCTTGGCCGGCGCCGAGGGCTCCTTCGACTGGCCGCCGTCCTGGTCCGCCGTCGGGCTCGCGGCCGGCTTGCCGGTGTCGGTGACGTCGTCCCCGTTGCATGCCGTGAGCGAGAGCGCCGCGAGCAGGGCGGTGGCTGCGAGAACGGTGGTGCGGATGCGGTTGCTGCGCATGGTGGATCTCCCCGTAGGTGGTCTTGTGTGTGGTGCGGGCTGAACTGAGCTTTGGTCAGTTGTGGCAGATCAGGAGCAGGACGATCGCTGTCGTCACGATCACCACTCCGATCGCCAGCGCATCGGTCAACTCGATGCGGAAGAGCGTTCGCACTGCGTCGGTCCCCCGGTCGCTGTGGTGTGATTCGAGCTTGCGGCACGGCGGATTCCGGCCGCAACGCCCGCCACACCATTGGGGATGCTGGAATGCCTGCGCGTACTGTGACCTGGGCAGATTCCACGTCCCTGGAACGGTGATCCGGGACGACCAGGAGGGGGAACGCCGTAGTGGCGACGCCGGAGGCCGAGGATTTCGCGGGCCTGCTGAAGAAACTGAAGGACCGTTCGGGACGCAGTTACGGCGTGCTGGCGGGAAGGCTGCACGTCAGCACGTCGACGCTCCACCGGTACTGCAACGGGGACGCGGTCCCCAGTGAGTACGCCTCCGTGGACCGGTTCGCCCGTCTCTGCGGGGCCACGGACGACGAACTCGTGGACCTGCACCGCCGGTGGATCCTCGCCGACGCGGCGCGGCGGCGGGGGAAGCCGGACGCCGCGCCCGCGCCGGACACGCCCGTCGCGGAGCCGCAGCCGGTACCGGTGCCGCAATCGGAGCGGGTGCCGGAACCGGAGCGAGTGCCGGAATCGGAAGTTCCGGTACCGGTCGAGCCCGCGCCCGCCGCGCCCGCGCCCGAACCGGCCCCCGAGGTCACCCCCGAACACCCTGCCCCCGAGCGCTCCTCGCGTTGGCGCCGCGCCTCCGCCCGTACGCGGGTGCTGCTCGCCGCCGCAGCGGTCGTCGCGCTCACCGTGCCCACCGCCGTCGTCGTCGGGCAGCTCAAGGAGACCGGCTCGGACGCCGCCGTCGAGATGCCCGGCGGGCGGAGCACGGAGGAGGGCAAGGGGGCGGACGCCGTCTCCGAGTCGCCGCAGAGCCCTTCCGCGTCCACCTCCGCCTCCGCGTCGGCGAAGGCCAGTGAATCCGCGAGCAGCACCGAGGCGGCCGGCCCGACCGCGCGGTCCTCCGTCTCCGCGTCGGCCACCACCGGGAGCGGCACCGGAGCCCCGCCGACCGTCACCATCAGCTCGTACAACTGGGAGGAGCCCTGCGGGCAGTTCTATCTGCTCACCCAGGACCCGGGCACCGTGCCGCCCCCGCCCTCGCCCACCAGCACCCGGGGCTGGGCGCGTTCGCTCGGCGGGGTGGAGGGCGGCGCCATGAAGCTGGAGCTGACCGTGCAGGGCACCTCGCGGGAGGCCGTCGTGCTGACCGACCTGCATGTGCGCGTGCTGAGTCAGCGGGCGCCCCTGCAACGGCCCGCGTTCTCCATGGGCGAGGGCTGCGGAAGCGGTATCGAGCCCCAGTCCTTCGATATCGATCTGGACAGCAACCGGCCCACGCTGACCCCGGTGGCGGGCACCCAGGGCGACCAGGTCGTGCCCGCGAAGGACTTCCCGTTCCAGGTCTCGTCCCGCGATGTGGAGGTCTTCGACCTGGACGCGCATGTGGAGGGCCACGACGTCAGCTGGTACCTGGAGCTGGAGTGGAGCAGCGGCGGCCGCAAGGGCATCCTGCGCATCGACGACGGCGGCAAGCCGTTCCGTACTAGCAGCATCGCGGGGCGGCCGGAGTACTACTACCGCTACGACACCTCGGTCTGGGAGAAGCGCTGAGCGTCCGGGGCTGACCGGCGGGTCGCGATCTCGCGGACGCAGTACACCGCGACGGCCAGGACGGCCACACCGGCCGAGACCGGTTGCGGGGCGACGAAGGTGATGTGCGGGGAGACCGTGACGGCGATGCCCGTCTGCTGGAAGACGGTGTCGAGGACGGCGATGGTGTTGAGGGCCGCAAGGGTGTAGCCCGCCCTGCGGAGTCCGTGCCCGGTCCGGTCGGTCAGAGCGGCGGAGAACGCCAGAAGGCTCGTCAGGGCGGCCGTCGAGATGCTCACGGCCACCCAGTAGGGCCCGTGAGGCCAAGGGGCTTCGGCATTGCTCGTGACCGCCACGGCGTAGACGGCCAGCAGGAGCAGGGGCAGGGCGAAGCGGGTCACTTTTGTCACGCTCGTACGCCATGCCGGCCGTGACATGACGACGAAATGGCCGACGAGCCAGGCCGTGGCGAGGCCGACGACGAGGGCGCCGCTCGCCGCGTCTCCGTCGTCTCCGTGGCCGTCGATGTTGACCGAGACCAGGATGGCCGTCGCCACCACGGTCAACAGCCAGACCCCACCCGGCAGCCAGGGCCCGCCCACGGGTGTGTGTTTGGCGGCGGCGGGCGGCCTGCGCGGCGCGTCCCGCGGTGGCGGCAGCACCTTCGTGGGTGCCGCCGCGTCGAGCCGCCGCAGGGCCCGGGAGGCGTCGGCGGCCGTGGTGTGGCGCTCGGACGGGTCCTTGCTGAGGAGCTTCAGTACGAGTGTGTCCCAGGAGGAGGGGAGGCCCGGCCGGATCGAGCTGGGCGCGGGGGGTTCGTCGGTGAGGTGGGCCGTCAGGTAGCCGATGCTGTCGGGGGCCTGGAACGGCAGGCGGGCGGTGAGCAGTTCGAAGAGCAGGCAGCCCAGCGCGTAGAGGTCGCTGCCCGGTTCCGGGTGGCCGCGTGCCTGCTCGGGAGCCATGTACGGGGGCGTGCCGACGATGAACCCGGTCTGGGTGAGGCGGTCGGCGGTGGCGTACGGGTCGGCCGCGCGTGCTACGCCGAAGTCGAGGACCTTCACCGTGCCGGTGTGCGTGATGAAGATGTTGGACGGCTTGATGTCGCGGTGCAGGACGCCCGCCGCGTGTGCCTCCGCCAGGGCCTCGCCGATTTCGGCGCCCCAGCGGGCCGCGTCCTGCGGGTCGATGGCGCCCCGCTCCAGCTTGGCATCCAGCCCTTCGCCCCTGACCAGTTCCATCACCAGGAACGGGGCGTTGCCGGTCTCGGGGCCGCTCTCGCCGAGATCGTGGACGGTCACGATGTGCGGGTGCTGGAGGCGGGCCGTGAGCCGGGCCTCGCGCAGGAACCGGGCGCGCGCCTCTCTGCCCCGGCTTCCGCCTCCCGCGAGTAACGAGATCAGCTTGACCGCGACCCGCCGGTCCAGCTTCTCGTCCTGCGCCTCCCAGACCTCACCCATGCCGCCCTCACCGAGCCGCCGCACCAACCGGTACCGACTTCCAAGGAGTTGATCCCGCACTGTGGCCCCCTCGTGGGTGTATTGCGTGGGTGTCCCGCTCTCGGATTCAGCTCGCTTCGATCATGTCACTCCGCCCGAAGCTCGGGTCTCGGGTCTCGGGACCGTGGACCGGGGTGGGCGGTTCACTCGTTCGAGCGTACGAGGGGTGTGGGCGGCCCGAGGCTTGAGGCTCGGGACTCGGGCTTCGAGATGCGAGCCCCGAGGTTCGAGCGCCTTCTTTTGATGGGTGGGTAGAGACGGGGTTGGGGAAACCCTCCCGACCTCCCTGACCCGTCACGGTCTGCATGTATGACTAATGGTGACGGCTTGCGACGCAGCGTGGCCACTGCTTACGGTGCGGGAAATCAAACGACCCCGACGAGGCCTCTCAAGCCTTGCCGGGGTCTGGCCAGAGCTCGACCACCACAGAAAGAGCCGATCTCGTGGTTGTTCAGAACTTTAGTCCCACCCCATGCCCCATGGCCCAGTCCGGCTACGGCAAGCGTGCCGTGCCCGCTCAACATCCGGCCCGCCCCGATGACTTCGCCTCGCTGCCGCTGCGCGAGCGCTACATCGCCGCCTTCGTCGAGCGGCTGCCCGAAGGGGCCGTGATGAGCGTCAAGGCTCTCGCCAAGCAGATCCCGCTGTACGGGCAGCAGGCCGTGGCCTCCGCGATGACCGCGCTCTCCGTGGCCGGGCATCTGCGGCGCGTGCGGTGCGCCTTGGTGGACGGGCAGGGCCAAGTGCGGTGGGTTTTCCGGACGTTCTGGTCGCGGACCGCCCACGACAACGAGTGGTGGGCGGAGTTTCTGGGCTCGTTGACGGTGGTCGCGCCGGAGGTCGAGTCCGTGGTCGCGGCGCCCGCACCCGCACCGGCGCCTGTGGAGGCTCCGGCCGCTTCCGCCGTGCCCGCGCAGCGCGTCGCCGATCCGGAGGAGGGCGGGCGCTCGACCGCGTACCTCGCCCTGGCCGAACTCGGGCGTGTCGATACGCGGCTCGCGCTCTCCCATGCCCACTGCGTCGCCCTGGAACCCCTCGCCGAGCAGTGGTTCGCCCGTGGCGTGGACGTCGGCTACTTCGTCCGTACGCTCACCGCCGGGCTGCCCGCCTCGGTGGAGGCGCCCTTCGGGTTCGTCCGCCGTCGCCTGGGCGACAAGCTTCCGCCCGTCTACCGCCCCGCCCCGGAGCGGGCCGGTGGCGTCACGCATCCGGCCAAGGTGGAGTGCGTGGAGTGCGGCGTCCCGGGGCCGGTCGACGCGCTGCCGGACGGGCTGTGCCGGGGCTGCCGGGAGCCCGCCGGGGCCGACCCGCAGGCCGATCCGTCCGGCCCCCGGGTCCGCGACCGGATCGCGGCCCTCAGGGATCTCGTGAAGTCGTCCTGAGGGCCGCGTCCCGCCGGGGTCAGGCGCGCTTGCGGCGGCGGGCCATGACGACCAGGCCCGCACCCGCGGCGACGACTGCGGCGCCGCCGATGGTGATCGGGATCATGTTGCTGCTGCCGGTCGTCGCCAGGTCGCCCTCACCCGGCTGCGAGGGGCTGGCGGACGGGGCCGGGGCGCCCGGCGTCGCGGAGCCCGACGGGGTGTCGGACGGGGTGGCGCTGCCGGACGGCGGGGTCACCGAGGCCGACGGCGTGCCGGTCGCCGGGGGCGTCGTCCCGGGCGTACCGCTCGGGGTCGTGCTGGGCGACGGGGTCTCCGTACCGGGAACCTCGGGCAGGCAGCCCGTGAACGGGAAGTGGTGCGTCTCCGCACCGCCCGAGCCGTGCAGCGAGGCCACCCACACCGAGCCGTTGACCGGCGCGGCCGTGCCCAGCTCCAGGTGGGCGTGGGGCGCGAGCACGCTGCCCGGCCAGGCGGCCTGGCTGTTCTTGACGACCTTCGTGGCGTCCGGGAAGCTCCACAGGAGCTTGGCCCGGACCGCGCCGCCGGACGCGCTCTGGAGCTTGTCGTCCAGGACGAAGTCCTGTCCGCCCGAGAGGAAGAAGCCCGTCGTGCGGGCCGTCGCCATGTCGTACTCCTGGCCGCTGACGTTGACGATCGTCGTCGCCCCGGCCGGGACCTTGATGAAGACCTCCTTCGCCTTCTCCAGCCGGTCCGCCGGTACGGAGAAGACGTTGCGTCCGCTGTCCGTGCCGGTCAGCGTCAGCCGGTCGCCGTCGAGCCGCACCTCGGTGCCCGCGGTCGCGGACTCCCCGGCCAGCGCCGCGGAGTAGGACCGCAGCTTGGCGAACTCGCCGTCGAAGTCGATCAGGTCGGCCTTCTGGCTGAAGCTGCCGTTGTGCAGCTCGACGGCACGGTCCTTGACCTGGCCGCCGACCACCGCGTTGCCCTTCATCACGACGGTCGCGGAACCGCCGTTGAGCAGGTCACCGCGCACGACGAGCGACGCCCGGCCGGGCAGCGCGTCGACCTCGGCGGCCGACAGCTCGTTGGCCACGCTGAACCCGCCCCGGAAGTCCGCGTTGCCGCCGACGGCCACCGCGCCCTCCGCGTCGGGCGAGTGGACGTCGTCCCCGAGGACGAACTCGCCGTACTTGCCGGCGACCCCGAAGGCGTCCGTGGTGCAGTCCGCCGGGGCGGGGGTGGCCTGGGCGGCCGGAGCGACGGTGAGCCCGAGGACGAGGGCACCGCCGAGCGCCGCGAGGGCGGCAGTGGTGGGTATGCGCATAGTGCGTGGTTCTCCCGCGGAGCAGTTATGAAGGTTCTGTGGCGACTCCGGTCATCATTCCCATACTCGCGAAAATTGGTCAAGACCAATGCAGGATCTGGTCCACGGTGGTGCGGGGCGGGGTGGCCCGGCTCAGTCCCACCAGAACGCCCACGTCTCCTGCTTGAGGAGCGCCGTCTCCGCGTACGCGCGGAGCGTGTCGAGGCTGGACTGCTGGATGTTGTCCGGGCAGAACGCGAAGTGCTCCGCCGCCAGCGCCTCCGCCTCGGCGAGCGTCGTGGGCGGGCGGCTCACCGAGAGCACCAGGGTGTCGAACCCGAGCACGAGGACCCGGGCCCCGTACCGGTCCTCCCAGGAGCGCAGCACTGCGCTGAGCCTCGCCACGTCGTTCTCATGATTCGCCGGGCCGGACCAGCCGATCGCCGCCGGTATGTCCGCGCTGCGGCGCGCGGGGACCAGCGCGATCCGTATCCCCGCCATCGGGCTCCCCGGAGCGGTCAGCTGGTCCGCGATCTCGGCCGCGAGGGCGTCCGGCTCGTCCGGTCCCGCCTCGGACGGGCTCGGCGCCAGGCCCGGCCACGCGCCGTCCGAGTCCACGAGACCCGGCTCGTCGCTCTCGTGCGCCTCCCATGCCCTGGTCAGCACGGTCTCGGCGTCATGATCGCCCGGATACGACGTACTCGCCGGGTCCAGGTCCCAGTCCTCCGGCCACGCGGCACGCCTGCCGCCGTCGACCAGGACCGGCAGCAGACCGGCCGGCCGCCCGGCGGTGCGCAGCTCGGCCCAGACCCCGGGGGTCGCGGGCCCGTCCGCGTACCAGAGGAGGGGTTCGTGCCAGGTCTCGTCGATCGTGGTGTCCACGAGCGTGCCGGGCGGGAGTTCCAGCCCGGCATCGGCCGGTGAACGAAGTGCATTCGGGAGCGTCGCCATATCGGTGACTCTAAGTGCCCCCACTGACAGTGGACTTCTCAGCGCCCCACATGCCCGGTGAACGCGGCCCAGGCGGCGGGCGCGACGGTGAAGACGGGGCCCTCCAGGTTCTTGGAGTCACGTACGTGCACGGCGGTGGGGTGCGCGGCGACCTCGACGCACTGGCCGCCCTCGCTGCCGCTGTGGCTGGACTTGACCCAGTTGTAAGCGACTTCGAGGCAGGCGCCGCCTTCGCTGCCGCTGTAACTCGACTTGAACCAGTCGTAGGCGACTTCGAGGCACTGCCCGCCTTCGTCGCCGCTGTAGCTGGACTTGAACCACTTACGTGCGGTGCTCATTACTCTCCCAGCAGACGGTCCAACAGGGCCCTCGTCTCTTCCGGGGTGAGGGCCTGGGCTCGCAGCATCGCATATTTCTGCGCGAGGATGCTGACCTCGTCGGGGTTGGAGACGAGCAGGCTGCCGCGCTGTGTTTCGGAGTACGCGACGCGTTGGAAGTCCGGGGTTTCCAACAGGATGAAGGGGCCGTCCAGACCGGCGTGCATGCGATGGCTCAGGGGCAGGATCTGGATGCAGACGCCCGGGAGGTCGGCGCAGCGGCGGAGATGGCGCAGCTGCTCCATGTGCTCCTCGCCGCTGAGGAGTTGCAGCCTTACCGCAGGCTCCCAGATCACGAAGCTGATCGTCGGCGGGTTGTCGCGGTGCATGATCTCCTGGCGCTTCAGCCGGTTCGCGGTCTGGTCCGCGATCTGCTCCTCGCTGAAGACGGGGACGCGGTTGCGGAAGACCGCGCGGGCGTACGCCTCGGTCTGGAGCAGGCCCGGCAGCAGCTGGTTGTCGTACCAGGACAGGGACAGCGCCTCCTGCTCCAGGTCCATGTACTCCTCGGCCCAGACCGGGATCAGGTCGGTCTCCGGCAGGTGTTCCAGCGCCGTGATGAGCGCCCCCTTGGTGTCCAGGATGGCGTCCAGGACACGGGCCAGCGCGGGAACCAGGTTCCGGCGGCCCTGCTCGATGGAGGCGATGGTTTCCGGCTGGACGTTGGCCTCGTCAGCGAGTTGATGCTGAGTCAGGCCGCTCGCCCGACGGAACCGGGCGACCAGCGCGCCCACGAGCTTCTTGGCCGTCGCGTCTTTGCGCAGGCGGTTGTTCTTTTGCATACGGAGCCCACTCCCCACCCGGGCCCCTTCTTCACGCGCGCCCGACCCGTACAAGATACGTGTACGGGTGGTTACAGTGCGCGATCATCGCGAAGCAGAGCCGCGTCCAAGGCCGTGCGGACGGCCTTCGTGGCGGTCTCGTGGTCGAGACCGGGCTCGTTCATGACGACCGTGCCGTAACTCCCGTTGTCCACCCAGCTGCACGCCACGCGGGAGCCGGGGGTCTCCGAGTCGTCCGCGTACGAGACGCAGCGGAGCCGGCGGCCGTCCGGACCCGGGTCCGGCTTCCAGACCCCGTCGATGGTCGAGTCCGACTCGGCGAGCCCCAGTTCGTAGCCCTTGAGGGCCTTGTCGGGGGTGTTGCGGAAGTCGCCCACCGCGCCGAAGACGAGGGCGGCCGGGCCGATGGGGCCATCCCGGTCCGCGAGTTCGCCGTAGACGTAGGCGAACGCGCCCTCGGCGTTCAGGGCCCGGGTCCACAGCGAGGCCATGTCCGAGCTGACGCCGTCCACCACCGGGACGGCGGAGAACAGCGGGGCGCCCCGGAACGTCTTCGGTGCCGTCGCCGTGTAGTGCGGATAGCTCGTGTCCGCCGGGTACTTGAACGCCAGCGGCGAGACCACCGCGAACACCGCCAGGGTGAGGGCCGTGCCCAGCAGCACGAAGTCCCGGGCGCCGGGCGGGGGCGGCGGGGGCAGGGGACTCGCCGGTTCGGGCGCGCCCTCCGGGAGCGGCGGTGTGCGGTGGACGGCGCGGGAACGGGCGCCGCTCTCCAGGACGGCGAGCAGGCGGTACGGGACGAGGGTGAGGAGCGCGGCGGCCCCCGCCCACATCGACCAGGGCGCGGCCGACTCGGGGACGAGGGCCAGGGCGCCCACGGCCAGGACGGCGAGCACGCTCAGATACGGGGCCCTGACCTGGCCCAGGAGCAGCCTCCGGCCGGGGCGGAGGAACGCGGTGAGCGTTTCGGCACGGATGGCGAGACGCAGGTCGTACGGGTGCTGCCCCGCCTCCTCGTCGGCTCGGCGGGCCGCCTCCGCCAGGTTCGGAGCGGCGGCCAGGGCGCTGCGGACGTCGTGGCGCTGGGTGTGGGAGGCGGAGAGGCGGGGCGTCGGGGGCTGTGCGGCCCAGACCGGGGCCGGGTTGCTGAGCCGGAGCGCTTCCGGTGAGCCGGGGGCCAGTTCGGCGACGCGGGCCATGAGGCGGTCGGCGCGGGCGTGGCGGCCGGGGCGGTCCAGCGCGTCGGCCGCCCGGCAGAGTTCGGCGTACGCGGTGAGCAGGGCCAGGTGGTCGGGAAAGGCGTCGAGCCCCCGGCGGTAGGCGCGTTCGGCCTCGTCGTCGTGGTCGTCCTCGTCCTCGGCGACGTGCGCCCGGCCCAGCAGGAGGTACAGGTCGGGGTCGGGGCCGTACGCCTCCAGCGCGGCGGTGGCCTGTTTGCGGGCGTCCGCCGGGCGCTCGCTCCGGAGGGCTTCCCGGACGGCTGCCGCGGCGGCCTCGGACGCGGCCCGTGCCCCGGGCTCCGGTCTCGGCTCCTCCGGCGGCGGTGCCGTTTCGGGCGTGTTCGTCTGCCCGGTGTCCTGCATGTGATCCCCACCCCTGGTGACACGTCCGGTGCTCACCGGACGCGCCACCATCCCCTGCGGCGGGGCGCGCGGTCAACGCCATTCGGGCGACGATGCCCCGGGGTGCGCCTTTCGCTTTCCCCGGAAAGCGAGTGGAGGGTCAGCGGGCCATTGTCGCGCTGATGATCTTTCCCTGGCCCATGTGGTTCCGGACGGTGACTTTCCTGGCCAATTTCAGGACCAGCGGCCAGCCGAAACCGCCGGCCGCGCCCGTCATATCCGGGACGCGCCGGCGCGGGCGGTCCGGGCTGGGGTCCGCGACCTGTACGTACAGCGCCTTCTCGTCCGCTCCGAACGCCAGCGCCGTGACGGCTCCCGCGTGGCGTACCGCGTTCGTGACCAGTTCCGAGGCGAGCAGCAGCAGGTCCTGGACGGCCGAGGGGGAGGGCGGAGGGTCGAGCGACTCCACGAACGCGGCGGCCGCCGCGCGGGCGTCGGCCGCTTTCGCCGGTGGGGGCACGGCCTCGGTAATGGCCTCGGGCGAAGGCGGGTCAGGCGCTGTGCGAGGGTCACTCATCTTTCGCCCCCAGGGAAAGGTTCGTCCAACGGTCTGGATTCTTCTTTTGCCCCCGGGACCGTTCCGTATCCGAAATATTTCGGGGGTAGCCGGGGAATTCCGGGGTAGCCGAAAAAGGCGGGGCCCGGCGGCACCGAAGTGCCGCCGGGCCCCGCCGCCTTCCGCTCGCGCGGGCCGTGCCGTGTGCTCAGAGCCGCTCGGGCGTCCGGATGCCGAGCAGCGCCATGCCCTTGTGCAGGGTGCGGGCGGTGAGGTCGCAGAGGAACAGCCGGTTCTCCACGACCTCGGCCGGGTTGTCCTCGCTCAGGACGTGGCACTGGTCGTAGAACGTCGTGAAGTGCGACGCCAGTTGGTAGAGGTACGCGGCCAGCTTGTGCGGCTCGTAGTTCGCGGCGACCTCGGCCAGCGCCTCGCCGAACTGGTCCAGGTGCAGGCCGAGCGCCCGCTCGGCCGGGGCCAGCTCCAGCTCCGGGTGCGCGACCGGCTTCGCGTCGCCCGCCCTGCGCAGGATCGACCGGATGCGCGCGTACGCGTACTGGAGGTACACCGACGTGTCGCCGTTCAGCGACACCATCTGGTCCAGGTCGAACTTGTAGTCCCGCACGGCGGAGGTCGACAGGTCCGCGTACTTCACGGCGCCCACGCCGACGTACCGGCCGTTCTCCACGATCTCGTCCTCGGACAGGCCCACCTTCTCGGCCTTCTCCCGGACCACGGCCGTCGCCCGCTCGACCGCCTCGTCCAGCAGGTCCTCCAGCCGGACCGTGACGCCCTCACGGGTCTTGAACGGCTTGCCGTCCTTGCCGAGCACCGTGCCGAACGCGAGCTGGTGCGCCTTCACGTCGTCGTTCAGCCAGCCGGCCCGGCGGGCCGTCTCGAAGACCATCTTGAAGTGCAGCGACTGCCGCGCGTCCACCACGTACAGCAGGGTGTCCGCCTTGAGGTTCCGCACCCGGTCGCGGATCGCGGAGAGGTCGGTCGCCGCGTAGCCGTAGCCGCCGTTGGTCTTCTTGACGATCAGCGGGACCTTGTTGCCGTCGGGGCCCAGCACGTCGTCGAAGAAGACGCAGAGCGCACCCTCGGAGCGGACGGCGACGCCCGTCTCCTCCAGGATGCGGCAGGTCTCCTCCAGCATGTCGTTGTACCCGGACTCGCCGACGATGTCGGGGTCGCTGATCTCCATGTCGAGCTTGTCGAAGACCGAGTAGAAGTAGATCTTCGACTCGTCCACGAACCGCTGCCACATGGCCAGCGTCTCCGCGTCCCCGGCCTGGAGGGCGACCACCCGGTCCCGGGAGCGGGCCTTGAACTCCTCGTCCGAGTCGAACAGGGCCCTGGACGCCTTGTAGAGCCGGTTGAGCGAGGACATGGCGGCCTCGCCGTCCTTCTTGCCGCCCTCGTGGTCCAGCTGGTCCGGGTGCTCGGTGAGGTACTGGATGAGCATGCCGAACTGGGTGCCCCAGTCACCGATGTGGTGGCGCCGGACCACGGACTCGCCGGTGAACTCCAGGATCCGCACCATCGCGTCACCGATCACGGCGGACCGCAGGTGGCCCACGTGCATCTCCTTGGCCACGTTCGGCTGGGCGTAGTCGATGACCGTGGTGCCCGCCGCGTCGTTCGCCGGGATGCCGAGCCGGTCGCCGTCGGCGGCGCGCGCCGCGAGGGTCTCGGTGATCGCCCGGTCGGCGAGCGTGACGTTCAGGAAGCCGGGGCCGGAGACCTCGATGTCCTTGATCAGCTCGGAGGCCGGGAGGGCGGCCGTGACCCGGTCGGCCAGCTCGCGCGGATTGCCCTTGAGCTTCTTGGCGAGCGCCAGGATGCCGTTGGCCTGGAAGTCGGCCCGGTCGCTTCGGCGCAGCAGCGGGTCCGCGGTGCCGGCCTCCGGCAGTGCTGCCGTCAGGGCGTCCGCCAGCTGCTGCTGGAGCGTGGAAGCGAGGGAATTGACCGAGGCCATGAGCTGGCTGCCGTTTCCGTAGGGGTACAAGGGATGACCTCAAGTATCCCACGGCGTGTAAACGGGTTTTCCGCCCGTGCCGCGGGGCCCCGTAAAGCCGTTTTCGCGCTGCGGGCCGCACCTGGGAGAATGGGCGGTGCCCCTATGAGTCCTACCCGAGAGAAGGACGTGCCGACCGTGGCTCAGAGTCAGAGCAGCACCGAGACCGACTGGGTCTCCCGCTTCGCGGACGAGGTCATCGCCGAATCGGAGCGTCGTGCGCCTGGCAAACCGGTCGTCGTCGCCTCCGGCCTCTCCCCGTCGGGCCCGATCCACCTCGGCAACCTCCGCGAGGTCATGACCCCGCACCTGGTCGCCGACGAGATCCGCCGCCGCGGCCACACCGTGCGGCACCTGATCTCCTGGGACGACTACGACCGCTACCGCAAGGTGCCGAACGGCGTCCCGGGCGTGGACGAGAGCTGGGCCGAGCACATCGGCAAGCCGCTGACCTCGGTGCCCGCGCCCGCCGGGTCCCCGTATCCGAACTGGGCCGAGCACTTCAAGGCCGCGATGACCGCGTCCCTGGACGAGCTGGGCGTCGAGTACGACGGCATCAGCCAGACCGAGCAGTACCTCGCGGGCACCTACCGCGAGCAGATCCTGCACGCGATGCGCCACCGCGCCGACATCGACGCCGTCCTCGACCGCTACCGCACCAAGAAGGACCCGGCGGCCGGCGGTGCCAAGGGCGGCAAGAAGCCGCAGCAGCAGAAGAAGGTGGACGAAGCCGAGCTGGAGGCCGAGGCCGGTTCCGGCGCGGCGAGCGAGGACGACGGCAGCGGCGGTTCCGCCGGTTACTTCCCGTACAAGCCCTACTGCGGCAACTGCGAGAAGGACCTCACCACCGTCACCTCGTACGACGACGACTCCACCGAGCTGAACTACACCTGCTCGGCCTGTGGCTTCGCCGAAACGGTCCGCCTGAGCGAGTTCAACCGCGGCAAGCTGGTCTGGAAGGTCGACTGGCCGATGCGCTGGGCCTACGAGGGCGTGATCTTCGAGCCCTCCGGCGTCGACCACTCCTCGCCCGGCTCCTCCTTCGTCGTCGGCGGCCAGATCGTCCGCGAGATCTTCGACGGCGTCCAGCCGATCGGCCCGATGTACGCCTTCGTCGGCATCTCCGGCATGGCCAAGATGTCCTCCAGCAAGGGCGGCGTGCCGACCCCGGCCGACGCGCTGAAGATCATGGAGGCGCCGCTGCTGCGCTGGCTCTACGCCCGCCGCAAGCCCAACCAGTCCTTCAAGATCGCCTTCGACCAGGAGATCCAGCGGCTCTACGACGAGTGGGACTCACTGGGCCGCAAGGTCGCCGACGGCTCCGTGCTGCCGGCCGACGCCGCCGCGTACGCCCGCGCGATCGGCACCGCGGCCGGTGAGCTGCCGAGCACGCCGCGCCCGCTGCCGTACCGCACGCTCGCCTCCGTCGCCGACATCACGGCCGGTGCGCAGGACCAGACGCTGCGCATCCTCAGCGAGCTGGACCCGGCGAACCCGCTGACCTCGCTGGACGAGGCCCGGCCGCGGCTCGACCGCGCCGAGTCCTGGATCACCACCCAGGTCCCGGCCGAGGCCCGCACCGTCGTCCGCGACGAGCCGGACAAGGACCTGCTGGGCTCGCTCGACGAGCAGGGCCGCGAGTCGCTGCGGCTGCTGGTCGAGGGGCTGGACACGCACTGGTCCCTGGACGGGCTGACCACGCTCGTCTACGGCGTGCCGAAGGTCCTCGCCGGACTGGAGCCCGACGCCAAGCCGACGCCCGAGCTGAAGACCGCCCAGCGGTCCTTCTTCGCCCTGCTCTACCGGCTGCTCGTCAGCCGCGACACGGGGCCCCGCCTGCCCACGCTGCTGCTCGCGGTGGGGGCGGACCGGGTGCGCAGGCTGCTCGGCGCGTAAGCGGATGTGTGAAGGGCCGCTCCCTCGGTGGGGGCGGCCCTTCGGTCTGCCAGGTGCCAGGTGCCAGGTGCCAGGTGCGTGGTGCGTGGTGCGTGGTGCTTGGTGCTTATGCGATGTGGTCGGCTTCGAGTTCTGCCTGCTCCGCCGCGTAGCGCTCCTTGAACAGCGGCATCAGCTGCCGGATCAGCGCCTCGCTGCGCGGGTGCCGCACGTTGTGCCCGTCCGACAGGTGTATGTCCAGCACCGCGATGCTCGGGTAGTCGTTGTTCTCGGTCACGAACGCCGCGAACACCTCGTACGCGATCTCGCTGAACTCCGCGTCCTCCTGCGCCCATTCCTCGGCCCACTCCTCGGCGGCCTCGGCGACGGGCTGCTCCGCGAGCTGCTGCTGCGGAAGCTGCTGCTGCGCGAGCTGTTCCGGGAGCTGCCCCGGGAGCTGTTCCGGGAAGGGGAGCTGCTGTTCGGGGGCGGTGCTGCCGACCGTGCCCACGTTGCCCAGGGGGCGGGTGCGGCCGCCCGGACCCGAGGGGACCTGGAGCGGGGTGGGCTCGGGGCCTTCGTAGTCGGGGTTGTACGTGCCCTCGTAGACCTTGGCGGTCGCCTGCGCGGGGAACCAGGGGTTCTCCTCGTTCTGCGCGGGGGCGGGCTGCTGGGGGTGCTCCTGGGGCTGCTGAGGGTCGGCCGGCGGCTGCTGGTGCTGCTGCTGCGGCTGGTGTGCGGCCTGGGGGAGTTCGGGGTGCTGCTGGGCCGTCTCCACCGCGGGGGCTGCGGCGGCCGGGGCGGGGGCCGGGGGGAGGAGGGCCGGTTCGATGCCGGCGGCTGCCAGACCCGCGGGGCCGGTCTCGGCCAGCGGTACGCCGTACTTCGCGAGGCGGAGCGGCATCAGGGACTCGACGGGGGCCTTGCGGCGCCAGTTGCGGCCGTAGCGGGCCTGGAGGCGGGCCTGATAGATCAGCCGGTCCTGTTCGAGCTTGATGACCTGCTCGTAACTGCGCAGCTCCCACAGCTTCATGCGGCGCCAGAGGCGGAAGGTGGGGACGGGGGAGAGGAGCCAGCGGGTGAGGCGGACGCCTTCCATGTGCTTGTCGGCGGTGATGTCCGCGATCCGGCCCACCGCGTGGCGGGCGGCCTCGACGGAGACCACGAAGAGCACCGGGATCACGGCGTGCATGCCGACGCCGAGCGGGTCGGGCCAGGCGGCGGCGCCGTTGAACGCGATCGTCGCGGCCGTCAGGAGCCAGGCCGTCTGGCGCAGCAGCGGGAAGGGGATGCGCAGCCACGTCAGCAGCAGGTCCAGGGCCAGCAGGACGCAGATGCCCGCGTCGATGCCGATCGGGAAGACCAGCGAGAAGTCCCCGAACCCCTTCTGAAGGGCCAGTTCGCGCACCGCCGCGTAGGAACCGGCGAAGCCGATCGCGGCGATCAGGACCGCACCGGCCACCACCAGCCCGATCAGCACGCGATGCGTGCGCGTCAGCTGCATCGCAGCCACCCCCCATCCCCTCCCTGTTCCCTTGTCCTGTGCTCTCGCCGGCTGCTGTGGCCTGTTGCCGTGGCTTGTTTCCGGCGGGCACAGCCTGGCACATGTGTGCGAGAGGTGTCGCGGGGGGAGGGGAGAAGGCCCGTCAGTCCGACTTCTTGGTGGTGGCCGAGGAACTGGGGGAGTTGGAGGTCTTCGTCTCGGGCGAGGCGCCGGTCTCCTTGCTCCCGTTGGCGTCGGCGACGGCGGCGACCGCGTCCTTGACCGCCATCGTGGCGCCCTTCAGGATCGTCTCCGCGGTGGGCGTCTTCGACCCGGCGTAACCCGCGCCGTTGTAGTTGACGACGACCACGACGTTGCCCGTACGGGCGACGATCGTCGTGTACCTGAAGTCCTCGTCCGCCTTGGACTGGTCGTACGTGACCTTGGTCGCCTGGTCGCCGATGCCGGTGACGGGCTCGGACTTGACGTTCTTCGCGCCGTCCGTCGCCTCGGTCTTGCCGACCTGCTTGGTGAAGTCCTCGCCGGCGCGCGCGGCGCCGCTGCCCAGGGTCTGGTCCGAGGCGAAGCGGGTGAAGCCGACGTCGAGCCAGCGGTACTGGGAACCCTTGACGCCCTTGTCGGCCAGGCCGTTCCAGGAGCAGCTGCCCCGGGCGGAGGAGTCGCTGGACTTGCCGCGGGTGCCGTTCTTGCTCTTGGCCGAGGGGACCAGGGACTTGACGGTCTTCGCCGCGACCGACGAGCAGGGGTCCGGCAGCTCGGCGAACTTCGCGGCCTCGACGGTCGGTTCCGACTTCGTCACCTGCGGCGACGCGGAGGCGGACGCGTCGGCGTCCTTCTTGCCGTCGGAGTCCGACGAGCAGCCGGCGACGACGAGCATCACCGGGACGGCTGCGCAGGCGAGTATGCGGGTGAGTCGCGGGGCTGATCGGTGCATGGTTCCTTCAGTCGGTGGCGCGGCGGTCGGGGGACGGTTGCGCGGCGGTAGCCGTGCGGAGCGGGCGGCGGCGGGTGGCCGCCGGTGGCTCCGAGGGGCCACGGTACGACGGACGGCGGGCGGATGCCGCCTCGGCCGGGCGGCCCGGAGAGCGGTCCGGGCCGGGTTCCGGCGGGGTCAGGCGTTGAACGATTCGACCAGCTGCCGGGCCAGGGCCTGCGCCTTCTCCTGGAGTTCCTTGCCGTCGGGGGCCTGGGTGGAAAGGGCCGGCTGGGCGGTGTACTCGATGGTGACGATGACGTTGGATGTGCGGAATACCACGCTCACCGTGCGGTGCCGCGCGGTGGAACCCGCCCGGGGGAGCGCGTCGTCCAGGAACGCGCTGTCGCCGAGCTTGTCGAGCGGCCGGGGCTGGAGGTTCTCTGCGGGGCTGCCGCCGGTCTCCCCGTCGGACGCGCCGCCGTCGGCGGTTCCGTCCGGTGTCTTGCCGTCGGTGTCCGCGCTCGCGTCGCCGGTCGCGTCCGCTCCGCTCGTGTCCCCGGTCGCGTCCGAGGCCGACTTGCCGGAGCCGGTCGGGGTGGCGCCGGGGGTGTCGCCGGTCGCGCCCGCCGTCGGGAGGTCGGCCGCCGCCTCCTTCTTCGCGTACACCTCGCGGGCGCGGTCGTCGTCGCTCACGGACGTGTCGTAGGAGACGACGCGCTCGAAGTCCAGGTGGATGCTGCGGGCGCCCTCGGGGGCGTCCGACTTCCAGCGGCAGCCGATCCGGCGGTCCGTGTCGTAGGTGACCGTGGGGGCGCCCTCGAACACCTTCTCCTGCTGGGCCTCGGGCATGTCGGCGGTGCCGGGCAGGAGGTCCTTGAGCGTGGCCAGCGGGATGGCGCGGCAGGCGTCGGGGAGGGTGCGGTACTTGCCCGGCGGAGCGGGCGAGGAGGTCGTGTTACCCGGCTTGCCGTCGGGGGCGGAATCGCCGCTTCCGGAGCCGCCGGAGCAGCCGGCGGCGAGCGCTGCGATGAGCACGGCGCCGGTCGCGTACGCCATTCGTCGCACGGTCCTGGGCTCCCTTCGTGCGAAAAACGGTTGCCGCCCGATGGCGGCCGATGGACACAATGTGTATCGCACGCGCCGCTGTGAATGCCGGTCGGCCGACCTCTTTGCCGATCTTGGCGCCGGTTTTGCGCTTTCAGACTTTTCGGGGGAATCGAGGGGTTATGTCGTATGTAGAAGTACCGGGGGCGAAGGTTCCCATCCGTATGTGGGCCGATCCGGCCTCGGTCGAGGACGCGGCGATGCAGCAGCTGCGCAACGTCGCCACGCTGCCGTGGATCAAGGGCCTGGCCGTCATGCCCGACGTCCATTTCGGCAAGGGCGCCACGGTCGGCTCGGTGATCGCGATGCACGGGGCGGTCTGTCCGGCCGCGGTCGGCGTGGACATCGGCTGCGGCATGTCCGCGGTGAAGACCTCGCTGACCGCCAACGATCTGCCCGGGGACCTGTCGGGGCTCCGCTCGAAGATCGAGCAGGCCATTCCGGTGGGCCGCGGGATGCACGACGAGCCGGTGGACCCGTCCGGTCTGTACGGGCTCGGCGCGTCCGGCTGGGACGACTTCTGGGGGCGGTTCGACGGGGTGGCCGAAGCGGTCAAATTCCGTCAGGAGCGGGCCACGAAGCAGATGGGGACGCTCGGATCGGGAAACCACTTCATCGAGTTCTGTCTCGATGAGTCGGGTTCGGTCTGGCTGATGCTGCACTCCGGGTCCCGGAACATCGGCAAGGAGCTGGCCGACTTCCACATCGGCGAGGCGCAGAAGCTCTCGCACAACCAGGGCCTGGTCGACCGGGACCTCGCGGTCTTCCTCGCGGACACCGAGCCCATGCGCGACTACCGCAACGATCTGTTCTGGGCGCAGGAGTACGCGAAGCACAACCGCGCGGTCATGATGGCGCTCTTCCAGAACGTCGTCCGCAAGGAGTTCAAGAAGGCCAAGGTCACCTTCGAACCGGTCATCTCCTGCCACCACAACTACGTGTCGGAGGAGCGGTACGAGGGGATGGACCTGCTGGTCACCCGCAAGGGCGCGATCCGGGCCGGCTCCGGCGACTTCGGGATCATCCCCGGCTCGATGGGCACCGGTTCGTACATCGTGAAGGGCCTCGGCAACGCCAAGTCCTTCAACTCCGCCTCGCACGGCGCGGGCCGGAAGATGAGCCGGAACGCGGCGAAGAAGCGGTTCTCGGTCAAGGACCTGGCGGACCAGACCCGGGGCGTGGAGTGCCGCAAGGACTCGGGTGTCGTGGACGAGATCCCGGGCGCCTACAAGCCGATCGAGAAGGTCATCGACCAGCAGCGCGACCTGGTCGAGGTCGTCGCGAAGCTGAAGCAGGTCATCTGCGTGAAGGGCTGAGCCGGGGGCGGGGTCGGGGCGGGGTCGGGGCGTGGCCGAGCCGGGTCCCGCAGGGCCCGCCCGGCTCGGCTCATGCGGCTCAGCCCGCCCGGCTCGGCTCGTGCGGCTCAGCTCGTGCGGTGCACCTTCGAGTTGGACGCCTGGGCGCGGGGGCGGACCACCAGCAGGTCGATGTTGACGTGGCTGGGGCGGGTCACGGCCCAGGTGATCGTGTCGGCCACGTCGTCGGCGCTGAGGGGGGCATCGACGCCCGCGTAGACCTTGGCGGCCTTCTCGGCGTCGCCCCGGAAGCGGGTGGTGGAGAACTCCTCGGTCCTGACCATGCCGGGGGCGACCTCGATGACGCGGACCGGGGTGCCGACGATCTCCAGGCGCAGGGTCTCGGCCAGGACGTGTTCGCCGTGCTTGGCGGCCACGTAGCCGGCGCCGCCCTCGTAGGTGGCGAAGCCCGCGGTCGAGGAGAGGATCACCACCGTGCCGTCGCCGCTCGCGGTGAGGGCCGGAAGCAGCGCCTGGGTCACGTTGAGCGTGCCGATGACGTTGGTCTCGTACATCTGGCGCCAGTCCTGCGGGTCACCCGTGGCGACCGGGTCGGCTCCGAGCGCGCCGCCCGCGTTGTTGACGAGGACGGCGAGGCCGCGGAACGCGGTGGCGAACTCGTCGACCGCCGCGCGGTCCGTGACGTCCAGGGCGTAGGCCGTCGCCTCGTGGCCCGCCTCGGTGATCTCGGCGGCCAGCGCCTCGATGCGGTCCTTGCGGCGGGCGGTGAGCACGACGCGATAGCCGGCGGCCGCCAGCTGCCGGGCGGTCGCGGCGCCGATGCCGCTGCTCGCTCCGGTGATGACGGCGATGGGGGATGCGGCCATGACGGGCTCCTCGGACAGCTGATCGGTACCCGGCCAGGATATGCGGGGGCGTGGCCGGTCAGTGGTTGCGGGGGGCGTACATGATCACGGCCATCCCGGCCAGGCAGATCAGCGCGCCCGTCACGTCCCAGCGGTCCGGGCGGTAGCCGTCGGCGGCCATCCCCCAGGCGATCGAGCCCGCCACGAAGACCCCGCCGTACGCCGCGAGCACCCGCCCGAACTCGCCGTCCGGCTGGAGCGTCGCCACGAAGCCGTACGTGCCCAGCGCGATGACCCCGGCGCCGATCCAGGCCCAGCCCCGGTGTTCGCGCACCCCCTGCCAGACGAGCCAGGCACCGCCGATCTCGAAGAGCGCGGCGAGGACGAACAGGGCGGTGGAACGGAGGACCGACATGGCAGCAGGGTGCCATGCGTCGCGTACCGCCAGACGCGCCGAACCGGTCGGTAAATACGCGCAATTCGGGGTGATCGGTATCTTCAGGGCATGCTTCTGACGTGTAAGGCTCTGCTCGGGGTGACCGCCGCGGCGGTGACGGCGGTGGCGACGACTCCGGTCGCGGGCGGGACGGCCACGGCCGTGGGCGCGCCGGGCGCCGGTTCGCCGGTGGTGCGCACCCTCGTGCCCGAGGCGGACGTGTCGCACCACGGCCACGTCTCGCTCCGGGGCGACGTACTCGGGATCTGGCTGCGCAGCGAGAACGACGGGCCCTCGGACCTGCCCGGGGTCACCGTGCGGCTGCGGGTGTCCGTGCCGCCGGCCGAGGGGCAGGAGCTGCCCGGCGCGTGCCTGCGGGCCGACCCGCGGACCGTGCTGTGCCGGACCGGCCCGCTGCGGGCCGACGGTTCCCAGCAGCGGCGGCTGGCCCTCCACCTCAAGCTGCGGGGCCGGCCGGACGAGGTCGTCGTGCGGATCGACACCGCGTGGAACGGCGGGGCCACGGACCGGAACGCGAAGAACAGCGAGCACGAGGTGCTGGCCCCGGCGACCGGGGACCCGTACGTGTTCTGAGGACCGGGGACCTGTACGTGTTCTGACGACCGGGGACCCGCGTGTCCTGAGGGCCGCAGAGCCCGTACGTGTTCCGAGGGTCCGGCTCGTTGGGGGCCGGACGCCCGGTCTCCGCTTCGTACACTCTCCGCATGCCGCCCAAGCCGTCCCCCCGCCGCAGCACGCTGCTGGCCGAGCTGTCCACCGCGTCGCGGCGCTACATGGCCGCGTACGCGCTGTTCAACCAGGCCGTAGCCGACCGGCTGGGGCTCCACCCGACCGACCTCCAGTGCCTCAACCTGCTCGGGCTGGAGGCGGCACCCGTCACCACGGGCCGCGTCGCCGAGCTGACCGGGCTCACCACCGGCTCCGCGACCCGGCTGGTGGACCGCCTGGAGCGGGCCGGTTATGTGACGCGCGCCCGGGACACGGCGGACCGGCGGCGGGTGCTCGTGACGACCGTGCCCGAGCGGATGGCGGAGTTCGGCGCGGTCTGGGGGCGGCTGACCGGCGGCTGGGACGGCCTGTTCGACGCGTACGACGACGACGAGATCGCCCTGCTCCTCACCCACATGCGGCGGACGGCGGAGCTGAGCGCGGTGCAGATCGCCCGGCTGCGGGCGGAGGGCGACGCGCCGGACAGCCCTTAGCGTCAGCCGGCGGTCGCGGTGCCGAAGTCGCGGACCGCCTCCGTGACGATCGCCTCCAGGCGGGCGTGGTGCGCGCCGCGCCAGTAGACCCGCTCGCACGCGGCGCACTGCGCGAAGACGTCGTACGAGCGCCGCGTGCCGTGCTCCAGGTGCGGGCCGACCGTGTCCTTGTCGGCCGTCCTCAGCCGTCCGTTGCAGGCGGTGCACCGGGTCCACGGTGCGAGGGCCGGCGCGAACCGGCCCAGCACGTCCCGCAGTTGCTCCTCCGGCCGGTCGCTGTACACGTACGCCCCCGCCCAGATCTCCCGGCGGTGCAGCAGTCCGCGGTCCCGGGAGAGCAGGACGCGACGTTCCTTCGCCGAGAGCGCGGCCAGGGCCGGATCGCCGATGTCCTCGCTCTCGTACGCGGCATCGACGCCGAGCAGCCGCAGCCGCCGGGCGAGCGTCCCGAGGTGGACGTCGAGCAGGAAGCGCAGGGGCGCGCCGGGCACGCTCTGCGGGCGTGACACCGGGCGCACCTCGACCAGTTCCCCCGCCGCCGGGATGTGCGCGGCGGTGACCGGGCTGCCGTCGACGAGGAGGCGGCCCGCCTCGGTGAGCGGGATGCCGAGGGACTCCACGACGTGGCCGAGCGTGGACACGCCGTCGGTGGTCACCGGCGTCCGCCCCTGCCGGCGCCCGTGGGCCACGAAAAGCCTGAGTTCGGGGGCGACTTCGAGGTGGATCTCCGGTCCGTTCACCTGGTCAGGATGCCATCGGGGCGGCGCGCCGCCCACGGATTTAAGCGCGGAAGGATGCGGCGTGGTCGGCGGCCCAGGAGGCGAAGGTGCGGGCCGGGCGGCCGGTCAGTCTCTCGACCTCGCCGGTCACTTCGGCCGGGGTGCCGTCGGTGAGCGCCCAGTAGGCGAGCAGGCCGTCGGCGACCTCGGCCGGCACGAAGGGGGACACCGCCTCCTTCCAGGCTGCCGGGCTCACCTCGTTGACGGTGGCTGGGGTGCCGGAGGCGGCGGCCAGGACGGCGACCTGCTCGGCGGCGCTGAGGGATTCGGGGCCCGTGAGGTGGTACGCGGCGCCCTGGAACGCCGGGTCGGTGAGCGCGGCGAGGGCCGCCTCGGCGATGTCGGTCTCGTGGAGGGGGGCGCCCTCGCTGCGGGGGTGGGGCAGGTCGACGGGGTGCCCGGACCGGAAGGCGCCCGACCACTGGTAGGCGTTGCTGGCGAAGGGGCCGGGGCGCAGGAGCGTCGTGGTCAGGGGCGAGGCGGTCAGGGCCTGCTCGACCGTGTGGTGCGAGGCGGCGACGGGGTTGGACGCCGGGTCCGGGGCGAGGACCGAGCTGGAGGAGAGCAGCACGATGTGCCGTACTCCGGCGGCCCGTGCGGCGGTGAGGAAGGCGTCGATGTGCGCGGGCTCGGCGTACAGGAAGACGGAGCCGACGCCCTCCAGGGCGGCCGGGAAGGTGGCGGGGTCGCCGAGATCGCAGGCCACGGCCGGGACGCCGGCCGGCAGGGCGAGGCCGGCGGGGTTGCGCGAAGCGGCGCGGACGGCGTGGCCGCCGCGGTGCAGGAGGGCGGTGAGCGCGGAGCCGACGCGGCCGCGGCATCCGGTGACGAGCGTGAGCATGGGGCTGGTCTCCTCGGTAGTTCTTCCGCGTCACCCATTGTCTGCGTGGCGCAGATAAATATGCGGGAGGAGCCCGCGCCCGTCAACCGAATTGAGCCGCCCCGCCCCCCGGAGGCGCCTTCCCCCGAGCTGCCTTCCCGTCAGCCGGCCGGGCGCAGGTCCAGGCGCCAGTCGTTCGTGAGGAGCGGGTGCCCCGGCGGGTACTCGACCTCGCACTCGCCGAGCAGCGTGAAGCCCGCCTTGCGGCACACGCCGTTCGACGGGCCGTTCTCCACGGACGGGTAGGCGTGCAGATAGCGGTGCTTGTGCTCGGCGCGCGCCGCGTCGGCCACCGCGCGCGTCGCGGCCGACGCGATGCCCCGGCCCTGGAACTCCGGGAGGACCGTCCAGCCCGTCTCGTACACCTCCTGGTCCCGCCAGGTCCGCTCCCAGAAACCGATGGTGCCCACGGAACCGGCCTCGCCGTCCAGCACGATCCGGAACATCCTGCCCCGGCCCGTACGATCCGCGCTCAGCGCGACATAGCGGGCGTGCCGCCCCATGAGCTGCTCCTGCGACTCGGGGCCGCCGAGGTGGTCCATCAGCTCGGGTGCGTTGGCGCGGCGGAGGAGGTCCAGGTCGTCGTCCGACCAGGGCTCGATCCGTACGGAAGATGCTGCGGTGCGTTCCATCAGGTCCTCCGTTGGGTATCCCCGGCTTCAGCCGGGGCGGGAAAACGGAACGGTGCGGAGCACCGTTGTTCGGTGACGTCAGGACAAGGGGCGACGCTGTCCCTCGATGTACTGACGGACGATCGACAGCGGCGCTCCGCCACAGGATGCTGCGAAGTATGAGCGTGACCAGAAGACCGATCCCATACCGGTCCGGTTGACGCGGCCGGTGTACTCGGCGCGCAGGTACCGGGAGCTGACCCCCTTGAGGCTGTTGACCAGCCTGGAGAGGGCGAGCTTGGACGGGTAGTGCACCAGGAGATGCACGTGGTCGGCCTCGCCGTTGAACTCCCGCAGCTCCACCTCGAACTTGTCGCACACCTCCCGCATGATCTCTTCGCACCGCTGAAGCATGGCGTCATCGAAGATCCCCTTCCGGTACTTGGTGACAAACACCAAGTGAGCATGTAGATGGAAGGTGACATGACGCCCCCTGCGGATATCGGCATCTGGTTCCCAGCGCGGTGACATACACCAAGTCTAGTAAGGTGATCGCGTCGACCTGGAAGGAGGTGGGCTGGATGATCCGTGCGTACAAGTTCCTCATGCGGCCCACCGTGGGCCAGGCCACCATGCTCGGAGAGATGCTGCGCGATCACTGCGACCTCTATAACGGGGCCTTGCAGGAGCGCCGCGACGCCTACCGGCATACCTCGAAGACGAGCATCAAATACGGGCAGCAGTCCGCACAGCTCAAGGAGATCCGGGCGTTCGACCCGGACCGTCAGGGCCGGTGGTCGTTCTCTTCCCAGCAGGCGACCTTGCGCCGGTTGGACAAGGCATTCGCCGCGTTCTTCCGCCGGATCAAGTCCGGGGACACTCCCGGCTACCCGCGCTTTCGCGGGGCGAACTGGTTCGACACCGTGGACTTCCCCAAGGATGGCGACGGCTGCCGCTGGGACTCCACCCCGCACGACCCGCAGACCCGCGTACGGTTCCAGGGTGTCGGGCACGTCAAGGTCAAGCAGCACCGACCGGTGATCGGCAAGGTAAAGACCGTGTCTGCCAAGCGCGAAGGCAAGCGCTGGTACGTGGTGCTCACGGCCGAGCAGGAACAACCCGAGCCGCTTCCGGCGACGGGCTCCGTGGTCGGCGTCGACATGGGCGTCGCCTCGTTCCTCACCACCTCCAACGGTGAGCACGTCGAGAACCCGCGTCACGGCAGGAAGGCCGCCGCCAAGCTGGAGACCACACAGCAGAAGCTCAGCCGGTTCGGCCGGGTCCGCCGCGACAAGCGGACCGCCAACCACCAGCGGGCCGTCCAGCGAGTTGCCGACCTGCACCGCAAGGTCCGCCGCCAGCGCCTCGACCACGCACACAAGACCGCGTTGGGTCTCGTTCGTGAGCACGATTTCATCGCGCACGAGGATCTCAAGATCCGCAACATGGGCAAGGCTCCCGCACCGAAGCCGGATCCCGACAAGCCGGGCAACTCCCTGCCCAACGGGGCCGCCGCGAAGGCGGGTCTGAACCGTTCGATCTCGGATGCCGGTTGGGGGGTGTTCCTGACGATCCTCACCGCCAAGGCTGAAAGCGCCGGACGTGACGTGATTGCTGTGGACCCCCGCAACACCTCCCGGACCTGCCCCGAGTGCGGGCATGTCGCGGCGGAGAACCGGCCCACCCAAGAGAAGTTCCACTGCGTCTCGTGCGGCCATCAGGCGCACGCCGACATCGTGGGGGCTTCCAATGTTCTGCGGGCCGGGCTGGCCCGTCGTCAAGCTCAGCCAGCTTGACGAGAAGCCCCCGCATTCATGCGGGGGAGTAGTCACACCGGCACTGTAGGGCGGGCCACTGACAGTCGGCCCTTGGCCGGCGGGTCAGGGGGCGGTCAGTGCCGTGGGCGGTACGCCGATCGTCGCCGTGAAGTCCCTGACCAGGTGCGCCTGGTCGCTGTAGCCGAGGTCGGCGGCGAGGCCCGCCCAGTCCACGGCCGGGTCCGATCCGGCGCGCTCCAGCGCCTCGTGGATGCGGTAGCGCAGGATGACCCACTTGGGGCCCACCCCCACGTACGCGGCGAACAGCCGTTGCAGGGAGCGGACCGACACCCCCTCGGCGCGGGCGAGCGCGTCCACCCGCAGCACCGTGCGGTCGGTGCGCACCAGGTCGACCAGGGCCATCGCCCGCTCGGCCCGGGGGTCGGGCCCGGGGCCGAGCGCCAGCAGGTACGCGTCGAGCGCGGCGACCCGCTCGTCCTCGTCCGCCGGGTCCAGCACGGCCGAGGCCGGGGCGGGCGGCGCGAACACCTCGGCCACCGGGAGCCGCCGCCCGGTCCACCGCGACACGGGCGCCCCGGGCGCGAAGGGCCGGAAGCCGCCCGGCCGGAACTGCACCCCGCAGACCCGCCCGCGCGCCTCCAGTTTCTGCGTGAACAGCTCCAGGCCGATGCCCGAGACCTCCGCGTACCCCGCCTCCTCGTCGCCGCAGCCCGGGTACCGCTCGAAGACGAGGTTGACGCTGGGGTGCGGGACGAGGTGGGAAGCGTACGGCTGGGGGAGGTCCCAGTCGATCAGCCAGTAGTGCTCCAGGTAGGGCCGCAGCGCGGGGGCGGGCTCGCGGCGCCGGAACTGTACGTGCGCGAACAGCTCGGGGGCGTCGACGATGCCGCGGGTGTCGCGCCGGGGACCTCGTTGACCGGCCATGACGGCCGATTTTAGGACGCGGCACCCACCTGGTGCGAGGACCGCGCGGCGGCCCGGTGCGCCGGGGCGGGCTGCCCGTCGTAGAGGCCGCCGAGCGTCCCGTACGCCTCGTCCACGATCCGCTCGGCGTCCACCAGCATCGCCCGCTCCGCGAGGCGGGCGGCCTGATGCGTGTACGGCGACGGCGGCGCCGGGTGCCTGCGGCGCCACCAGGTCGCGGCCACCGCGTACATACCACTGGCGAGGACCAGCGCGGGGATGGACAGGGCCGGCAGAACGTCGCCCATGGCAGCCTCCTTCAGGGTCGGTGCCTCCTGCATCGGCAGGTCTGCCCGCTGCCCTAAAGATCACTCTCCGGCCAATGAATGGCCGGATGCGGCCTTCCGGCGCACACTCGCCTTCAGCGCGAGTGAATGGCCCACCTGCTGCCCTCGACGGACGTCGTACCGGGCAACGCGATGAGCTCCGGCTTGAACAGCGGCGGCGCGCCCATCGCGGGCTCCCAGGTCGCGAACCGCTCGTCCTGCGGGACCTCGACGCGCCTGCCCCCGGCGAGATCCGCGACCACGCGCAGCAGCAACCGCACACCGAGCGGCGCCAGATGCTCGCGCCACAGGCTCTGCGCGGTCGAACCCGGGGGCACGAACAGGTGCTCCTGGGCGGCGAGCGGCCCGCCGTCGGTGCGTTCGGTGAGGTGGTACACGCTGCCGCCCGTCACCCTGTCACCGTCGCGGATCGTCCAGCGGATCGCGTCCCGGCCGCGGTGCAACGGCAGCAGGCTGGGGTGGTAGCCGATCGTGGCGACGGAGGCCCTGGCACGTGTGCGGCGGCCGAGGAAGGCGTGCGAATGCGCGGCGACGATCACATCCACCCCGTCCGGGACGTGCGCCGCGCGCAGTTCGGCCGAGTCCGTCCACGCGATGCTCCGGGGGTAGGCCCAGGTGCGCAGGCGGTCCCAGGACGACGCGTTGCTCTCGTCCGACTGCCCCTGGCGCAGCCGGGGTGCGGCCACGCCGGAGATCTTGTGCCCTTCGTCCAGCAGGGCCTCCGCGACCTGCACCGCGAATGCTCCTCGTCCTGAGATGTAGATGTTCACTCGTGCTCCAGCCGGTCGCCCTCGCCGGCGAAGGGATTACCACTCATCGGTCGGCCTCTTTCAGTCCGGAGTGATCGGGGTGGAACCGCACGGGCAGCGTGGAGAACCCGGTCAGGAAGTTGGACCGGATAGGCCGCGCCTGTCCGGTCTGCTCGAAACCGGTGGTGAAGTCCCGCAGGGCCATGAGCAGTTCGGAGATCTCCACCTTCGCGAGGAACGAGCCGACGCAGAAGTGCGGGCCGTAGCCGAAGGCGATGTGCTTGTTGGGGGTGCGGCCGAGGTCGAATTCCCCCGGCCGGTCGAAGATCCGCTCGTCCCGGTTGCCCGAGGCGTGCCAGAGCGTGACGATCTCGCCGGGCCGCAGCCGTACGCCGTGCAGTTCGGCCGGCCGGACGACGCTGCGCCCGAAGTGCATCGTGGGCGACGCCCAGCGCAGCACCTCGTCCACCGCGGTGTCGATCGCGACCTCGCCGTGCTTGAGCCGCCGCCACTGCTCGGGGTGGGAGGCGAGCGTACGGACACAGTCGATCATGGTGAGCCGGCTGGTCTCGTCGCCGCCGATGATCAGGCTGTAGCAGTTGAGGACGACGTCCTCGTCCGACAGCGGCACCCCGTCGATGGAACTGGCGATCAGCATGCTGATCACGTCGTCGCCCGGTGACTCGCGCCGCTCCTCGACGATGTCCATGAAGTACATCAGGAGCTCGTTGCGGGCCATCTCGGAGTCGACCTCGTCGATGTCCTCGTCGTCCGTGGACAGCGCGGCCTTCGTCCGGGCCAGCAGGTAGTCCCGGTCCTCCTCGGGCACACCGAGGAGGTTCGAGATCGTGGTCATCGGAATCCGGCCGGCGATCTGTCCGGCGAAGTCGAGGCCGCCGGCCCCGGCGGCCTCGCGGATCAGCTGCCGGGTGCCGGCCCGCACGGCCCGCGCGACCTCGTCGAGCACCCTGGGCGAGAGCACCCGCTGGAGGATCTTGCGCAGTTCGTGGTGCCGGTGCCCGTCGGTCACGGCCAGCATCCGGCCGGCCCCCGCGTCACCGCCGCCCAGCAGCGTGACGAGCACGTTGCCGCGCTCCGACGTGAAGTTCACGTCGTCCCGGTAGGTGGCCATGATGTCGTCGTGGCGGGAGAGCACCCAGAATCCGCCGCGGCCGTCGGCCGGGGGGTTCCAGTACACCGGAGCGGTGTCCCGCACGGTGCGCCAGAACTCGTCCAGGTCGTGGTCCGCGAAGGTGTCCGGGTCGCCGAGGTCCACGGTGTCCGGTGCCGGTGTGCTCATGGTCACCAGTCCGTACGCCAGAACCGGCGCGGCCGGAACGGGTAGGTCGGCAGCGGAACACGGTGACTGGTCTCCCCGGCGTGCAGGGAGGCGAAGTCCACCCGCCGGCCGCTCACCCACGCGGCGGCCAGATCGGGGAGCGCCCGGGTGTCCCCGTCGGACAGCACGATCCCGTCGTCGGTGTGGCGGAAGGAGACCGCGTTCACCCGCGGCGCGTCGGCGGTGGTGACGGCCCGGCCGGCGAACGCGCCGCCGGACAGCGCCTCGACCAGCTCCTCCCTGCTGCGGACCACGGCCGCCCACCGGCGGTCCATCACCCTGCGGCCCATGGTGAGGCTGAAGACGATGTCGTCGAGACGCAGTCCGGGGTTCTCGACGAGCCATTCCCTCAGCCTCGCCCGCTGGTCGGCCAGCGCCTCGTCGTCCATGGCGGACAGGGTGGCCAGCCGGGGCCGGCCGGTGGCCTCGGGAGCCCGGCCGGCGGCGGGCGGCGGCTCCTCCAGCACCAGGTGCGCGTTGTAGCCACCGCCGCCGATCGAGGTGATGCCCGCACGGCGGATGCCGGACTCCGGCGCCCAGTCGGCCGATTCGAGCTGCGGCAGGAACGGGGTGCTGGGGAAGTCGAGGTCCTCGTTGACGTCCGTCAGGTTGACCGTCCGTGCCAGCTTCCTGTGGTAGAGCGACATCACGGCCTTCATCGTGCCGAAGCCGCCCGACACCACACCGCCGTGACCGACGTTGCCCTTGACCCCGCCGATCGAGCTGGTGCCGGTCTGCTTGCCGAACGCCATGGTCGCCGCGTGGACCTCCAGCTCGTCGGTGACCGGCAGACCGAGACCGTTGGCCTCGTACATGGACACGGTGTCGGGTGTGACACCGCCGACCTCCATGGCACTGGCGATGCACGCGCTCAGCCGCTCGGGCTGCGCCAGGCCGTAAGCCATCGCGCTGACACCGTTGTTGTTGACGGCCGAACCCTTGACCACGGCGTAGATGTGGTCGCGGTCGGCGACGGCCTGCGACACCGGCTTGAGCAGCAGCGTGACGACGCCGCTGGACAGCGCGGTACCGGTGCCGTTGGCGTCGAACGGGCGGCAGTGGCCGTCCCTGGACAGGACGCGGTTCTCCTCCCACAGGTGCCCGCGGGGGTGCGGCAGACGGACCATGGCGCCACCGGCGATCGCCATGTCGGTCTGGCCGAGCAGCAGCGACTGGCAGGCCAGGTGCACCGAGTAGTGGAAGCCGGCGCAGACGGCGGCGAGGGTGACGGCCTCGCCGGTCAGGCCCATGTAGTACAGGGCGTTGGACGTCATGGTGTCCGGCGACCAGGCCAGGCTCGCCTCGATCGCCTCGGGGCCGACCGACACCCGGTCGGGCGGGGAGCTGTAGAGCGCGGCGGTCTGCGGGTTGTTGGCGCCGTAGATCCCGACCTCGGCCTCGACCCGGTCCGGGTCGTAGCCACCGTCCTCCAGCGACTCCCACGCGCTCTCCAGGAACAGCCGGTTCTCCGGGGTCATCGCGTTCGCCATCCGGTCGCTGATGCCGAACACCGAGGGATCGAACCGGTCGTAGCCGTCGAGCAGACCGCAGGCCCGCACGTAGAACGGGCTGTGGATCAGCGTCTCGTCGACCAGGATCTCGTCCTTGGAAAGGAACGACACGGTCTCCCTGCCGTGCACCAGGTTGTCCCAGAACTGCTCCTTGGTGGCGGCGCCGGGCGCCCGGCACGACATGCCTATGACGGCCACATCGCCCGGGTCGTACTCCTGCTCGGGGCTCTCGGTCATGGGGAGGCTCCTCTTCGGGTCGTGAGTGGGGTTGCTCAGCTGCCGGTGGAGCCGCCGCGGCCGCGCAGGGCGGCGCGGCGGGCGCCGGCCCGGCGGCGGGCCGACGTGACCACCTCGGGGGTGGCCCCGCTCTCGTCGTCGAGCCAGCGGCCGAGGGAGGAGATGTCGCGGAAGCTGAACAGGTCGGGCACCCGGACGCGGCGGCCGAACCGCCGGGTCATCAGCCGGGCCAGCCGGATGAGCAGCAGCGAGTCGCCGCCGAGGTCGTAGAAGGCGGACCGGACGTCGATGCTCGCCGGTTCGAGGTCCAGGAGCTGACCCCAGATCTCGGACAGCGCCACCTCGGTCGGTGTGCCCGCGGCCCTCAGGGGGCGGCCGGTGTCGGCGGCGGGGGGCTCGGGGAGCGCGGCACGGTCGAGCTTTCCGCCCGGGGCCAGCGGCAGCGCGTCCAGGAACACGATCGTCGCGGGCACCATGTAGTCGGGCAGCTCGGTGGCGAGCTTCCCGGTGATGGCGGCCTGGAGAGCGCCGTCCAGCCGGACGCCGCTCCGTGCGCCGCCCTCGGGCACGACGTAACCGACGAGCCTGCGGCCCGTCACGGTCGCGGCGGCCTCCCGGACGCCGGGGCACCCGGTCAGCCGGGCCTCTACCTCCTCCAGCTCGATGCGGTAGCCGCGCAGTTTGACCTGGTGGTCGGAGCGGCCGCCGAAGCGGAGCTCGCCGTCGTCGGTGAACGAGACGACGTCACCGGTGCGGTACATGCGCTCGCCGTCCATGAACGGGTCCGGCACGAACCGTTCGGCCGTGGTGCGGGGCCGGTTGACGTAGCCGTGGGCGAGGCCGGCACCGCCGATGCAGAGCTCGCCGGACGCGCCGGCCGGCAGCTTCCGCAGGTTCTCGTCGAGCACATAGGCGCGGACGCCCGCCGACGGTGTGCCGATGGAGGGCTCACCGGTCCCGTCCCGCGCCACGAGCTTGAACGAGCAGAAGACGGTCCCCTCGGTGGGGCCGTAGGCGTTGAAGACTCGCTCGGCGCCGGTCTCCCGGTAGGCCCGGTCCACCAGCTTGCGCCGCAGGGGTTCGCCGCCGAACACGACGGTCCGCACGTTCGGTGGCAGACAGGAGGCGTCGAGCAGTCCGTTCATCACCGAGGGGACGACGTTGAGGTGGGTGATCCTGTCGGCGTACCGGCTCTCCGGCAGGTGGACGGCGCTCTCCACCAGGACGACGGCGCCGCCGCGGCACAGCGCGCCGAAGATCTCCATCACGGACATGTCGAAGCAGACCGAGCTCGCCGCCGAGACGCCGCTGAGGTCGCAGCCGTCGAAGATCCGGTCCATCGCGGACAGCATGGCGACGCAGCCGCTGTGGTGGATGGCCACGCCCTTGGGCCGGCCGGTGGAACCCGAGGTGTAGATGATGTACGCGGTGTCGCCGGGCACGACCGGCACGGGCTTCTCACCGGGCTCGGTCGTCACGGTCCCGTCCAGCAGGACCACGGTCGGGCCGGCCGGGCAGTTGGCCCGGGAGGCGGGGGTGGTCAGCAGCAGGCGGGTCCCGCTGTCGCGGACCATGAAGGACAGCCGCTCGGCCGGATACGCGGGGTCCAGCGGCAGGTAGCAGGAGCCGGCGCGCAGAGCGGCCAGGACGGCGACCAGCAGGTCGGGTGTCCGCTCGACGCAGATGCCCACCGGGACACCGGGACCGGCACCGTCCGCGACGAGCCGTTCGGCCAGCAACCGGGAGCGCGCCTCCAGTTCGCCGTAGCTCAGGACGCCGGCCTCGGAGTAGACCGCGGGCGCCAGGGGGTCCTTGACCGCTTGCCCGATGAATTCGGAGTGCAGGGTGGCGGTCACTTGTCCGCCCCCTCGGGGCGTCCGCTCGGCGCGATCTCCCGCAGCGGCAGGCCGGGTTGGGCGATCGAGTCGAAGAGTACGGTGCGGAAGAGCGCGAGCAGTGCCGTCACGGTCTGCCTCTCCAGGTAGCTCGGTTTGTACTGGATGTGGCCGGCCACCTCGCCGTCGATGTCGGCCATCGAGATCTCCAGGTCGAATTTGGCGAGGTGCCGGCGCACCGGCAGCGGTTCGAGCGGCAGGGCGCTGCCGGGCGCGATGGTGGAGCCGACGCCGTGGAAGAGCTTCACGGAGCGGGGGAAGGCGTCCGAGGACAGCCAGTTCACCACCACGTCGAACCACGGCGACCGGCCCTCGGCCCTGGCCGGCTTGAGGTGGGACGCCAGCAGGTCGAGGGGGTAGTCCATGTGTTCCAGCAGGCCGAGCGAGAAGGTGTGGACCTCGCTCAGCAGGTCGCGGAAGCTGCGCTCGCCGGACGGTTCGGCGCGTACCAGCACCGTGTTCAGGTAGTAGCCGACGGCCGACTCCCAGCCGGGTTCGCCGCGTTGGGCGATGGCGGTGGCCAGTACGGAGTCCTCGACCAGCGCCGCCCGGTTGAGCGTGGCGAAGAATCCGGCCAGTACGACGGTGCTGACCGACACGCCCTCGCGTACCGCGAACTCCCGGAGCAGCATGGACTCCTCGGCACTCCAGCGGAAGGTGAGGTCGCGGCCCTCGTAGGTGACACCGGGCGGGCGCTCCTTGGCGGACAGATCCAGGTGCGGGGGCGGATCGGCCAGCTTCCGCGACCACCACTCCAGCGCTGCCCCGGCCGCCGGTCCGGCCAGCCACTCCCGTTCCGCCGCCACGAACTCGGTGTAGGGGGCCACGGGAGCGCTCCGAGCCGGGTCGACGCCGCCGTAGAACTCCTGGAGTTCACGGATCATGACGTCGGCCGACGCGGCGTCCGACGCGATGTGGTGGACCAGGACCAGCAGGTAGTGATCCGCCGGGCCGCGGTTCATCAGCACCACCCGCACCAGTGGCCCGTTGTCCAGGTCGAGCGGCAGGTGGCCGTATTCCGCAAGCTCCTCGCGGGCCTGTTCGTCGTCCAGGTCCGTGCTGTCCACGACGGTGAACTCGTAGACCGGTTCGTCCAGGATGACCTGGACCGGGCTGCCGCCGGCCTCGACGAAGAGGGTGCGCAGGGCGGGGTGGCGCTCCACCACGGCCCGTACGGCGTCCTGGAGCGCCTCCTCGTCCACCGCGGCCCGGATCCGGGCGGTCACCATGAAGTTGTAGGGGACGGCGTCTGGGTCGACCTGCTGCATGAACCACAGGGACGTCTGGCCGTGTGACGCGGGTGCCAGTTCGAGACCGAGACTGTCGGCGCGGAGCTGCTCGGCCGCCGGCGCGTCGGTCGGGTCCAGGAGCCCGCGCGCTGCCAGCTCCTCCAGCAGCTCCTCGGCGTCGAGCTCGGGCAGATCGTCGAGGAAGGTGCCGGCCGGCCTGTCCCGGGGCCTTCGAGCCGGTACGGGCACCGCCTCGCCGGGCAGCCGCGCGGTCCGGGCCGGTTCCGGCCGGGCGGCCGGCCGCTCCGGCTCGGCCGTACCGGGCCCGGCGGCCGGGGCCGCGGGCGGGCGGCCGATCGTCGTGACGATGTGGTCGACCACCTCGGATATGGAGCGGCCGTCCAGGAACACCACCGGCGACACCCGCTGCCCGAAGAGTGCCTGGAGCCTGTTGATGAGGCGTATCGCCAGCATCGAGTCCAGGCCGAAGTCCCTGAGGGCGGCGCCTTCGTGGAATCGGGCGGCCGGTACGCCGAGCGCGTCGGCGATCTCGCCGAGGACGACGTCCTCCAGCGGCCTGCTCTCCACGGGTGCGGCCACGGGCGCCGCCACCGGCTCGTGGTCCGGTGCCTGCGCGGTCGCGCCCGCGGCGGCAGCCCGGACCGGCGCGGTGCCGGGCTCGGGTGCGGTGTCCAGCCAGTAGCGCTCCTTCTGCCACTGGACGAGCGGCGTCTCCACGACCTCGACGTCGTCGTCGAACAGCGAGTCGTAGGTCAGTGGGAGCCCCCTGACGTACAGCGAAGCGGCGGCCTCCAGCAGGCAGCGGACGTCGCTCTCGTCGCGCCGCAGCGAGCTGATCGCGTGCACCTCGGCACCGCGCGTCAGCGCGATCTCCTCGACCGCGCCGCGCAGCGTCTCGTGCGGGCCGATCTCGATCAGCGTCCCGATGCCTTCGTCGACGAGCGCGCCGATCGTCTCGGCGAACCGGACCTGGTTGCGCAGGTTGTGCACCCAGTAGTCGACGTCGGCGACCGGGTTCACCGTGCCGGCCAGTGCCGTGGATCGGAACTCGATGGTGTTCGCCAGCGGGGTGATGCCGGCGATGCTCTCGCGCAGCGGCTCGATCAGGGGGTCCATGCCGGGGCTGTGCACGGGCCGTTCGACCCGGATCCGCCTGGTCGGGACGCCGTCCCGGGCGAGGTCGGCCTCCAGGGCGCCGATGGCGTCGGGCGTGCCGGACACCGCCGCGCTCGTGGGGCTGTTCACCACGGCGATCGCCGCGTGCTCGGCGTACGGGGCGATCCTCGGCAGCAGATCCCGCTCCGGCAGGTCGACCGAGATCATGGCACCCGCGGCGGCCTTCCGTTCCAGCAGGTGCGACCGGGCGACCACCACGCGGGCGGCGTCCTCCAGCGACAGTGATCCCGCGACACAGGCGGCCGCCACCTCACCCAGGCTGTGTCCGACGACGGCGGTCGGTTCGACGCCGAGTCCGAGCCAGACCTGCGCCAGGGAGACCTGGAGGGCGAACAGGACCGGCTGCTGGAAGTCCATTTCCTCGAACCTGGCCCGGTCGGGCGGGGCGGCGAGTTCGTCGAGCACCGAGCAGCCGCCCGCCGCTCGCACGGCGGCGTCGCAGGCTTGCATCGAGGCGCGGAATCCGGCGTGCGAGCGCAGGAGCTCCCGGCCCATGCCGACCCACTGCGTGCCGCCGCCGGAGAACACCAGCGCCACCCGCCGGTCGGTGTTGCCGGCGACGGTGCCCGTGACGACATCGGGGTGCGGCTGACCGGAAGCGACCCGGGCGAGCCCGTCCAGGACGTCCTGACGGTTACGGGCGAACAGCGCGATCCGGTGGCTGTGGTGGGTGCGCCTGGCCGCGAGCGTGTAGGCGAGGTCGCAGACCCGCAGGCCCGTGTCGCGTTCGACGTGGCTGGACAGCTCACGGCAGGTGTCGGCCAGCGCGTCCGCCGTGCGCGCCGTGACCGGGACAAGACGCACCCGGTCGTCGGGCGCGGTGTCGCCCCGGCCGGGTGTGACGTGCCGCCCCCGGTCCCCCGCGGTGAACGGGCCGGGCGTGACGGGGTGGCCGGCGGCGTGCAGCGCGCCGAGCGAGCCGAGCAGTGTCCGGGCCTCGTCGGCGCCCCGCCGGAGCGAGGGCAGCGTGGCCGCGGGCAGGATCTCCGCCACGGACTTGAGGAGTACGGGATGCGGGCTGAGCTCGATCACCGCGTCGATGTCGTGGTCGCGCAGAGCCGTCAGGGCATCCACGACGCGGATCTCCCCGCGCAGGTTGTCCGCCCAGTAGTCCGGCCCGAGCTCCGCCCCGTCGACCAGTTCACCCGTCACGGTCGAGACCATCGGGACGCGGGTCGTCCGGGGCCGGATGCCGTCGAGTTCGACCCTCAGCGGGTCGAGGACGTGGTCGACCAGCGACGAGTGCGGTGCGTGGCCCATCCGTACCCGGTGGCTCGTGATGCCCTCTTCGGTGAGCTGCCCGACCAGTGTGTCGATCTCCTGCGGTGTGCCGGTGACCAGGGTGGAGTTCGGGCCGTTGCGGCCGGCGACCGCGAGCCGGCCGGTCAGGTACTTCCTGACCGCGTCGGCGTCGGTCGTCACGACGATGCCCTCGCCCCGCCCGACGGCCAGCTGCTGGAGGAGCCTGCCGTGGCCCGCGGCCAGGCGGGAGGCGTCCTCGAAGTCGAGTGCGCCGGCGATGTGCGAGGCCGCGAACTCACCGACGCTCTGGCCCACGACGACGTCCGGCTCGACCCCCAGCGACCGCCAGGCGTCGGCCAGCGCGACCTGGATGCAGAACAGCAGCGGCTGGAAGACGTCCATGTCGTCGATGCGGCCGTCGGCGGCCAGCATCTGGTCGACGAGCGAGAAGCCCAGCAGCTTCCGCATCCGCTTGTCGGAACGCGTCATGGACCGCCGGAACACGGGCATACCGGCGAGCAGTTGCCTGCCCATGCCCAACCACTGCGAGCCGTTGCCCGAGAACAGGAACGCCACGCGCGGCCCGCGTCCGGCCGGCTCCCCGACGCTCAGCCCGTCCATGGCCGTGCCGGCGGTGAAGGCGTCGAGCTGGGCCCGGAGTTCGGTCATGTCGCGGGCCGCCGCCGCGAGCCGGAAGCCACCGTCACCGGGCGTCCGGGCGCAGACCGCCCGCAGGTCGTTGTCGTCACGCAGTGCGCGGGCACGCGCGGCCAGGGCTTGCCCGGAGTCCTCGGCCAGCAGGAGGAGCGAGGTCTCGGGCCGGGGCAGCTCCTCGACGGCGACATGGCATATCGCCCCGCCGAAGCCGAACGAACTGACGCCCGCCCGGCGCGCGTCGGACCGCCGGGGCCACGGCGTCAGCCGGTCCTGGACGGTCAGGTTGTACGCGTCGAACATGATCTGCGGGTTCGGGGCGGCGTAGTGCAGGCTCGGCGGCAGCACCCCGTTGCGGATCGACAGCGCCAGTTTGACCAGGCCGACGATGCCGGCTGCCGCTTCCAGGTGCCCGACGTTGGACTTGACGGAGCCGAGCCGCAGCGGCTCCGTGCGGTCCCCGCCCAGGACGGCGCCGATGGCATTGGCCTCGATCGGGTCACCGAGGGGCGTCGCGGAGCCGTGGCACTCGATGTAGTCCACGAGGGACGGCGCGATGCCGGCCCGGCGGTAGGCGTTGCGGAGCATCAGCTCCTGGGCCTGGGGGTTCGGCGCGGTCATGCCGTTGCTCAGGCCGTCGTTGTTGGACGAGCTGCCCTTGATCAGGCAGTAGACCGGAAGATCGCGTTCCAGGGCCACGCTCAGCGGGGCGAGCAGGACGACTCCGGCGCCCTCTCCGCGGACGTAGCCGTCGGCCCGTGCGTCGAACGACTTGCAGCGGCCGTCCGGGGCGAGCGCGCCCATCTGGGCCATGGCGGTGTAGTAGTCGGAGACGAAGCTCAGATTCACCCCGCCGGCGAGCACGAGTTCGCTCTCGCCCATCCAGATCGACTGGCATCCCACGTGCACGGAGACCAGCGATCCGGCGCAGGCCGCGTCGATGGCCATGCTGGGGCCTTGCAGTCCGAGGGCGTAGGAGACGCGGTTGGCGATGATGCCGTCGTGCATGCCGGTCGCGGTGTGCGGGGTGATCCGGGCGTCGGGGCCGCGGTAGTGCGCCAGCGCCGCGTAGTCGCCCCAGCAGGAGGCCATGAACACGCCGGTGTCGCTGCCGACGAGGCTGTGGGGCGCGACCCCCGCGTCCTCCAGTGCCTCCCAGGCCAGTTCGAGCACCAGACGCTGCTGCGGGTCCATCTGGACGGCTTCGCGGGGTGAGATGCCGAAGAACAGCGGGTCGAAGCGGTCGATGTCGTCGATGAAGCCGCCCCAGCGCACCGCGTCGCCCAGAAGCTCGCGCCGGGCCGCCGGCACCGGTCCGACGGCGTCGCGGCCCTCGGAGAGCAGCTGCCAGAACGAGGTGGGGTCCGGGCCGCCGGGGAACCGGCAGCCGATGCCCACGATCGCGATGGGCTCGTGCGCCGCCACCCGCCGCTCGCCGCTGCCCGGCGCGGGATCCGCCGCCCGGGGACCGTCCACGAGCGCACGGGCCAGCGCGTCGACGGTCGGGTACTGCCACATCCAGGTGAGCGGAACCTTCCGGCCGAGGAATTCGGACAGTGAGGCCGAAATGGTCGAGAGCTTCAGCGAGTCCAGGCCGTACTGGTGCATCGGTGCCCACCGGTCCACTGTGTCCCTGGGCAGGTCCATCACATCGGCAATACGGGACAGGAGGAAGTCTGATGTGGCGTGCACATCTCTTGCTGCGCGCTCGTGGGGCATTTCGGCTCCTCGGCAGGACAAATGAAATGTACGGGTGGAGCTTGCGGCCGGCTGATCAAGGGCGCGGAAACTCCGTCAGCCATGCGATAGCGGTGGGACCGAAGCGGGCGTGACACAAAAGCGTCGAGGCCGGAAAGCGAGGCCGGGCCGGTGGCGCTGGAAATGATCAGCCGGTGTCCGGATGGCCGGTCATGAGCAGGGAAACGTACCGGAAGATTTGCTTCCGCCGTAGGCGGGTGCCGTGTGCGGTTACATGTGGGGAAGCCCTCCGGGCACCCTCAGGAGGGGCCCCTCAGGGGCAATGAGGTCCGTGTCGTTCCGGACGGTCCGTCCCGTCCGAGACAGAAGGACATGGTTGCCGAAATACGAATACGCGCACTGAGACCCAACCCCCGTCAAGCCGTCCTGGCTGAATCAGATCGCGACCTGATTCAGGATCACTGCCCGGCGATCCAACCACCGTGGTACGCCTGGCCGAGCTGATCCGCGACCGCGCCGTCCTTGCCGACGTGCGGGCGGAGCCGAACACCTCATCCGCGCTGCCGGCCGGCATGTGTCTGGATTCGATCCGTCCAGGTCAAGGGGTATGCGGATTGACGTGGACGGCGGCACTTGCCCGACCGGCGGGAATCAGACTGCCATTCGAGGAATGGCGAGACAAGAGTGCCCGGAGGTGCGGAAGGTACGGTGGCGCGATTTAGACCCTGAGGCGTGGGATTCGCTGTCTTTCCCCTCGCCGCCGGCAGATGGTCCGGACGCCGTGGGCAACGGTGGGCATCCACGCTCAACACGGGTCAATGCCGACGTGAATCCGGCCCTCGCCGCCGATGCATTTCGGCCGTCGGCAACACAAACCGGGCTCTATCCCTTCCCCGTGAAAATGTCCGTTGTGGGTGTGTCGGAGGTGACCGGATTTGAACCCGCGCCACATTTATTCGCTAATTTTCGGCCGACGAATGGTTGGGTGAAGCGGTTCGGACCGGACTCCGGCGCCCTATTCACCGGCGCGGCCTGGACAGGCGGTGGGCGGCATTGCAGCATGCTCGGCATGAAATCCATGGACCACAGAGCGGTGTCGGCCGGCAGCCGCGTCCCGGTGAGGGGAACCGGACAGCCGGGACTCGCCACCGCGCGGGCGTCCGGTGCCGACGCGCCCTTACCCGGATGTTCACCGCGGCGTCCAGCGGTCGCGTCCTTCGACGGTGGCGCGTTCGCCGGGAGGGCCGCGTGACGGGTACGGGGGTGGTGCCACGCCGACGGCCGGGCCTGGCACTCGGAGTGCTGGCCGGGGCACTCGCACTGGACGTGAGCGGGCTCGGGGTGCTCAACGCGGCCCTGCCGTCCGTCGGGGAACGGTTCCGCCTGGACGACGCCACGCTCCAGTGGGTCATGATCGCGTATGCCGTCGCGTTCGCCGGCTTCCTGCTGGTGGGCGGCCGGCTGGCCGATGTGTTCGGCCGGCGGCGGGTGTTCGAGGCCGGGATCGCCCTGTTCACCGTGGCCGCGCTGGCCGGCGCCCTGGCACCGGACATCGCGGTGCTGCTCGGCGCGCGGGCGGCGCAGGGCATCGGCGCGGCCCTGTCCGGTCCGGCCGCACTGGCCCTGCTGACCGAGGTGTTTCCGGCCGGCCCGGCCCGTAACCGGGCGTTCAGCGTGTACGCGGCGGTGGGCGCCGCGAGCTTCAGCGGCGGTGTGCTGCTGGGCGGTGTGCTCACCCAGTTCTTCGGCTGGCGCTCGGTGCTGTGGTTCTCGGTCGTGGTGGGGGTCGCGGTGCTGGCCACGACGCGCGCGGGACTGCCCGCCGGTGTCGCGCGCGGCGGGCGGCTGGACCTGCCGGGGGCGATATCGGGCACGCTCGGTCTGACCCTGCTGGTCGTCGGCGTGAGCAGCAGCGGCGCGGTGGTCTGGAGCGCGCTCAGCGCCGCGGTGGTCTTCCTGGTGCTCTTCGTCGTACGTGAACTGCGCACCGCCGACCCGGTGCTTCCCCTCGGCCTCTTCCGTATCCCGTCGGTGCGGGCGGCGAGTCTGGCGGCGTTCCTCCAGTACATGGGCTCGGTCGGGATGCTGTTCTTCGCGCCGCTGTATCTGCAGGGGATGCTGAAGTACTCCCCGCTCGAATCCGGTCTGGCGCTGGTGCCGATGTCGTTGGCCGTGTTTCTCACCGCCAACTACGCCACCGGGCGCCTGCTGGCCACGTACACCCCGCACGCGCTGATGGCCGTCGGACTCGTCCTGATCGGCGTGGGAACGGGGCTGTGGATGAGCACACCGCATCACGGCAGCTACGCGCTGCACGTGCTGCCGGGCCTGGTGATCAGCGGCATCGGGCAGGGGCTGAACTTCCCCTCGATGACGTCCGCCGGTCTCACCGGGGTCGAGCCGGAGGGGCACGCGGTCGCCGGTGCCGTGAACGTCGTGGCCCAGCAGATCGGCTCCAGCGTCGGAGTCGCGGTCATGGTCCTGGTCGCGGCGACCAGCGACGACCAGCTGACCGGCTACCACCTGGCCTACCTGACAGCGGCGGTCGCCTGTGTGGCCGGGGCGGTCACCATCACGCTCGCGCGGCGGCGGGTGGCGTGAAGCCGGCGGGCGCCGGCCCGGACAGCTCTCCTCCGGGGCGGGCACCGCCCCGGAAGGGGAGCCGAAGCTCCCGCCCGTCCTCGGGTGCGCCCAGGGTCACGGCCACACCAGGCAGTACGCCTGGTGCCCCGCGTCGTGCAGCCGGTGCGAGAAGTCCTGCCACTCGTGGAGCAGCTGGTAGACGTTGAACGCGTCGCGCGGGCCGCCGCGGTCCGGGACCGTGGACCAGATGAAGGCGGCGGCGCCGACCGATTCCTCGCCCACGCCGCGCAGCGGGTCCACGACCGTCATCGGAAGCTTGACCACCGCGTAGTCGGGGTGCAGGACGACCAGCTCCAGCGGCGGGACCTTGTGCAGAGGTATGCCCTGTATGCCGGTGAGGACCATCGCGGCCACCGTCTCCGGCTTGATCTTGGTGAACATGCCGCCCATGCCCAGCTCGTCCCCGCCGAGCTCCTCCGGGCGCATGGAAATGGGCACACGGGCGGCGGTGGCCCCGTCGGGAGCCCCGAAATACTTGTAGGTCACCCCCACCCGGCCACCACTCCTGCTCCCGGCTCCATCGCTCGTCTGCGCCTCACCGGCCTGTATGGCCTGTTTGCGCTCGGCCTCGCGCCGGTGCCGACCACGCCGGGCAGGCTCGGGCCCCGGGCCGTCGGTCCCTTCGCCCACTCCGCCACCGCGATGCATATCTCATCCACCCGACTACTCACTGGGAGGCACAGCCCCCGCCGTGCAACCCGATCATCGTGTCAGTGACCTCCCCCACGGGCGTGCGGTGAAACACCTGTCCGCAAAGACCGTCCGTGGCTCTGACACCATGGCATGTGTGAGCTTTCCCTATGACGCCCCAGTTTCGCAGACGCTTTTCGACCGCGCGTCCCTCGTGACGCCCGGCGGCGTGAACTCTCCCGTCCGTGCGTTCCGGGCCGTGGGCGGTACGCCCCGGTTCATGGTGTCCGGTACCGGTCCGTACCTGACCGACGCGGACGGACGTGAGTACGTCGACCTCGTGTGCTCGTGGGGGCCGATGATCCTCGGCCATTCCCACCCCGAGGTCATCGCCGCAGTCCAGGAGGCCGTCGCCCGCGGCACCTCGTTCGGTACGCCCGGCGAGGGCGAGGTCGCGCTCGCCGAGGAGATCGTCGCGCGCGTCGAGCCGGTCGAGCAGGTGCGGCTGGTGTCGTCCGGGACCGAGGCGACCATGTCCGCGATCCGCCTCGCCCGCGGCTTCACCGGCCGGGCCAAGGTCGTGAAGTTCGCCGGCTGCTACCACGGCCACGTCGACGCGCTGCTCGCCGCGGCCGGTTCCGGGGTGGCGACCTTCGGGCTGCCGGACACGCCCGGGGTCACCGGTGCCCAGGCGGGCGACACGATCGTGCTGCCGTACAACGACCTGGAGGCCGTGCGTGCCGCGTTCGCCGCGCGGCCCGGCGAGATCGCGTGCGTGATCACCGAGGCGTCGCCGGGCAACATGGGCGTCGTGCCGCCGCTGGACGGTTTCAACGCGGGGCTCAAGGAGCTCTGCGCCGCCAACGGGGCCCTGTACATCTCCGACGAGGTGATGACCGGTTTCCGTACGTCGAAGGCCGGCTGGTTCGGCGTCGACGGGGTGCGGCCCGACCTCATGACGTTCGGCAAGGTCATGGGCGGCGGCTTCCCGGCCGCGGCGTTCGGCGGCCGCGCCGATGTGATGGCCCACCTGGCGCCGGCCGGGCCCGTCTACCAGGCGGGGACGCTGTCCGGCAATCCGGTCGCCACCGCCGCGGGGCTCGCGCAGTTGCGGCTGCTGGACGACGCCGCGTACGCCAGGGTCGACGCGGTCTCCGCCGAGATCCGGGGTCTGGTGAGCGCCGCCCTGGACAAGGAGGGCGTCGCGCACACCGTCCAGGCGGCGAGCAATATGTTCTCCGTCTTCTTCACCGACGAGCCCGTCCGTAATTACGAGGACGCCAAGGCGCAGGAAGCCTTCCGCTTCACGCCGTTCTTCCACTCGATGCTGGCGCAGGGTGTCTACCTCCCGCCGTCCGCCTTCGAGTCGTGGTTCGTCTCCACCGCCCACGACACGCAGGCCGTCGAGCGCATCGCCGCCGCCCTGCCCGCCGCCGCCCGCGCCGCATCGGAGGCCACCGCATGAGCGAGAACGCCGACACGAAACGCCAGGACATCACCGTCGTCCATCTGATGCGCCACGGCGAGGTGCACAACCCGGAAGGCGTCCTCTACGGGCGCCGGCCCGGCTACCACCTCTCCGAGCTGGGGCGGAAGATGGCCGACCGGGTGGCCGAGCACCTGGAGAAGCGCGACATCACCCATGTCGTCGCCTCCCCGCTGGAACGTGCCCAGGAGACGGCGACGCCGGTCGCCAAGGCGCACGGCCTGGACCTCGCCACCGACGAGCGGCTCATCGAGGCCGCCAACGTCTTCGAGGGCAAGACCTTCGGCGTCGGTGACGGGGCGCTGCGCAAGCCGGACAACTGGAAGCACCTGACCAACCCGTTCCGGCCGTCCTGGGGCGAGCCGTACATCGAGCAGGTCGTCCGGATGATGGGCGCGCTGGACGCCGCGCGGGACGCGGCCCGGGGGCACGAGGCGGTCTGTGTCAGCCACCAGCTGCCGATCTGGATCGTGCGCAGCTTCGTGGAGCGGCGGCGGCTGTGGCACGACCCGCGCAAGCGGCAGTGCACCCTCGCCTCGCTGACCAGCTTCACGTACCGGGGCGACAAGATCGTGTCCGTGGGGTACTCGGAGCCGGCCCGGGATCTGGTCCCCGCGCATCTGCTGGCGGGCGCGAAGCCGGTGAAGGGCGCGTCGAAGGGGGTTGGGGCGTAGCGGCCCCGGCGGGCCGGAGCTTTCGGCCCGGGTCCGCGCCGACGGCGGTCGGCGCAGGGCCCGGGCCACCCTCTTTGGGTGGTTTTGCCCCCACTCGTCGGCTAGGACCTGTGTTCGGTCAAGGGTTGGGGCTGGTTCCGTAAAGAATTGTGTGCTAAACGGGGGAACCTCTGTGTGGCTTCACTCATCTAAGGCTTTGCCAGTTTGTATGTACTTGAGGCAAAACGACCGCAGATGGGAAGCCGCATGCGAGAGATCAGCCGAAGAGGACTGCTGGGCGCCGGGCTCGGGGCCGCTGCCGCCGCCGGGATCGCGGGCTGCAGTACCGCCGGCTCGTCCGACACCGGGAGCGGTGGACCCGACAAGGGTGCCACCGGCGAGAAGGCGGCCGGCGGGACCTCCAAGGGCTCCGGGACCAAGAAGAAGGACGTCCGCGCCATCGGGGACGGTTCCACCGCCGACACCGGGAAGCAGCCGAAGCAGCCGCAGGCCCCCCTCCCGCTGGAGCCGGGCCAGAAGCCGCCGCAGTTCGTGATCTTTTCCTGGGACGGGGCCGGCGAGGTCGGCAACGGGCTGTTCCCGCGCTTTCTGGAACTCGCCCGGGAACACGACGCGTCGATGACCTTCTTCCTCTCCGGCCTCTATCTGCTCCCGGAATCGAAGAAAACCCTCTACCGCCCGCCGGGCAACCCCGTCGGCGCCTCCGACATCGGCTATCTCACCGACGGCCACATCAAGGAGACGCTCAAGAACGTCCGCCAGGCCTGGCTCGACGGCCACGAGATCGGCACCCACTTCAACGGGCATTTCTGCGCGGGCTCCGGATCGGTCGGCAACTGGACCCCGGCCCAGTGGCAGAGCGAAATCGACCAGGCGATCTCCTTCGTCACCGAATGGCGCACCAACACCGGCTGGAACGACGAGGAATCGCTCCCCTTCGATTACCGCAAGGAACTCGTCGGAGGCCGCACCCCCTGTCTGCTCGGACAGGACAACCTGCTGCCCACCGCGAAGAAGCTGGGCTGGCGCTACGACGCCAGCTCGCCCGGCGGCACCCAGGTCTGGCCCACCAAGCGCCAGGGCGTATGGGACCTGCCGCTCCAGGGCATCCCCTTCCCCGGGCACACCTTCGAAGTCCTCTCCATGGACTACAACATCCTGGCCAACCAGTCGCAGAACTCCACCAAGGGAATGCCCTCCCGCTATCCCGGCTGGCGCGAGCAGGCCACGCAGTCGTACCTCGCCGGATTCAAGCGCGCCTACGAGACGAACCGCGCGCCCTTCTACATCGGAAACCACTTCGAGGAGTGGAACGGCGGCATCTATATGGACGCCGTCGAAGACGCGCTCAAGCACATCGCCGGGAAACAGGATGTGCGCCTCGTCTCCTTCCGGCAGTTCGTGGACTGGCTCGACGTCCAGGACCCGGCGGTCCTCGCCAAGCTCCGTACCCTTCAGGTCGGAGAGGCGCCCGCGGGCGGCTGGAACACCTTCTTTAAACAGGCCTGACAACGGGCTTTACGGGCACCGAGGGGGGTGCCCAAGATCCCCGAAACCGCCATGCGAAACTTTTCACATGAGCCATGGCCGCGCACCCCGACGCCGCTTCACCCTGCTCGCCGCCCCCCTGGCGGCCGCCGCGCTCGCGGTGACGCTGACCGCGTGCGACTCGGGCAACCAGACCAGTGGCGGCGGCGACACCAACTTCGTCACGAGCAACAGCGGGATCGCGACCGCGGCCAAGGACGAGCGCGTCGACGCACCGCCCCTCGACGGCGAGACCCTGGACGGCGAGAAGCTCGACCTCGCCGACTACAAGGGCAAGATCATCGTCCTCAACGCCTGGGGCTCGTGGTGCGCCCCCTGCCGGCTGGAATCGAAGTACTTCAACAAGGTGGCCAAGGAGACCGAGGACCAGGGCGTCCAGTTCGTCGGGATCAACACCCGCGACAACTCCCGGTCCAACGCCATCAGCTTCGAGGAGGAACACGGGGTCGTCTACCCGAGCTTCTACGACCGGACCGGGAAGCTCCTGCTGCGCTTCCCCAAGGGCACCTTCAAGCTCCAGTCCATCCCCTCGACCGTCGTCATCGACCGGGACGGCAAGCTCGCCGCCCGCTACGTCGGCCCGCTGGACGACACCCAGCTGCACAAGATGATCGACCCGTTGATCGCGGAGAAGTGATCAGGTGATCACCCTCGCCGCCGCCATGCAGAACGACACGGTCCTGAGCGGGGCCCTCCTGGTCGCCCTGCCCATCGCCCTGCTCGGCGGGCTCGTCTCCTTCTTCTCGCCCTGCGTCCTGCCGCTCGTCCCCGGCTACCTCAGCTACGTCACCGGGGTCAGCGGCGCCGACCTCGCCGAGGCCCGGCGCGGCCGCATGGTCGCCGGCGCCTCGCTGTTCGTCGTCGGCTTCACCGCCGTCTTCGTCTCCGGCGGCGCCCTCTTCGGCTACTTCGGCGACACGCTCCAGGAGAACAGCGGACCCCTCACCAAGGTCCTCGGCGTGCTCATGATCCTCATGGGCGTCTTCTTCATGGGCCTCATGCCGTGGATGACCCAGCGCGAATTCCGCATCCACCGCAAGCCGGTGACCGGCCTGGTGGGCGCCCCGCTGCTCGGCGCCCTCTTCGGCATCGGCTGGACGCCGTGCCTCGGCCCCACGCTCAGCTCGGTGTCCATCCTCGCGATGGACCAGGGCACCGCCGGGCGCGGCGCCATACTGACCGTCGCCTACTGCCTGGGCCTGGGCATCCCCTTCGTGCTCGCCGCCGTCGCCTTCCGCAAGGCGCTCGGCGCGTTCAGCTGGGTCAAGCGCCACTACGCCTGGGTCATGCGCATCGGCGGCGGCATGATGATCGTGACCGGGCTGCTCCTGCTGACCGGTGTGTGGGGCAGCATGATGCAGGAACTGCAGGGCTGGTCGACCGGCTTCACGGTGGGGATCTGAGTACCAATGAGCAACACCACGTCCAACCCTTCGTCCAGCCCTTCCCAGGAGCGGGACCAGGAGCAGGAGCAGGAGCGGGACCAGCGGGAGCAGGAGAACGCCCGTGAGCTCGGCGCCGCCGGCTCCCAGCTCTCCACCGCCCCGCGCGAGGAGGCCATGGCGGACCTGCCCGCCATGGGCGTCATCGGCTGGGCCCGCTGGTTCTGGCGCCAGCTCACCTCGATGCGGGTCGCCCTGATCCTGCTCTTCCTGCTGTCGCTCGGCGCCATCCCCGGCTCGCTGATCCCGCAGAACAGCGTGGACGAACTCAAGGTGCAGACGTTCAAGGACGCGCACACCGTCGTCACGCCGATCTACGAGAAGCTCCAGTTCTTCGACGTCTACAGCTCGGTGTGGTTCTCCGCGATCTACATCCTGCTGTTCGTCTCGCTGATCGGCTGCATCGTGCCGCGCACCGGCACCTTCGTCGGCCAGCTGCGCAGCCGCCCGCCGGGCGCTCCGAAGCGCCTCACCAGGCTGCCCGCGTACACCACCTGGCGCACCGGGGCCGAGCCCGAGCAGGTCCGCGAGGCCGCCCTCAGGATGATGCGCAAGCGGCGCTACCGGGCCCACGTCACCGGGAACGCCGTCGCCGCCGAGAAGGGCTACCTGCGCGAGGCAGGCAACCTGATCTTCCACATCGCGCTCATCGTGATGCTGATCGCCTTCGCCTGGGGGCAGCTGTTCAAGTCCGAGGGCGCCAAGCTGGTCGTCGAGGGCGACGGGTTCTCCAACACGATCACCCAGTACGACGACTTCAAGTCCGGCTCGCTCTTCGACAACGACTCGCTGGTCCCGTTCAGCTTCACCCTGGACGACTTCATCGGCACGTACGAGCGCGAGGGTCCGCAGGTCGGCACGCCGCGCACGTACGAGGCGCACGTCACGTACTCCGAAGGGGCCTACGGCGAGCCGCAGAAGAAGGTCATCAAGGTCAACGAACCCCTCGTCGTCGACGGCACCAAGGTCTACCTCAACGCCCACGGCTACGCGCCCGTCGTCTCCGTCAAGGACGGCCGGGGCAAGGAGGTCTACAAGGCCGCCGTGCCGCTGCTGCCCATCGACAACAACGTCACCTCGACCGGCGCCATCAAGGTCATGGACGGCTACCGCGACAAGAACGGCAAGAAGGACCAGCTGGGCTTCCAGGCGTTCTTCGTGCCGACCTTCGCCGGCAACGGCCAGGGCACGATGTTCTCGCAGTTCCCCGCCGCCGACATGCCCGTCCTCGCGCTCAACGGCTACCACGGATCGCTCGGCGTCAACTCCGGCATCGCGCAGAACGTGTACCAGCTGGACAAGACGAAGATGACGGAGTTCAAGGGCTCCGACGGCAAGCAGCTCAAGGAACGCCTCCTCGTCGGCGAGACGATGAAGCTGCCCGACGGGGCCGGCTCCATCACCTTCGAGGGCATCCAGGAGTGGGCCAGCTTCCAGATCTCCGAGCAGCCCGCCAGCGGCTGGGCGCTCACGGGGGCGATCGGCGCCATCGCCGGACTCGCCGGCTCGCTGTTCATCCAGCGCCGCCGCGTCTGGGTCCGGGCCGTGCGTGGCGCCGACGGCGTCACCGTCGTGGAGATGGCGGGGCTCGGCCGCAGCGAGTCCGCGAGACTTCCCGAGGAGCTGGCCGATCTCGCGGTCACGCTCAACGCCGAGGCGCCCACCGCGCCCGACACCGAAACGGACGCCGCCGAGGCGTCCACCGCAGAGCCTGCCGAAGGGGCTGAGAAGTGAATCTCGCCGCCGCAACGAACGAGAACCTCGCGCACACCAGCAATGTGCTGATCTATTCGTCGATGGCCGTCTACACCCTGGCCTTCTTCGCGCACATCGCGGAGTGGGTGTTCGGCAGCCGCAGCAAGGTCGGCCGCACCGCCGCCGCGCTCACCACCGAGGAAGCCGCCGCCGGCACGGTGAAGGTCCAGGTCGCACAGAAGGGCGGGGGCACCGCCGTACTGGAACGGCCGAAGGTCGTGACCCGGTCCGCGGCAGGCTCCCGTGACGTCCCGGACGGCCCCGGCGCCGCCGGAGGCACGTTCAAGGGCGACCTCTACGGGCGGATCGCGGTCTCCCTGACCGTGCTCGCCTTCCTCGTGGAGGCCGGCGGTGTCGTCACCCGCGCCCTGTCCGTACAGCGCGCCCCCTGGGGCAACATGTACGAGTTCTCCATCACCTTCTCCACGGTGGCGGTCGGCGTCTACCTCGCCCTGCTCGCGCTGAAGAAGAACGTCCGCTGGATGGGGCTGCTGCTGATCACCGCCGTCCTGCTGGACCTCGGTCTGGCGACCACGGTGCTCTACACCTCCAGCGACCAGCTGGTGCCCGCGCTGCACTCGTACTGGCTGTGGATCCACGTCTCCACCGCCATCATCTGCGGCGCCGTGTTCTTCATCGGCGGCATCGGCACCCTCATCTACCTCTTCCGCGACAGCTACGAGAACAAGATCGCCAGTGGCGGGGAGCCGGGCGCCTTCGCCCACTCCGTGCTCTCCCGGATGCCTTCCGCGTCGAGCCTGGACAAGTTCTCGTACCGGATCAACGCCGCCGTCTTCCCGCTGTGGACGTTCACGATCATCGCGGGCGCGATCTGGGCCGGGGACGCCTGGGGCCGCTACTGGGGCTGGGACCCCAAGGAGGTCTGGTCCTTCATCACCTGGGTCGCCTACGCCGCCTACCTGCACGCCCGCGCCACCGCCGGCTGGAAGGGCCGCAAGGCCGCCTACCTGGCGCTGATCGCCTTCGGCTGCTGGATCTTCAACTACTACGGCGTCAACATCTTCGTCACCGGCAAGCACTCCTACGCCGGAGTCTGACGCCCCCCCCCCGCACGACGGCTGCCCGCCACCCGGAGGACCGGGGGGCGGGCAGCCGTCGTGCGGGGGGCCGGTGGTTACGAGGCCTCGGGACCGTTCTCGCGGCGCTTCAGCTCCTCCTCGCGGCGGCGCAGGTCCGCCTCCCAGTCCTTGAGGTCAGCCTCGTCCTTCCGGGGCCCGTCCTCCCGGGGCTCGTCCTTCAGCGACTTCAGGAAGTCCGGGTTGTCGTCCGGCGCCACCCACTGCTGCCGCCGGCCCCGGGGCCAGTCGGACGGCGCACGGCCCCCGGCGGGCGCCTCGCGCACCTTGCCCGCGGCCAGCCACACGATCGGGCCGACGATCCAGAACAGCAGGATGATGAAGACCCAGGCGATCTTCGGCAGGTGCTTGGCCTCGTCCTCCGGGGTGTTCAGGCAGTCGATGAACGCGAAGATCGTGAGCGCCAGCGGCAGAAGGTAGATCAGAGCCCGGAGCATGGTGGAAAAGTCCCCCCGAGGAGAGTTGGCGGGGCAATGTCCCGCCCCGGTGACGGGCCCAGAGTAGCCGGTGGCCCCGCCGCGGACCGTGTGACGAATCAACGTCGTGACAATGACCATACGGTCTGAATTACAGGATATCCGGACGCACATGGTTGATTGGGCGCAGACGGCTCGCTCTCCGCGGACCGCTCCACCTCGCCGTTCCCCGTGAGGTGTCCGAGTCCGTCAGGGCATGCGAAGGGTTTGCGTCGTGGCTGCCACGGTGACCGATTTCCACTACGGCGCGGTGACTCCCCTCGCCGCCTATCTGATGGCCGTCCTGGGCTCCGCCCTCGGCCTGCGCTGCACGGTCCGCTCCGTACGCAAGGGGCCGCGCGGCAAGAAGAACGGCTGGCTCTCCCTGGCCGCGGTGTCCCTGGGCTGCGGCATCTGGACCATGCACTTCATCGCGATGATGGGCTTCCGTGCCGACGGCACGGACATCTCGTACGACACCCGGCTGACGCTGCTGAGCCTCGTCGTCGCCATCGCCGTCACCGCGATCGGCGTCTTCCTCGTCGGGCACCTGGGCGCGGGCCCCAAGATCCTGGCCTCGGCCGGAGTGCTCATGGGCCTCGGCGTCGCCGCCATGCACTACATCGGCATGTCCGCCCTCCAGGTGCACGGCCGCATGCGCTACGACACGGTGACGGTGTCCCTGTCCGTGCTGATCGCCGTGGCCGCCGCCACCGCGGCCCTGTGGGCGGCGGTCACCGTGCGGGGCCTGTGGTCGAGCATCGGCGCCAGTCTCGTGATGGGTATCGCCGTCACCGGCATGCACTACACGGGCATGGCCGCCGTGAGCGTGGACGTCGACCACACGGCGGGCACGCACGCCCAGTCCTCGATCGACCAGCTCTCCTTCCTGCTCACCATGGTCGCCGGCCCCGTCATCATGCTCGTCGTCGCGGCGACCGTCGTCATGTTCGACCCCGATCTCGTGCTCGGCGACGAACCGTCGCCCGCGCCCCGCTGACGCCGTACCGGCTCCTTCGGCCGCCAACGCGGGGAGCCCCGGCGGCCGCCGTCCGGGGGGATGTCAAACTGGACAGCATGGCTTACGACGATCTTCGTTCCCTCCTCCGGGCTCTGGAGCGCGAGGGCGAGCTCAAGCGCATCAAGGCAGAGGTCGACCCCTACCTGGAGGTCGGTGAGATCGTCGACCGGGTGAACAAGGCCGGCGGGCCCGCGCTGCTCTTCGAGAACGTCCAGGGGTCGTCGATGCCCCTGGCCATGAACGTCTTCGGCACCGACAAGCGGCTGCTCAAGGCGCTCGGGCTGAAGTCCTACGGCGAGATCAGCGACAAGATCGGCGGGCTGCTCAAGCCCGAGCTGCCGCACGGCTTCGTCGGGGTGCGGGAAGCCTTCGGCAAGCTCGGCACGATGGTCCACGTACCGCCGAAGAAGGTGAAGAGCGAGAACGCGCCCGTCCAGGAGGTCGTCCTGACCGGCGACGACGTCGACCTGGACCTGCTGCCCGCCCTGTTCACCTGGCCCAAGGACGGCGGCTCCTTCTTCAACCTGGGCCTCACCCACACCAAGCACCCGGAGACCGGCGTCCGCAACCTCGGGCTCTACCGGCTCCAGCGGCACGACCGGCGCACCATCGGGATGCACTGGCAGATCCACAAGGACAGCCGCAACCACTACCAGGTCGCCGCCCGGCGCGGGGAGCGGCTGCCGGTCGCCATCGCGTTCGGCGCGCCGCCGGCCGTCACGTACGCCTCCACCGCGCCGCTGCCCGGGGACATCGACGAGTATCTGTTCGCCGGGTTCATCCAGGGCAAGCGCATCGAAATGGTCGACTGCAAGACCGTGCCGCTCCAGGTCCCGGCCAACGCCGAGGTCGTCATCGAAGGGTGGCTGGAGCCCGGCAAGACGCTCCCCGAGGGGCCGTTCGGCGACCACACCGGCTTCTACACCCCGCAGGAACCGTTCCCCGCACTGACGATCGACTGCGTGACCATGCGCAAGCGGCCGCTGCTCCAGTCGATCGTGGTGGGCAGGCCGCCGACCGAGGACGGGCCGCTGGGGCGCGCCACCGAGCGGTTCTTCCTGCCGCTGCTGAAGATCATCGTGCCGGACATTGTGGACTACCACCTGCCGGAGTCCGGCGGCTTCCACAACTGCGCGATCGTCTCGATCGACAAGAAGTACCCGAAGCACGCGCAGAAGGTGATGAGCGCCATCTGGGGCGCGCACATGATGTCGCTGACCAAGCTGATCGTCGTCGTGGACTCCGACTGCGATGTCCACGATCTGCACGAGGTGTCCTGGCGGGCGCTCGGCAACACGGACTACGCCCGCGACCTGACGGTCTCCGAGGGCCCGGTGGACCACCTCGACCACGCCTCCTACCAGCAGTTCTGGGGCGGCAAGGCGGGGATCGACGCGACGAAGAAGTGGCCCGAGGAGGGCTACACCCGGGACGGGGGCTGGCCGGACATGGTCGAGTCCGACCCGGAGACGGCCGAGCGGGTCACGCGACGCTGGAAGGAGTACGGGCTGTGAGCGCCGCCGAAGCGACCCTGGGCTCCGGGCCCGCGCAGCCGAGCAGCAGGGTCAAGGCGTTCCTGCGGCTCGTGATGATCGAGCACTCGGTCTTCGCGCTGCCCTTCGCCTACATCGCCGCCCTGACCGCGATGTTCCGGGTGGACGGGACCATCCACTGGGGCACGCTGCTGCTCGTCACGCTCGCCATGGTCGGGCTGCGGACCTTCGCGATGGCCGCGAACCGGATCATCGACCGCGAGATCGACGCCCGTAACCCGCGGACCGCCACCCGCGAGCTGGTGACCGGTGCGGTGTCGGTGAAGTCGGCGTGGACGGGGGCGCTCGTCGCCGTCGTCGTGTTCCTCGGGGCCGCGGCCCTGCTGAACCCGCTGTGCCTGGCGCTGGCGCCGGTCGCCGTGATCCCGATGGTCGTCTACCCGTACGGCAAGCGGTTCACGAACTTCCCGCACGCGATCCTGGGGCTCGCCCAGGCCATCGGGCCCATCGGCGCCTGGCTGGCGGTGACGGGCAGCTGGTCGTGGGACGCGGTCATCCTGGGCCTGGCCGTCGGCATCTGGATCGGCGGCTTCGACCTGATCTTCGCCTGCCAGGACGTGCGCGCCGACCGGGCGCACGGGGTGCTCTCCTTCCCGGCGCGCTTCGGTATCCCGGCCGCGCTGTGGGGGGCGCGGGTCTGCCACGTCGTGACGACGGGGCTGCTGGTCTGGTTCGGCCTGGCGACGGACGCGGGGGTCCTCTACTGGGCGGGCATGGTGATCGTCGCCGTGGCCTTCGTGTACGAGCACCGGGTGGTGCGGCCGCACGACCTGTCGCGGCTGAACCGGGCGTTCTTCTCGGTGAACGGCTTCATCGGCATAGCGCTCTTCGTCTGCGCGCTGCTGGACCTGGTGGTGCGCGGGCTCACGGTGTGAGCGCGCGGGGGGTGGTGGAGCGGCGCAGCGCGAAGGCCGCCACCACCCCGCCTATCAGCCCGAAGAGGTGGCCCTGCCAGCTGACGCCGGGGTCGGTGGGCAGGACGCCCTGGAGCAGCGAGCCGTACACCACGGCGACGATCAGCCCGACGACCACGTCGAGCGGGCGGCGGTCCACGAAGCCGCGGACCAGCAGGTAGCCGAAGAGGCCGAAGACCACGCCCGACGCGCCGAGGGTGATGGTGTGGGCGGGGGCGGTGAGCCAGACGCCGAGGCCGCCGATCAGGATCACGGTGAGCACCACGCCGGCGAAGCGGCGCAGACCGCCGAGCGCGGCTATGAAGCCCAGGACCAGCAGCGGGACGCTGTTCGACGCGACGTGGGCCCAGCCGTCGTGGAGGAAGGCGGCGGGCACGATGTCGAGCAGTTCGCCGGGCTCGCGGGGGCTGATGCCGTGGTCGTCGAGGCCGTGTCCGGTCGCGAGGTCGATGGCCTCCAGGACCCAGAGCAGCCCGACCCAGCCCAGCACGACCGCGCCGGCCGTCAGGGCCCGGTAGCCGGTCCTCACGCGGACGTCCGCACATCGGTCATGGCAGGACCCACCCCCCTTCACTCCTCGGAACGTACCGGACCCCTCGGACAGTTCCGGGTGCCGTGCGCCGGATAGGCTCGGGGGTGTGGATTCCCGGACTTCAGCGAGTCAGCAGCAGCGAATGCCTTGGATTGTCGGGGTTTCCGGCGCTTCGGGCACGCCATTCGCGGCCGCGGTGCTGCGGGGGCTGCTGGCGGCGGGGGAGAGCGTCGACCTGGTGGTGAGCCGGGCCTCGCGGCTGACCCTGCTGGACGAGACGGGGATCGCCTACCGCGACGCGCACTGGCGCGAGGACCTGGCCGGCTGGCTGGCCCGGGGGGCGGACGGCAAGCCGGACACCTTCGACGTGGACGTGTCCGGCGTACGGCACTGGGCGGCCGGTGATCTGGCCGCGGGGCCGTCCTCGGGGTCGTACCCCGCCAAGGGGATGCTGATCGTCCCGGCGTCGACGGCGTGCGTGGCGGGGGTGGCGCTCGGGCTCTCGAAGGACCTGTTGCAGCGGGCCGCGAGCGTGACGCTCAAGGAGCGGCGGAAGCTGGTCGTCGCGGTCCGCGAGACGCCGTTGAACGGGCAGACGCTGAAGCATCTGGTGGCCCTGGACGAGGCGGGCGCGGTCGTGCTGCCCGCCTCTCCGGGGTTCTACGCGGGGGCGACGCACATCCAGGACCTGGTGGACTTCGTCGCGGGGCGGGTGCTGGACGCGGCGGGGGTGCCGCATCAGCTGTACCGCCGCTGGAAGGGGGAGCTGGGTGGCGGCTTTGGGGGCTGACCCGGGTGGGGTCAGCGCTTCTTGGGGGCGCGCGGGCCGCGGGTCCGGTCGACCCGGAGGGCGGCGGCGGGGTGGTGGGCACGCGAGCGGTTGGCCAGGTCCTGCAGCTCGCGCATCCGGGCGTAGGCCATCTCGATCGTGTACACGGTGCTATCACTCCTGAAGATTCGAAAGCGTTTTTTGATTAAGCGGGAAGATTTGCAGGTGTCAATGCCTGCACGCCTTAGATTCTACACGTAGACTTGCTGTACTGCTAAACAATGGAAGGTTTCAGTCACATGGACGCGGTGGACAGGCAGCTCATCCAGGCCCTCCGGGAGAACGGCAGGGCCTCGTACGCCGAGCTCGGACGGCTCGTCGGGCTCTCCGGGCCCAGCGTCACCGACCGCATCAACCGGCTGGAATCGGCCGGTGTCATCACCGGCTACCGCGCCACCGTGGACGCGGCCTCGCTCGGCCTCGGCGTGACGGCCCTGATCGGCATCTCGCTCTCCGACGCCGCCGACCACGAGGACGTGGCGCGCCGGCTGAAGGACCTCGCGGAGATCGAGGACGCCTGGTTCATCGCGGGCGACGACTCCTACATGCTCAAGGTCCGCGTCGGCGACGTGGACGGCCTGGAGCGGACGATCCGCCGGCTCAGCGGCACCAAGGGCGTCTCGCGCACCCGCACCACGATCGTGCTGTCCACCAAGTGGGAGAACCGGGTCGGGGAGCTTCCCGAGGAGGGCTGAGCGCCGCGGCGGCCAAGGGCGGGGCGGACCTTGGCCGCCGCGGCACTAGGCGTACGGTGGGCGGGGTTCGGTCACGGAGAGAAATGGGAGGCGCCCTAGTGGACGCGGGACTCAAGCGCGAGCTGGAGCAGAAGGTCAGGGCCGGTGAGCGGCTGACCCGCGAGGACGGGATCGCGCTCTACGAGTCCGACGACCTGGCGTGGCTCGGCGGTCTGGCCCATGAGGTGCGTACGCGCAAGAACGGTGACGTCGTCCACTTCAACGTCAACCGGCACCTCAACATGACCAACGTGTGCACCGCCTCGTGCGCGTACTGCTCCTTCCAGCGCAAGCCGGGCGAGAAGGACGCGTACACGATGCGCATCGAGGAGGCGGTGAAGCTCGCCAAGGCGATGGAGGGCGAGAACCTCACCGAGCTGCACATCGTCAACGGGCTGCACCCCTCCCTCCCGTGGCGCTACTACCCGCGCTCCCTGAGCGCGCTCAAGGAAGCGCTGCCGCAGGTCTCGCTCAAGGCGTTCACCGCCACCGAGATCCACCACTTCGAGACCATCTCCAAGCTGTCCGCGTCGGAGATCCTGGACGAGCTGATCGAGGCCGGTCTCGAATCGCTGACCGGCGGCGGCGCCGAGATCTTCGACTGGGAGGTCCGCCAGCACATCGTGGACCACCGCACGCACTGGGAGGACTGGTCGCGCATCCACCGCCTGGCGCACGAGAAGGGGCTCAAGACCCCGGCGACCATGCTGTACGGGCACATCGAGGAGCCCCGGCACCGCGTCGACCACGTGCTGCGGCTGCGTGAACTCCAGGACGAGACCGGCGGCTTCCAGGTCTTCATCCCGCTGCGCTACCAGCACGACTTCGTGGACATGAAGGACGGCAAGATCCGCAACAAGCTCCAGGCGCGGACGACGATGGCGACCGGTGCCGAGGCGCTGAAGACCTTCGCGGTCTCCCGGCTGCTGTTCGACAACGTGCCGCACGTCAAGGTGTTCTGGGTGATGCACGGCGTGCAGACCGCCCAGCTCGCCCTTCAGCACGGCGCGGACGACATGGACGGCTCGGTCGTCGAGTACAAGATCACGCACGACGCGGACAACTACGGCACGCCGAACAAGCTCGGCCGCGAGGACCTGCTCGACCTGATCCGCGACGCGGGCTTCAGGCCCGTCGAGCGCAACACCCGGTACGAGATCATCCGCGAGTACCCGGGCCCGGACGCGGAGCGGCGCGAGTCGCCGCAGCCGATGCGGGTCTGACGCCCGGCGCCGTCGCGCCCGCGGCGCCGCGCGTACGAAAGCTCCGGCCACCGTCCCCGGCCGGAGCTTTCTCGCGTTCCGGACGCTGGTTGAGCCGACGGGTAGGTAATAGTTAATCTGCCTCTATGGCGCTTACATTCGAGGTGGACCCGAAGTTCGACCGGTCGCTGCGCGACGGCATAGCCGCGCTCTGGGCCGATGTCTCCAACGCCGGCGGCGCCGTGGGCTTCGTGCCGCCCGTGACGGCCGACGACGTCCGGCCCGAGCTGGTCAAGCACCTCGTCGCCATCGCCGAGGGCCGCACCCGGCTCCTCGTCGGCTACGACGAGGACGGCACCATCGCCGCCACCGCCTTCCTCACGCGCAACACGCACCGGCTGATGGCCCACTGGCTGTGGGCGTACACCGTGATGGTCCACCCTCGCCACCAGGGCCGCGGCTACGGCCGCGACCTGATGGCGGCCGCCGCCGACGCGGCCCGCGCGACCGAGGGCATCGAGGCCATCCGGCTCACCTGCCGGGGCGGCACGGGCGCCGACCGCTTCTACACGGCCTGCGGATACAAGGAGGTCGGCCGGGTGCCCGGCGCGATCCGGGTGGCCGAGGGCGACGACCGCGACGACATCATCATGCTGCTGCCGCTGGGCTGATCGCGGCCGGTGGCCTGATCACGGCCGATGGCCGCCTCGGGATGCAGCCCTGCGAATCGCTCGATTGCGGGGCATGCTTCACTGGTCGGGCAGGACTGTCGTACGTAGAGAGAAGGCCAGCTGTGTCCGCTGCCAAGCCGAGCGCAACGATCCGGTACACCGCGATGCGTCTCAGCATCTTCGTCGGCTGCTTCGTCGTCGCCGCCATCGCCGTCAACTTCGGGCTGGTGCCGTCCGGTGCCGGGGGATCCAACGTCGTCTGGGTCATCCTGCTCGCCCTGGTGCTGTCCGCGCCGCTCAGCTACGTCCTGCTGCGCAAGCAGCGCGACGAGATGTCCCAGCAGATCGTCTCCTCGGTCGACCGCGCCAAGGCCCGCCTGGAGGCCAACCGCACGCGCGAGGACGGCGTCACGCAGTGAGGAGGGCCGCAGGGAAGGCGCACGGAAGGCTGTAAGGGGAACGTAAGCTTCCTCACAGTCCTCCTCTTCCTCCGTCGAACCCCAGTACGGGAGCACTCGCTCCCGTACTGGGGTTTTTCGTTCCTTCAGGCGGAGTTGAGGATTCCGGGCCGTCCCCGAAGGGCTGCCGGGGCGCTGCTTCGTACCAAAGAAGACCTTTGAGGTTCTCAAAGTTCAAGTGTTAACGTGTTCGCCATGAAGACAGCTGTGCGCCTCCGTTCTGCCACGAGCATCCCGCTCGTGGAGCGCCTTCATGTCGACCTCTGCCGCTGTATGTCCGCGGTCTGTTGCCGCAACGTCTGAAACCGGCATCATGCAGCGGCGCCGCCCCTGACGCGGGCGCCGCACCCCCGTCCCCCTCCGCACACCGTCCCCGTGCGTCCCGATGCGTCACATCTGGAGTGTGTCCGTGTCCGCGAACCCCGCGTCCACCACCGAGAAGCCCGCAGGCTCCGGCTTCCGTATACCCAAGGTCCCGTTCTGGGCCCAGATCGTCGCCGGTCTGGTCCTCGGTGTCCTCCTCGGCTGGCTCGCCCGCAGCCAGGACATCGGCTGGCTCTACACCACGCTCGACAAGGTCGGCCACATCTTCGTCCAGCTGCTGAAGCTGGCCGTCGCGCCCCTCGTCTTCTTCGCGATCCTGGTGTCGATCACCAACCTGCGCAAGGTCAACAACGCCGCCAGGCTGGCCACCCGCACCCTGCTCTGGTTCATGATCACCTCGCTGATCGCGGTCGCCATCGGCCTCGCCATCGGCCTGATCACCAACCCGGGCTCCGGCACCGGCCTCACCCCGAAGGACGGCAAGCTCCCCGAGCACGCCGGCTCCTGGCTCGACTTCCTGACCGGCATCATCCCGGACAACGTCATCACGCCGTTCGCCGAGCTGAACGTCCTCCAGATCGTCTTCATGGCCGCCGTCGCCGGCATCGCCGCCCTCAAGCTCGGCGAGAAGGCCCAGCCGATCCTCACCCTCAGCGAAGCCGTCCTGGAACTCCTCCAGAAGGCCCTGTGGTGGGTCATCCGCCTCGCCCCCATCGGCACCATCGGCCTCATCGGCTACGCCATCGCCGACTACGGCTGGGACCTCATCGGCAAGTACGCCACGTTCACCGCCGACGTCTACATCGGCTGCGCCCTGGTGATGTTCGGCGTCTACCCGCTGCTGCTCGCCACCGTCGCCAAGGTCAGCCCGCTCCAGTTCTTCAAGGGCGCCTGGCCCGCGATCCAGCTGGGCTTCGTCTCGCGCTCCTCGGTCGGCACGATGCCGGTCACCCAGAAGGTCACCGAGCGCCTCGGCGTCCCGAAGGAGTACGCCTCCTTCTCCGTCCCGTTCGGCGCCACCACCAAGATGGACGGCTGCGCCGCGATCTACCCGGCGCTCGCCGCGATCTTCATCGCGCAGATCTTCGACGTGCAGCTGGGCATCGGTGACTACATCCTGATCGCGTTCGTCTCGGTCATCGGTTCGGCGGCCACCGCCGGTCTGACCGGCGCCACGGTCATGCTGACGCTGACCCTGTCGACCCTGGGCCTCCCGCTGGAGGGCGTCGGCCTGCTGATGGCCATCGACCCGATCCTGGACATGATGCGGACCGCTACGAACGTTGCGGGCCAGGCGCTCGTCCCGGTGATCGTCTCGGCGCGCGAGAAGATCCTCGACCACGACGCGTACAACTCGGCCTCGGCCTCCCCGGTCGACGACGTGGAGGTGCGCGACTCCGAGCCGGAGCGCGTGCCGGTCGCGGCCTGACCGCCCCGGACCGACCCTCGCACCTGTGGGCCCCTTCTCTCTCGCGGAGGAGGGGCCCTCGTGCGTTCCGCGCTCGGTACGGCGGGGCCGGGGCGCGGCCCCGTACCCTTACCCGGGAGTAGTGCTGCGGGGGAGGGAGGAAGTCGACGTGGGTGCTGTGAGGAACAAGCGGATGCCGCGTGCGGTGCGTGAGCGGCAGATGATGGACGCCGCGGTGCAGACGTTCGGGCAGCGGGGGTACCGGGCCGCCTCGATGGACGAGATCGCCGAGCTGGCCGGGGTGTCCAAGCCGCTGGTCTACCTGTATCTGAACTCCAAGGACGAGCTGTTCACCGCGTGCATCCGGCGCGAGGCGCAGGCGCTGCTCGCCGCTGTTCAGGCGGGCGTCGAGCCGGGGCTGCCGGCCGACCGGCAACTCTGGGCCGGGCTGCGGGCGTTCTTCACGCACACCGCGGAGAACCCGGACGGCTGGGCGGTGTTGTACCGGCAGGCGCGGACGCACGGGGAGCCGTTCGCCACCGAGGTCAACGTCATGCGCGAGGAGATCGTCGCCTTCGTGACGGGTCTGATCGGGGCCGCCGCCCGCGAGGCGCACCACGATCCGGCGCTTCCGGACCGGGATGTGGCGGGCCTCGCGCAGGCGCTGGTGGGCGCGGCGGAGGCGCTGGCCGGCTGGGCCAACGAGACCCCGGGCGTCTCGGCCCGGGAGGCGGCGGCCACCTTGATGAACTTCGCCTGGGCGGGGCTGGAGAACCTGATGAACGGGCGGCCCTGGCAGCTGCCGGCGGAGGGCGTCCAGGGCCCGTCCCGCGAAGATCCGCCGGACAGGCCCTAGGGCCTGTCTTCAAACTGCCGTCTGCCGGGCGACGCCATGCACGCACTCTCGCCGCACCGGTCCCAGACCCCGGTACGTCCAGTACAGGGGCCTGGGGCCGGCACGCCGAGAGCACGCACCTGACGCCGCCCGGCCGCCCTTCGGGCGACGACGGCAGTTTGAAGACAGGCCCTAGCCGGTGCCGGCCGTCCCCGTGAGGTGGACGCGCTCGCCGTCCCCGCCGCCGCGCAGCTGGAACGCCGTGCCGTCCGTGGCGTAGGTGACCGTGGCGGGCAGCAGGACGGGTGCGCGGAAGTCGGCCCGTACCGTGCGGAGCAGGGACGGTTCGGGTGCTTCGGCCAGGCAGCGGGCGACGGTCCACATGCCGTGGGCGATGGCCCGGGGGAAGCCGAACAGCCGGGCGGTCAGCGGGTGGAGGTGGATCGGGTTGCGGTCGCCGGATGCGGCGCCGTAGCGCCGGCCGAGGTTCGCGGGCAGCCGCCACTCGGCGACGGGGGGGAGTCCAGGGGCCGGGGGCTGGGGTGCGGGCCGGTCGCCGGTCGTCGCGTGGCGGGAGAGGTAGCCGCTGCGGGACTCCCAGACCAGCTCTCCGCCGATGTGCGCCTCGGTCACCACCGTGACCTCCGTGCCGCGTCGGTGCGGGGTCAACTCCTGTGCGTACAGCGTGAGTTCGAACCGGTCCTCCGGGTGGAGGGTGCGGTGGGCGGTGATCTCGATCCAGGTGTGGACGAGGCCGGTGACCGGGAGCGGGAAGTCGCGCCGGGTCATCAGCCGCATGGCGAGCGGGAACGCCAGGACGTGCGGGTAGGTGACCGGCAGCGGGCCGGTCGCCGGGAAGCCGCAGATCGTCCGGTACGCGGTCAGTGGGCCGGGTGCGACGGGGGCGGCCGGCAGGCTGAGGCGGTCGGCGGGGAGGGTGGCGTCCGGCCGTCCGGCCCTTTTGAACGGGGAGGTGACGGCGCCCCGGGCCAGCGAGAGGGTCAGGCTCGGCACGGGGTCACGCCCCCAGCAGGCTCTGGCCGCAGACCCGGACGACCTGGCCGTTGACGGCCGCCGACGCGGGCTGGGCGAACCAGGCGGTGGTCTCGGCGACGTCGACCGGGAGGCCGCCCTGCGCCAGGGAGTTCATCCGGCGGCCCGCCTCGCGGATGAAGAGGGGGACGGCCGCGGTCATCTTCGTCTCGATGAAGCCGGGGGCGACCGCGTTGACCGTGACGCCGTGGTCGGCGGCGGCGCGCGGGGCCAGGGAGCGGACGAGGCCGATGATGCCGGCCTTGCTGGCCGCGTAGTTGGTCTGGCCGTTGTTGCCGGCGATGCCCGCGATGGAGGCGGTGGCGACGATCCGGCCGCCCCGGTTGACCGTGCCGGCCTTCAGCAGGGCGTCGGTGGTGCGCAGGACGCTGTCCAGGTTGACGTCGATGACCGAGGCCCAGCGCTCGGCGGGCATGTTGGCGAGCCGCCGGTCGCGGGTGATGCCGGCGTTGTGGACGAGGATGTCGAGCCCGTCGGGGGCGGCGGCCGCGATGCGTTCGGCCGCGTCGTCCGCCGTGATGTCCAGCGGGAGCGCGGTGGCGCCGAGGCGGTCGGCGGTGCGCACCAGGTCCTCCTGGGCCTGCGGGATGTCCAGGCAGATGACCCGGGCGCCGTCGCGGGCCAGGACCGAGGCGACGGAGGCGCCGATGCCCCGGGCCGCGCCGGTGACCAGGGCGGTGCGGCCGGCCAGCGGGGCGGCCCAGTCGGCGACCGGGTCGGGGGCGGCGTCGGTGACCTCGATGACCTGGCCGCTGATGTACGCGGACCGGGGCGAGAGCAGGAAGCGCAGCGTGGAGCCGGCGGCGGCGACGGCTCCGGGGGCGATGCGCACCAGCTGCACGGTGGCGCCCTTGCCGATCTCCTTGCCGAGGGAGCGCACGAACCCCTCAAGTGCCTGCTGGGCGGCGGCCTGGTGGTGGTCGTCCGGGGACGGCCGCACCCCGAGGACGACGACCCGGCCGCCCGGGGCGAGCGAGCGCACGACCGGGTGCAGGGCCGCGTGCACGGCGGCGAGCCCGGCGGCGGTGTCGACGGCCGTCGCGTCCAGCACGAGCGCGGCGGGCCGGTCGGCGCGTGCGGCGACCTCCAGGCCGGTCGCGGCGAGGAGCGCGGAAAGCTCCTGGGTGACGGCGGACTCCCCGGCGGTGAGGTGGAGGACCGGGCCGGTGAGCGCCGGGGTCTCCAGGGTCCAGCGGCGCAGTCGCGCGGGCTGGGGGAGGCCGAGCTTCCGGGTGAGGAACTTGCCGGGTGCCGTGCCGGTCAGGTGCAGATAGCGGTCGGCCATTGTCCAGACTCCCTGCTCGGTCGTAGATTTACTCCAGAGTAAGGTTACTCAAGAGTCAGGAGTTGGTCGAGATGAGTTGGTCGAGTTGATCCCCCTCGCACTCCCGCAGCCCCGCCGGGTCGCGGTCATCGGCGGCAGCCGCATCCCCTTTGCCCGTTCCGACGGGCCCTACGCGCGGGCGTCCAACCAGCAGATGCTGACCGCCGCGCTGGACGGGCTCGTCGAGCGGTTCGGGCTCCAGGGGGAGACGGTCGGCGAGTTCGCCGCGGGCGCGGTGCTCAAGCACAGCCGCGACTTCAACCTGGCCCGCGAGACCGTGCTCGGCTCGCGGCTCGACCCGCGCACCCCCGCGTACGACGTCCAGCAGGCCTGCGGCACCGGCCTCCAGGCGGTGATCGCCGCCGCCAACAAGATCATGCTCGGGGCCATCGACTCGGCCGTCGCGGGCGGTACGGACACCACGAGCGACGCGCCGCTCGGCGTCAACGACGAGCTGCGCAGGCTGCTGCTGTCGGCCCGGCGCGCGAAGTCGGCGGGCGGCCGGGCGAAGGCCCTCACGGGCGTACGGCCCCGGCACCTCGTCCCCGACATCCCGCGCAACGCGGAACCCCGCACCGGTCTCTCGATGGGCGATCACGCGGCGGTCACCGCCCGGCAGTGGGACGTAGCCCGCGCCGATCAGGACCTCCTCGCCGCCACCAGCCACCAGCGGCTCGCCGCCGCGTACGAGCGGGGCTTCCTGGACGACCTCGTCGTCCCGTACCTCGGCCTGGACCGGGACCAGAACCTGCGCCCCGGCTCCACCGTGGAGAAACTCGCCACGCTGAAGCCGGTGTTCGGCACGGACCACCCGGACGCGACGATGACCGCGGGCAATTCGACCCCGCTCACGGACGGCGCCGCGACGGTGCTGCTGGCGAGCGAGGAGTGGGCCGAGCGGCACGGTCTGGAGCCGCAGGCGTATCTGTCCCTGTACGAGACGGCCGCCGTCGACTACGTGGGCGGCGAGGACGGGCTGCTGATGGCGCCCGCGTACGCGGTGCCCCGGCTGCTGGAGCGGGCCGGGCTCGGCATCGAGGACTTCGACCTCTTCGAGATCCACGAGGCGTTCGCCTCCCAGGTGCTGGCCACGCTGGCCGCCTGGGAGAAGCGGGGGCTCGCGCCCGTCGACCGGGACCGGCTCAACGTGGCGGGGTCCTCCCTCGCCACCGGGCACCCGTTCGCCGCGACGGGCGCCCGGATCGTCGCCACGCTGGCCAAGCTCCTCGCGGAGCGGGACGCGCCGGGCCGGGGCCTGATCTCGATCTGCGCGGCGGGCGGCCAGGGCGTCACGGCCATCCTCGAACGCGTGTGAGGCCGCGCCCCGCGAGGACGTGAGCGGTGCGCGGCGGGACCGCGCGCCGGTTCCGGCCCCCGGCCGGGCGCACCAGCACCCCCGCGCCGTCCGGCCGGGCCGGCGTCGGCCGCAGGCGCACGTACCGGTTGTCGTCGTCCTGGCGTCGGCCGTACGGGCGTGTACCAGTTGTCGTCGTCCCGGCGTCGGCCGTACGCGCACGCACACGGGGGGCCGACGCCCCCCCCGCCGTACGCGCACGGCCACCGGGGGCCCCCGCCCCCGCCGTACGCGCACAGCCACCGGGGGCCCCCGCCCCCTCCCTACCTCGTACGAGAACCAGCCGGCCGTCACCCGCCGGTCGCAGTGAACCGCCCGCCCCCGATGCCGAGGAGCCGCTCGTGTCCACGCCACCCGCCCCGTCCCCCGCACCCGCCGCCCCCGTCCTGGTCGAGCCGGCCAAGGTCCGGGACGCCGACGGCACCGTCCGGCAGGTCTCCGTACCGGCGTTCGCCCCGCCCGTCCGGCGCGGCTCGCTCGCCGAGATACCGTTCGACAACGCCCGCGAGGCCCCCGCCGACGCCGTCCTCAGCCGCAAGCAGCCCGACGGCAGCTGGCAGGACGTGACGGCGGCCGAGTTCGCCGCCGAGGTGCTCGCCGTCGCCAAGGGCCTGATCGCCGAGGGCCTGCGCGGCGGCGACCGCATCGCGATCATGGCCCGTACGACGTACGAGTGGACGCTGCTCGACTTCGCCGCCTGGGCCGCCGGGCTGGTCACCGTCCCCATCTACCCGACCTCCTCCGCCTTCCAGACCCGCTGGATACTCCAGGACTCCGGGGCCGTCGCCTGCGCCGTCGAGACCGCCGACCAGGGCCGGATCATCAGCCAGGAACGCAAGCAGCTCGGCGACCTCGCCCACCTCTGGCAGTTCGACACGGGCGCGCTCGGCCGGCTGAAGAAGCTCGGCAAGGACCTCCCGGACGACGCTGTCGCCGCCCGCCGCGCCACCCTGGAGCCGGAGACCCCGGCCACCCTCATCTACACCTCCGGCACCACGGGCCGCCCCAAGGGGTGCGTGCTGACCCACGGCAACTTCTTCGCCGAGGTCGACAACGCGATCGAGCTGCTGCACCCGGTCTTCAAGTCGGTCAGCAAATACCCCGCGTCCACGCTGCTGTTCCTGCCGCTGTCGCACGTCTTCGGCCGGATGGTCGCGATCGGCTGCCTGCGGGCCCGGGTACGCCTCGGCCACGCCCCGTCGATCCAAACCGAGGACCTGCTCGCCGACCTGGCCGGGTTCAAACCGTCGTTCCTGCTGGCCATCCCGTACGTCCTGGAGAAGGTCTACAACACCGGCCGGGCCACCGCCGAGAAGATGGGCCGCGCCTCCTCCTTCGACCGGGCCGCCCGGATCGCCCAGCGCTACGGCCAGGCCGTCGAGGCCGCCGAACACGGCACGGGGCCGGGCCCCGGCCTCGGGCTGCGGGCCGCCCGCGCCCTGTACGACCCGCTGGTCTACCGCCGCATCCGGGCCGCGCTCGGCGGCCACGTCCGGTACGCGATCTGCGGCGGCTCCCCGCTGGGCCGCCGGCTCGCCGCGTTCTACGCGGGCGCCGGCATCGAGATCTTCGAGGGCTACGGCCTGACGGAGACCACCGCAGCCGCCACCGTCACCCCGCCGCTCAAGCCCCGGCTGGGCACGGTCGGCTGGCCGATGCCCGGCACCGCCGTCCGGATAGCCGACGACGGCGAGGTGCTGCTCAGCGGCGGGCAGGTGTTCCAGGGGTACTGGGACACCGAGCGCGGCGAGGCCGTGTCCGTGCTCGACGGCGGCTGGTTCCCCACCGGAGACCTCGGCGCGCTCGACGAGGACGGCTACCTCACGATCACCGGCCGCAAGAAGGACATCATCATCACCTCGGGCGGCAAGAACGTCACCCCGGCCCCGCTGGAGGACTGGCTGCGCGCCCACCCGCTGGTCAGCCAGTGCATGGTGGTCGGCGACAACCGCTCGTTCATCACCGCCCTGATCACCCTGGAGCCGGACGGGCTCGCGCACTGGCGGCAGATGCGCAAGAAGCAGGACGTCCCGATGCGCGAACTCGTCCACGACGAGGAGCTGCGCACGGCGCTCCAGCGCGCGGTGGACGAGGCCAACCGGCTCGTCTCCCGGGCCGAGTCGATCCGCAAGTTCACGGTCCTGCCGGTGGACTTCACCGAGGAGGGCGGGCACCTCACGCCGTCGCTGAAGCTGAAGCGGGACGCCATCGCGCGGGACTTCGCGGCGGAGATCGAGGAGCTGTACCGCAAGTGAGGGCGCCGGGCCGGGAGTGAGGGGGCTGTACCGCAAGTGAGGGCGCCGGGCCGGTAGTTGAGGCGGCCGGATCGGGAGTGAGAAGGCCGGGCCGGGAGCGAGGGGCGTCCCGGCCGCGTCCCCGGTTGCCGGGGGCGCGGTCAGGCCGGGGCGTCGGGGGGCGGCGTGCCCGGCTTCGTGTGGAGGAGGTCGCGGGCCTGCTCCGCCGCGCGGGCCACGGCCTCGGAGACGTGGTCCAGGAACCGGGCCATGTTCTCCAGGCGGATGCCCGCCGGGGTCCCGGGACCGAAGACGGGGGCGCCCTCGCGTGCGGTCCGCGCGAGTTCGGCGGTCGAGCGGGCGCTCGCCATCATGGAGTCGTACATGATGTCGTCGTCCACGGTGTAGCGCTCGCGGCGGCCACCGTCGCGCTCCCGGCGGATCATGCCCTGGCCCTCCAGGTAGGTGATCGCCTTGGAGACGGACGCCGGGCTGACCCCGAGTCGCCCGGCGAGACCGGCGGCGGTGAGGCTCCCGCTGTCGGTGAGGGACAGGCAGGCCAGCACCCGGGACACCATCGGGGGCGCGCCCGACGCCATGATCATCGAGGTGAACACCTCCTCGTACGCGCGCACCGCGTCGGCGTCGCGCCCGTACGGCTGCGGGGCCGGGCGCGTCTCGCGGGGCCCGGCCCCGCGGCGGCGGTGGGCGCGGTGCTCGGTGGCGCGGTGGGCGGTCTCGGCGCGGTAGGCGGCGGGGCCGCCGTTGCGCGTCACCTCGCGGGTGACGGTCGAGGTGGGGCGGTCCAGGCTCCGCGCGATCTCGGCGTAGGGCAGGCCCTCGGCCACACCCCGGGCGATCTGCCGGCGTTCCTGCTGGGTGAGCCTGCCTCCCGGCATCGCGGTCTCCTTCGTGCGTGGCCCGGTCGCGGCCGTGGGGCGGCCGTGGGGCGACCGGTGCGGCTTCCGGTGGGCGACTATAGCGTTCGTGTCCATTTCATTGCAACGTATCGAGGTGCTATTCGTTGCGTTATCTGTAACCCATTGCATCAACTTCGCTGCTCTGACGTGTGTTTATGTGCTCAGTGTTGGCTGATGTCGTTGCTGGGATCGTGAACGCAACGTAGCGTTTCGGGCATCGGAAAGTGCGGGCCGGTGGGGTCCGCGCGACCGGAGAAGGACCCCGAAGGAGCTTCTGCCATGACGAACCCGGCCATCGCGGCGGGCGGGCTGCGCAAGTCGTACGGCGACAAGGTCGTGCTCGACGGGATCGATCTGCGTATTCCGGCCGGGACCGTGTTCGCGCTGCTCGGCCCGAACGGCGCCGGCAAGACCACCGTCGTCAAGATCCTCTCCACGCTCATCCCGCCCGGCGAGGGCTCCGGCCCGATCGGCGTCGGCGGCCACGACCTGGCCACCGAGCCGCAGGCGGTGCGCGCCGCGATCGGCGTCACCGGGCAGTTCTCCGCCGTGGACGGGCTGATCACCGGCGAGGAGAACATGCTCCTGATGGCGGACCTGCACCACCTGTCCAAGGCCGAGGGGCGGCGGGTCGTCGCGGAGCTCCTGGCCCGGTTCGACCTCACCGAAGCGGCGGGCAAACCGGCCTCCACCTATTCCGGCGGCATGAAGCGGCGCCTCGACATCGCGATGACCCTCGTCGGGAACCCGCGCATCATCTTCCTGGACGAGCCGACCACCGGCCTCGACCCGCGCAGCCGCCACACCATGTGGGGCATCATCCGGGGCCTGGTCGCCGAAGGCGTGACCGTCTTCCTCACCACCCAGTACCTGGAGGAGGCCGACGAACTCGCCGACCGCATCGCCGTACTCCACCGCGGCAGGATCGCCGCGGAGGGCAGTGCCGACGAGCTGAAGCGGATCGTCCCCGGCGGGCACGTACGGCTGCGCTTCACCGGTCCGGACGCCTACCGCGCCGCCGCCCTCGCCCTGGCGGACGCCACTCCGGACGACGAGTCCCTCGCCCTGCATCTGCCCAGCGACGGCACCCAGCGCGCCCTGCGCGCGATCCTCGACCGGCTGGACGCCGCCGGTGTCGAGGCCGACGAACTCACCGTGCACACCCCCGACCTGGACGACGTCTTCTTCGCACTCACCGACGCCGCCGTCCCCGCCCCGGCCGAGGAGGCCGTCCGATGAGCACCCTCTCCCTCGCCGTGCGCGACTCGGCCACCATGCTGCGCCGCGACCTGCTCCACGCCCGGCGCTACCCGTCGCTCACCCTGAACCTGCTGCTCACTCCGGTGATGATGCTCCTGCTGTTCGTCTACATCTTCGGCGACACCATGAGCGGCGGCGCGGGCCGCGACGCGTACATCGCGTACATCGTGCCGGGCATCCTGCTGATGACCATCGGCTCGACCACCGTCGGCACCGCCGTCTCGGTCTCCATGGACATGAGCGAAGGCATCATCGCCCGCTTCCGCACCATGGCGATCCACCGGAGCTCGGTCCTGTTCGGCCATGTCATGGGAAGCGTCCTGCGGACGCTCATGAGCGTCGTGTTCGTCGGCGCCGTCGGGGTGGCCATGGGCTTCCGCTCCACCGACGCCACCGTCCTGGAGTGGTTCGCCGCCTTCGGGCTCCTCGCCCTCTTCGCCCTGGCCTTCACCTGGATCGCCGTGGGTATGGGCCTGGGCAGCCCCAACGCGGAGGCCGCCGGCAACAACGCCACGCCCCTGATCCTCCTGCCCCTCATCTCCAGCGCGTTCGTCCCGCTGGGTTCGATGCCCGGCTGGTTCCGGCCGGTCGCCGAGTACCAGCCCTTCACACCGGCCATCGAGACCCTGCGCGGACTGCTGCTCGGTACGGAGATCGGTCACAACGGCCGGCTCGCGGTGGCCTGGTGCGTCGGTCTGGCCGTCCTCGGCTACTTCTGGTCCAGGGCCCGGTTCGCCCGCGATCCCGAGTAGGCCGCCCGCCCGGTTCGCCCCTCCCCCTTGCCTGATGACTCGTCAGATACGACGATGGCCCCCCGCGGCCCTCAAGTGACGGGCCGTCAGGTCGAGGGGAAGGGGTCGTTCGGTGCCGATACCGCTCACCGGGCCGCTGTCGTACGGGATGCAGCTGCCCATCCAGTCGCAGAGTGCCCTCTTCGCCGAGCCGTGGGAGGCCGGGGCCACCCCGGCCGACCTCGCCGAGATCGCCCGCGCCGCCGACCGGACCGGCTTCGCCTACATCGCCGGCTGCGACCACGTCGCCGTCCCGCGCCGGCTCGCGGCGGGCATGGGCACCGTCTGGTACGACCCGGTGGCCACCCTCGCCTTCCTCGCCGGGGTCACCGAGCGCGTCCTGCTGATGAGCCATGTCGCCGTCGTCGGGCTCCGTCATCCGCTGGCCACCGCCAAGCAGTACGCCACCCTCGACCACCTCAGCGGCGGCCGGCTGATCCTCGGTGTCGGGGCCGGTCATGTGCGCGAGGAGTTCGAGGCGCTCGGGGCGGACTTCGACGGGCGCGGGGCCGTGCTCGACGAGAGCATCGACGCGCTCAGGGCCGCGCTCGGGCCCGAGGAGTACCCGGAGTTCGCGGGGGAGCGGTACGCCTTCGGCGGCCTCGGGCAGCTGCCCCGGCCCGCCCAGGAACGGGTGCCCCTCTGGGTGGGCGGCTCCTCGCCCGCCGCGCTGCGCCGGGCCGCCGTGCGGGGGGACGGCTGGCTGCCGCAGGGTGATCCCCGGGACCGGCTGCCCGCGCAGATCGCCCGGCTGCACGCGCTCCGCGCGGAGGCGGGGGTGGCCGGGCCGATCACCGTCGGAGCCATCACCGAACCGCTGTACGTGGGGGAGCCCGGCTGGTCCGTCGGGCGGCGCACGCTCAGCGGGAAGCCGGAGGCCCTCGCCGATTCGCTGCGCGCGTACGCCGCGATGGGCGTCCACCAGATCCAGGTGCGCTTCCGCAGCCGGGGCGTGAGCGAACTGACCGATCAGATGGCGGCGTTCGCCGCCGAAGTCGCACCTCACCTCGACAACCCCGACAGGTAGGAGTCAGGTCATGGGCAAGCTGGACGGACGGACCGTGCTGATCAGCGGAGCCGCGCGCGGGCAGGGCGAACAGGAGGCGCGGCTCTTCGCCGCCGAGGGCGCCCAGGTGGTGATCGCCGACGTGCTGGACGAGCAGGGCGCGGCGCTCGCGAAGGAGCTGGGGGAGGAGTCCGCGCTCTACGTCCACCTGGACGTGCGCCGGGAGGAGGACTGGCAGGCCGCCGTCGCCGCCGCCCGGGGCGCCTTCGGGAAGATCGACGGGCTGGTCAACAACGCGGGCATCCTGCGTTTCAACGAGCTGGTGGGCACGCCGCTGGAGGAGTTCCAGCAGGTGGTGCAGGTCAACCAGGTGGGGGCGTTCCTCGGGATCAGGACCGTCGCGCCGCTGATCGCGGAGGCCGGGGGCGGCACGATCGTCAACACCTCCTCGTACACCGGGCTCACCGGGATGGCGTTCGTCGGCGCGTACGCGGCGAGCAAGCACGCCGTGCTGGGGCTGACCCGGGTGGCGGCGGTGGAGCTGGCGGCCAAGGGGGTCCGGGTCAACGCGCTGTGCCCGGGTGCGGTGGACACCGCGATGACCAACCCGGCGGCGCTGGACCCGGACGCGGACCCGGAGGAGACCAAGGAGGCGGTGGACGCGCTCTACCGCAAGCTCGTGCCGCTCGGCCGGATCGGCAGGCCCGAGGAGGTGGCGGCGCTCGCCCTCTTCCTGACCTCGGACGACTCCTCGTACATCACCGGCCAGCCGTTCGTCATCGACGGCGGCTGGCTGGCCGGCGTCAGCCTCTTCTGACGATGCGTCAGCTATTGACTGACCCCGGCCCCGGTGGAACAGTCGGACGCACATCACGATCTGACGATGCGTCAGAAACGATTGAGGACGGTGAACCCCCTTGGAATTCGGGCTCTTTGTACAGGGGTACGTGCCCGCCGCGCGGGCCCAGGCGGACCCCGGGGCAGAGCACAAGGCGCTGATCGAGGAGACCGAGTACGTCATCCAGGCGGACAAGTCCGGCTTCAAGTACGCCTGGGCCTCCGAGCACCACTTCCTGGAGGAGTACTCGCACCTCTCCGCCAACGACGTCTACCTGGGCTACCTCGCCCACGCGACCGAGCGCATCCACCTCGGCTCCGGCATCTTCAACCCGCTCGCCCCGGTCAACCACCCGGTCAAGGTCGCGGAGAAGGTCGCCATGCTCGACCACCTCTCCGAGGGCCGCTTCGAATTCGGCTCCGGGCGCGGGGCGGGCAGCCACGAGATCCTCGGGTTCATGCCGGGCATCACCGACATGAACCACACCAAGGAGCTGTGGGAGGAGACCATCGCCGAGTTCCCCAAGATGTGGCTCCAGGACGAGTACGTCGGCTTCCAGGGCAAGCACTGGTCGCTCCCGCCGCGCAAGATCCTGCCCAAGCCGTACGGGAAGTCCCACCCGGCGATGTGGTACGCGGCCGGCTCGCCGTCCTCGTACGCGATGGCCGGGCGGCGTGGGCTCGGTGTGCTGGGCTTCAGCGTGCAGAAGGTCTCCGACATGGAGTGGGTCGTCGACTCCTACAAGACCGCCGTCAAGGACGCCGAGCCGGTCGGTGACTTCGTCAACGACAACGTCATGGTCACCTCCACCGCGATCTGCGCGGAGACCCATGCGAAGGCGGTCGAGATCGCGGTCGGCGGCGGGCTCAACTACCTCCAGTCGCTGCTGTTCCGCTACCACGACACGTTCCCCCGTCCCGAGGGCATCCCGGAGTGGCCCGAGCTGCTGCCGGAGTACACCGAGGAGATCATCGAGCTGCTGATCGCCGAGGAGCTGATGATCTGCGGCGACCCGGACGAGGTGCTGGCCCAGTGCCGGAGGTGGGAGCGGGCGGGGGCGGACCAGCTGAGCTTCGGCCTGCCGATCGGGATCGGGCGCGAGGACACGCTCGAGTCGATCCGGCTGATCGGGGAGCACGTGATTCCGGCGATCGACACGGACCCGGTCCACCGGACGTCCCGGTTCCGGGACGCGGCGTAGTCGCGGGGGCGCTGCCCCCGTACCCCCGCTCCTCTCGGAGATCCCCGAACGGGCGGCGGCATCCCGGTCCGTCGCTCGCCGGCCGGGGTGCGTACCGCGGCCGTACGCACCCCGGCGCACACCACACCCACAGCGCCCCGGCGCACATCACCCCCCCCAGCACCCCCCGCACACCACACCCACAGGACAGGAAGGGACCCCGCCATGCTCGACCACCTCATCCGCGGAGCGACCGTCGTGGACGGCACGGGCGGGCCCTCCTACCCGGCGGACGTCGGCGTGCGCGACGGCCGCATCGCCGTCATCGCGGAGCCAGGCACCGTCACCGAGGAGGCCGTGACCAGCGAGGACGCCCACGGGCTCGTCCTCGCGCCCGGCTTCGTCGACCCGCACACGCACTACGACGCGCAGCTGTTCTGGGACCCGTACGCCACGCCCTCGATGAACCACGGCGTCACGACCGTCGCCGGAGGCAACTGCGGGTTCACGCTGGCCCCGCTGCACCCGGACCGCCCCGAGGACGCCGACTACACGCGGCGCATGATGGCGCGGGTCGAGGGCATGGCCCTCAAGGCGCTGGAGGAGGGCGTCGACTGGACCTGGTCCGGATTCCGGGAGTACCTCGACGCGCTGGAGGGCCGGATCGCCGTCAACGCCGGGTTCATGGTCGGGCACTGCGCCCTGCGCCGCCACGTCATGGGCGCGGACGCGATCGGCGGGCAGCCGACGCCCGAGCAGATGGACGCCATGCTGGCGCTGTTCCACGACGCGATGGCCGCCGGGGCGTGGGGGCTGTCCACCACGCAGTCCTCGACCCACTCCGACGGCGACGGCCGGCCCGTCGCGTCGCGGCACGCGCTGCCGGAGGAACTGCTCGCGCTCTGCCGGGCCGTCGGCGAGCACGAGGGCACGCAGATCGAGGCGATCGTCGCGGGCTGCCTGGACCAGTTCGCCGACGAGGAGATCGACCTGCTCGTGGACATGACGGCCGCCGCCGGGCGCCCGCTGAACTGGAACGTGCTGACCATCGACGCCGCCGTCCCCGCACGCGTACCGCGCCAGCTCGTGCCCAGCGAGCGCGCCCGCCGGGCCGGCGGCCGGGTCGTCGCGCTGACCATGCCGATCCTGACCCCGATGAACATGTCGCTCGGCACGTTCTGCGCGCTCAACCTGATCCCCGGCTGGGGCGACATCCTCGCCCTGCCCGTACCCGAACGCATCGAGCGGCTGCGGGACGCGGACACCCGTGCCGGGATGCTGCGCCGCGCCGACAGCAAGGAGGCCGGTGTCTTCCGGCGCCTCGCGGACTTCGGCCGGTATGTCATCGGCGACACCTACAGCGCGGCCAACGAGGGCCTGACCGGCCGGGTCGTGAAGGACATCGCGGCCGAGCGCGGCCAGGACCCCTTCCACTGCCTGGTCGAGATCTGCGCCGCCGACGAGCTGCGTACGGTGCTGTGGCCGATGCCCACCGACAACGACCCGGCCTCCTGGGCGCTGCGCAGGGAGACCTGGGACCACGAGGACGTGCTGCTCGGCGGCTCGGACGCGGGCGCGCACCTGGACCGGATGTGCGGCGCCCCCTACACGACCCGCTTCCTCGGCGACTGCCTGCGCGGCCGGAAGCTCCTGCCGCTGGAGAGGGCGGTGAAGATGCTCACCGACGACCCCGCGCGCCTCTTCGGCCTGCGGGAACGCGGCCGGGTCGAGGAGGGCTTCCACGCCGACCTCGTCCTCTTCGACCCCGAGCGCGTCGACGCGGGCCCGGCGACCCTCGTCCACGACCTGCCGGGCGACAGCCCCCGGCTCGACTCCAAGGCCCTCGGGATCGTGTCGGTCCGGGTCAACGGGGTGGAGACCCTGCGCGACGACAAGGTGACCGGGGCCGTCCCGGGCACGGTGCTGCGCTCCGGCCGCGACACCAGGACGGTGAGCACCCGGTGACGAACGCGCCCCAGCGCCTGTTCATCGACGGCGAGTGGACCGAACCGGCCGGCGGCCACTACGAGGTGACCGACCCGGCCACCGAGGAGACCGTGGGCCTGGCCCCCGAGGCGAGCCGGGCGCAGGTGTACGAGGCGGCGGCCGCCGCCCGTGCCGCCTTCGCCTCCTGGTCCCGGACCCGCCCCGGGGAACGCGCCGCGATCCTCGACCGCGCGGCCGGCCTGATCCAGCGGGACTCCGCCGCCCTCGCGGACCTCGCCCGCGCGGAGAGCGGCGCCACCACCGCGACGGCCCGGGGGATGCAGGTCGCCGTGGGCGCGGCCCGGTTCCGGCGGTACGCGAAGGGGGCGCTCGAACCCGTCGAGGAGGCGGTCGCGCCGCAGATCAACGAGGCCGGTCCGATGGGCCGGGCCGGGATCTTCGGCGCGCTGGCCGTACGCCAGCCGGTCGGCGTCGTCACGTGCGTCACCTCGTACAACAACCCCTGGGCCAACCCGGCGGGCAAGATCGCCCCCGCGCTGGCCATGGGCAACACCGTCGTCGTGAAGCCGGCCCCGCAGGACCCGCTCTCCGTCTACCGGATGGCCGAGGCGCTGGCCGAGGCGGGCGTCCCGCCGGGTGTCGTCAACGTCGTCAGCGGCTCGGCTCCTGAGGTGGGCGAGGCGGCCGTCGACGCCGGGGACGTGGACATGGTGAGCTTCACCGGCTCCACGGCGGTCGGGCAGCGGATCGCGGAGGTCTGCGGCCGTTCCATGAAACGGCAGTTGATGGAGCTGGGCGGCAAGGGGGCGGCCCTCGTCTTCGAGGACGCGGACCTGGGCGCGGCGGTCGCGGGGATCGGTACGACGTTCTCGTTCTACAGCGGACAGATCTGTACGGCTCCGACCCGCGTCCTGGTCCAGCGGGGCGTCCAGGACGCGCTGATCGCCCAACTGGCCGCGTACGCCGGTCACTTGAAGGTCGGCGATCCGGCGGTGAAGGGCACGGTCGTCGGGCCGGTCATCTCCGCCGCCCATCGCGACCGCGTGGAGTCGTACGTGGAGCTCGGCCGCGAGGAGGGGGCCCGGATCGTCACGGGCGGCGAACGGCCCGACCCCACGGGCCGGGGCTTCTACGTCGCCCCGACGCTGCTGGCGGACTGCACCCCGGACATGCGGGTGGTGCGCGAGGAGATCTTCGGCCCGGTCGTGGTGGTGGTCCCCTTCGACGACGAGGAGGAGGGCATCGCGCTGGCCAACGACAGCGACTACGGGCTGATCGACTACGTCTGGTCCGGCGATGTGGCCCGCGCCTTCCGGGTGGCCCGCAGGCTGCGGGCCGGCGGGGTGGGCGTGAACACGATCGGCCGGAACATGGAGGCGCCGTTCGGCGGGTTCAAACGGAGCGGCGTCGGCCGGGACGTGGGCTCGTACGCGCTGCACGCGTACAGCGAGGTGCAGTCGATCGTCTGGCCGGGGTGAGGGGGCGGGCGCCGAGGGTGGCAGGCGATTTCCGGGCGGGCCGGTGAGGCGGCGGCCCTCTTCGGTCGGTCATTCCGCCTTGTTGCGCTTGATGATCTCACCGTCGAGTCCGGCGATCAGCGTGGCCGATGTCTGGTACGCGCCGCTGGCGTAGATCTCCATGGCCGGCCTTCCGTTGTTCCAGGCGAAGATCACGTGGCTGGCATCGGGGTCTGCCTTCCGTACGCCCAGTTCGGTCTGGCATATGTGGAGAAGCCGGGGCAGGGCGTCCCAGTCCACCTGGGAGAGGTCCGTCATGCGCTGGCCGTTGACCAGACCTTCGTTGCCATGGCGGTTGCCCCGGCCGTCCCGGTAGTCGAAGCCGTCGAACACCTTGCCGTCCGGCATGTTCCCGGCCTTCACGATCACGTTGCCGGTGGCTCGACTCGGGTGCAGATCGAGCCAGAGCACCTCCGTTCTGCCCGTCACCGCCTTCATCTTCTTGACGAGTCGCCGGCCGCCGGAGGGGGTGAGGAGATCGGTCTCCGTTGTGGGTGTGGGCGAAGGTGAGGGGCTGGAGGTGCGTGAGGGGGACGGGGTGGGGGTGGGAGAGCGGGGGGCGGAGTGGGTGGGCGCGGCGCCGCCGGACGGTTTGTCGTCGTCGGTGGTGCCGGGTATGAATTCATTGGCCAGCAGCCCGGCGGCCAAGACGGCGAGCAGGACTCCGGGGATCAGTACGCGACGCCGGGTCCGGTCGGCACTGGCGCCGCGCAGGGGTGTCCGGCTCGTCCGTGCGGCGGGATTGCCCCGGCCGTCGGTCTCCTCGGGCGCAGAGGGTGCGCCGGCGGGTTTCGGTTCGGCCGGTGGGCGGTCTCGCTTCGGGGGTGGGCCGGTGGTGGCGGCTTCCCGTTCCGGTGGAGCGGGGGCCGACGACTCCGTGCGGGTGTACGCGACCGGGACCGCGCCGGCCGCGTCGGCTTCAGCCTTCCCATCCGCCTCTGCGGGGCCGGTTGTCGGTACGGGAGGCGCGGTCACGCCGTCGATGACCGTCAGGGCGCGGTCTCCGGCGGCCTGTGCGAGGAGTTGGTCGAGGTGTTCCGCGTCGGGCCGGGAGGCCACGTCCTTGATGAGGACGGAGCGCAGTACGGGGCCGAGGGCGTCCGCGCGTTGGGGCGGTGGGACGTCTTCTTCGAGGATCGCGGCGAGGGTGGCGAGGGTGGAGGAGCGGCGCATGGGGTTGTGTCCTTCGACCGCGACGTAGAGCATCATGGCCAGTGACCAGAGGTCGGAGGAGGGGTCGTCGTCGTGGCCGCGCAGTCGTTCGGGGGCCATGTAGTCGGGGGAGCCGACGAGTTCGCCGGTGTTGGTGAGGCTGGTGGCTTCGCGTACGGCGGCGATTCCGAAGTCGGTGAGCAGGGGTGTGCCGTCGGTGCGCAGCAGTACGTTGCCGGGTTTCACGTCGCGGTGGAGGATGTCCGCTTCGTGTGCGGCTTGTAGTCCGGCGAGTACGCCGCGGCCCAGGCGGGCTGCCTCGGTGGGGGTGTACAGGCCGCGTTCCAGGCGGTCCTGGAGTGAACCGCCGTGGACCAGTTCCATGACCAGCCAGGGGTGCTCCACCTCCGTGGAGCTCACGATGTGGTGGATTGTCACGACGTTCGGGTGAGTGATCCGTGCCAGTGAGACGGCCTCGCGCAGCACGCGTTTGCGTAGCATCTCCGCAGCGTCGGGGCGTAGCCGCAGCAGTTCCGGGTCCGGCGGCCGGACCTCCTTCAGTGCTACTTCCCGGTGCAGGACGATGTCGCGTGCCCGCCAGACGAGCCCCATCCCGCCGCCGCCGAGCCGTTCCAGCAGTTCGAAGCGCCCGTCGATCACGCTTCCCTCGAAACCCGCAGTCATGGGCCGAACAGTACGGCACCGGCCGATCACGCCCCGGCGGAACCCGTTCCCCCTGAACTCCCTTATGGAGCAGCGCAGTTGAGTGCCCCGCAGGGCTCGTGCGAGTGCGGTCGGAGGGGGGGCGTGCCCCGGTACTCATTCCTCGACATCAAGTATCTCGGAATCAAGTGTCTTGACGTCGAGAATCTCGCCCGGCAGACTCTGGGGCGGTTGATCTCTTGATGTCGAGATACATTTCGGGGTGGCGGTGCGTCGTACAGGGGGCAGTGAAGCGGCGGAGACCGAGGTCGGACACGGCGGCCTGATCGCCCAGCTACGCAACCCACCGGGCGGCCGGGACGCCCGGATCATGCTGCTCGCCCTGGCCGTCGACCGCACCGGCTCCGGCCTGTGGGCGGCGTCCTCGGTCCTCTACCTCACCTTCGTCACCCACCTCAGCGCCCAGCAGATCGGCGTCCTGCTCGGCACGGCCGGTGTCGCGGGCATCGCGGGCTCACCCCTCGCCGGGCGCCTGGCCGGCCGCTTCCCGGTGCGCCCGCTGCTCATCGGCTGCCACCTGCTGCGGCTGGTGACGCTCACGCTGGTGCTGCTCTGTACGAGCTTCGGCGCGCTGCTCGTGGTGGTCGCGGTGACCTACCTGGGGGACCGGGCGGCCAAGACGCTGGAGATGCTGTTCGCCACCCGCGCGGCGGGCGAACGCCGCGTCGCCTACCAGGCGTTGTCGCGCAGTGCGGCGAACGCCGGGTACGGGCTCGGCGCCGGACTCGCCGCCATCGGCCTCGCCGTCGGCACCACGGACGCCTACCGCGCCCTGATCCTCGGCAACGCCCTCTCCTTCGTCGTCGCCGCGGCGCTGGTGTGGCGCACGGGCGAGCCGGCCGGCCGGACGAGGGAGGTGGCACGAGCGGAGCCCGTACCCGATGACGCGACCCCCGCCCCTCGCCCCAAAGGCCCCTGGCGGGACCGGGGTTACCTCCGCTTCGTGCTGCTGGACATCCCCATGAACCTGGACGACTCGGTCCTCGCGGTCGGTCTCCCCCTGTGGCTCGTCAGCCGCACCTCCGCCCCGCACGCCCTCGTACCGGCCTTCCTCGTCATCAACACCGTGCTCGTCGTCGTACTCCAACTGGCCGTCTCCCGAAGGGCCGAGGGCCCGCGCAAGGCGGTGCGGGCGGTGCTGCTGTACGGGGTCCTGATGTTCGTCTGCTGCGCCCTGACGGCCGGCGCCACCGGCTGCGGTACCTGGGCGGCGGCCACCGCCCTGCTCGCCGCGGCCGTTCTGGTCACGATGGCCGAGCTGATGCGCTCGGTCAGCTCGTGGGAGCTGGCCGTCCTCCTGTCCCCGCCGGACGAACGGGCCGCGTACCTGGGGGTGGCCGGCATGTCCCAGTCCATCCAGAAGTCGGCGGGCCCGCCGCTCCTGACGGGCGTGGTGATGGCCGCCGGGCCGGTGGGGTGGCTGGCGCTGGGAGCGGTGGTCGCGGGGCTCGCGGTGGTGCAGCAGCGGGGGTGCGCGGGGAGGCTGGGGGTCCTGGGAGCGTCGGTCCGGGGCGCCGCCCCGGCCGGGAAAGCGGCCTGACCCACGCGTACGGGGAACGCCGGGCCCGCGTACGGCCGTTGCGGCCCGGCCTCTACGCTGTGCCGACGCGTCCACCCCGGCAGCCGGGGCGGAGGGCGAGGAGGAGGGGACATGCGAAGACCTGTGCTCTGGGGCACGGTGACCACCGCGGTGGCCATGACCGTGCTGGGGGGAGCGACGGCGCACGCCGAGGGGCGGGGCGACATCAGGGTCACCAAGGCGGTGACCAACAACGGCAAGAACGTCATCATCGGCACCAGCAAGACGGTGACCTTCCCGATCAAGCTGACGATCAAGGACAACTCGGGCGTCAAGAGCCTGCGCGACATCCGGGCGGGCAACGCGAGCTCCACCGCCGGCGCACCGGTCGAGCTGGTCGGCACGACGTGCAAGAAGCTGAGCGCCACCACTTCGGAGTGCACGGCGACGATGCGCGCCGACCCGCACGACTTCCCCGACTACAACAGCGAGCGGAACGCCAACGACGCCGCCGGTGACTGGTGCGCCTACGGCAACGTGCAGGCCAACGACGGCGACTACTGGATCTTCGACTGGGTCGCCCCCTTCAAGCTCAAGCGCGCCGCGACCCTGACGGCCGCCGCGACCGGTCCGAGCCCGCTCTCCGGCGGCAGAACGGTCAAGGTCACGGGCGCACTGACCCGGGCCGACTGGGAGGCGCTGGAGTACCGCGGCTACGGCGGCCAGAGCGTCAGGCTCCAGTTCCGCAAGACCGGGGCGAGCGCGTACACGACCGTGAAGACGGTCAGGACGAACAGCGCGGGCCACGTCTCCGCGACGGTGACCGCGAGCGGCCCCGGCAGCTGGCGCTGGTTCTACCCGGGCACCTCCACCACCGCGCAGGTCGCGTCGCCGGGCTCCACCGTGACGCTGGCCCCGGCCACGATGCACGCCAACGTGCCGCGCGTCATGCACGCCGCCACAGCGGGCTGACGGGGCGTGCGGGGCGGGGAGCGGGGCGGCCGTCGAGCCGCCGATGCCGAGGCTTCCCGCCCCGGACGGCATACGTTGGAGCGGTCACGCGACAACGACGGAGGTGCCTTCGTATGCGGATCGCCACCACGATCTTCCTCACCGACGAGACCATCACCCCGGTGCGGCTCGCGCACCAGCTCGAACAGCGCGGGTTCGCCGGGCTCTTCCTGCCCGAGCACACCCACATCCCGGTGAACAGGGAGACCCCCTACCCGGCGGGCGGCGACCTGCCCCGCGAGTACGGCCGCACCCTGGACCCGTTCGTCGCCCTCGCCCAGGCCGCCGCGGTGACCGAGCGGCTGACCCTGGGCACCGGCATCACGCTGATCGCCCAGCATGACCCGATCGACCTGGCCAAGCAGGTCGCCACCCTCGACCACCTCTCCGCCGGCCGCTTCACCCTGGGCATCGGCTACGGCTGGAACGTCGAGGAGGCCGACGACCACGGCGTCACCTGGTCGACGCGGCGGCGCCTGGGCCGCGACCGGCTGGCGCTGATGCGCGCGCTGTGGGCGCAGGAACCGACCGCGTACGAGGGCGAGTTCGCTTCGGTGCGGGCCAGCCACGCCCACCCCAAGCCGTACCAGCAGCCGCGCGGCCCGCTGACCGGCCCGCGCACCCTGATCGGCGGCGCGGCGGGCCCCAGGCTCTTCGCGCGGATCGCGGAGTCCGCGGACGGCTGGCTCCCGATCGGCGGCCGGGGCCTCACGGAGTCCGTCCCCGCGCTCCGTACCGCCTGGGAGGCGGCGGGCCGCGACCCGGAGGGCCTCCACGTCGTCCCGTACGCGGTCCTCCCCGACCCGGGCAAGCTGGCCCACTACGCGGACCTGGGCATCGAGGAGGTCGTCCTCCAACTGCCCCCGGCCGCCGAACCGGAGGTGCTGCGGACGCTGGACGCGTACGCGGCGTACCTCTGAGCCGGGCTCACCCCCGGCGCGGCCGGATCGGGTGGGCCCCCACCCGATCCGGGCACCGCCGACGACGACCCCGCCCACAGTCGGCCCGAGCCCCGCCACCCCACCCCGGCCTCCCGGTAGCGGGCGGCCGGCCTGCCGCCCGCACCCGGCAGTTCCGCGTCCTTGAATGTCAGCGTCAAGGAAGCCGTCGAGCCTGTGCGCGGTGTCCAGCCGTGAGGCGGGCACCTGGCAGGGCCCCTGCCCCTGGCCGGTTCGCCGTGCACCAGGATGTATGTCTGTCGGGCCACTCAACTCTGCCCCGAGGTACCTGGAACAGGAGCTGTGCCTCCGCTATGCAGGGATGGTCGTCCCTTCAGCAGCGAAGAGGTTCTCATGCACAGTCAGGACGGTGCCGCGAAGACCGGCGTGGAGAACAAGCCCGCCCCGGCCCGCAGAACCGCGACGACGGGCGGAGTGCCACTCAACGGCCCCCTTGCCCTACAGGGCAGTATCGGGAACGCGGCCGTCATCCAACGGCTGCTGTCCGAGGGCTACCTGCCCCTCCAGAACCAGCACGGTGACGGCTGCGGCGACCAGCAGACGACTCCGCCCCCCGTGCGACGCTCCGCTGTCCTCGGCCTACTGCGCTCCTCCGGCCGACCGCTGGACAGCGCCACCCGTACCGATATGGAAGGCAGGCTCGGCGCGGACTTCTCCGATGTCCGCATCCACGACGACGACGCCGCCAAGGCCTCGGCCGTCGAGGTCGGCGCTCGCGCCTACACCTCCGGCAGCCACGTCGTCATCGGCGAAGGCGGTGCGGACGGACACACCCTCGCCCATGAGCTGACGCATGTCATCCAGCAACGCCAAGGCCCCGTCACCGGTACCGACAACGGCGCGGGGCTCAAGGTCTCCGACCCCACCGACCGGTACGAACGCGAAGCGGAAGCCAACGCCACACGGGCCATGAGCCTCGCCCCCACCCCGGCCGCCCCGGTCCAGCGAGCGGCGGAGGACCAGTCCTCGCGGCCCGCACCGGCGGAGCCGAGGGCCGTACAACGCACCAGGAACCGCCAGATGTCGGCCGGCTCGGTCGATCCCGGAGCCAGAGTCAGCGCCGGCGCTCTCGGAGCCGAGACAGAGACAGTTCCGGTCGCGGAGAGCGATGTCCCCGGGGTGGTCTCACTCGCACCCGTCGTGCTCAGCGATGGTTTGGATATCGCCGGTATCGCCCGAAAGTACAGAACAGGCTTTACCGGAACCGGGGCGATCGGGAATCAGTTCGCCTTGGTGATCGGAGTGAACTACTGGGAGGGGCTCTCAGGCCAAGAGGAACTGCTCAGGCAGAAGATCAACGAGTTCAAGGCGACCTGGACCGAAGGCGAAGCCATGTTCCCGGTCGAGGTCATCGGGTTCAACTGGCACAGTGGCCTGGCCAATAAATCCAACTACAAAGAACAGAACATCATTCCTTACGGAAGTATCAGAGACAGAATCCTGCGCGACGAAGCGGTACCCCGCCTCATTCAAGGACTGAAGGAATGCGGCAGACAGCATGTCTACGTACACACCAGCGACGCCGACACCCAGTCCTTCGTCACCCCGGCCGGTCCACTGTTCTCAGCAGCAGGAAGCCCGGCCGTCGCGGCGGGGGAACAAACCACGGACAGACCTGCCGGGCCCCTGCACGGCGGACTTCTGGACCTGTTCAGCGGCGGATACGCGGGCCCCGCCCCCAACGCTACCGCCCAGGCCCCCCAAGGCAGTGCAGGCAAGAAGACCAAGAAGACCAAGAAGGCCGACGGTTACGAGAGAGACCTCATGCTCTGGCACGCCGGGCAGGTGGACCTCGCCGTCCGGGACGTCATGGCCGAACTGAACCCACGCTCCGTCTACTACCCCGAGCCCAACACCTTTATCAAGGTGGCCGAATATCGGGACGACCTGGAGCCCGGCATCTCCTTCGAACAAGGCAACCAGGAAGGGGCCGCCCTGGTGAAAACTGCGCGTAATGAGATCGGCGAGCGAGATGCGGCCGAGGGGTCCAAGGAAGTGAAAGAGAATTTCGACTCCAGATACGCGATCACCACCGACATGAAACGGATCGGTGAGAACGTCGAGACGGATCAGAGCAACAAGGGGAAGGGAACCGTCCGGAACCCACTCGAACAGCTCTCCAACCTCGCGCAGAGTCATGCCGGACAAACGACATGGGGGGACCGCGTCGAAGAGGCGTACGCTCTGCCCGCAGGGATCAAGGGCCCGCTCGGCGAACTTGTCTTCGCACGCGTGCACGACTCGAAATTTCTCCGCACGGTGGACGTGAGTACCGTCAAGAAATCTCTGTTGGCCGAGCTGCGTAAGAATAAGGATCTGTTGAACCGATTTCCCAACAGGGCGGTCTGTGTTCAAGTCGTAAACATGGCCATCGAGAGCAGGAAAGTGCTACTCACCGCCTTCGGCCGTGCCGCCAACCAGCTTTCCGCCTCCGAAAGCTGATTTCCTGGATCGACGGACACCCGGCGCTCCGCCGGCAGCACCACTTGCGGTGAGTGAGCGCGATGCGTCAGACCCGCCGGGCCACGAAGACGAACTCGCGGCCCGGACGGTCGGGTGCGTCGCGGATGTCGTCCACCGTGTATCCGAGGGCGCGCAGGTCCCGTTCGACCTCGTCCCGCTCGCGGAAGCGCAGCGTCGAGTCCGAGGTCAGTACGTCTCCGTCCGCCGCGAACCGGTAGGTCCAGCGGAACGTGACCAGGGGCCCGGCCACCTCGGTCACCTCGACCCAGGACTCGACCGGGCCGGTGCCCGGGACCTCGGTCACGCTGCGGGAGTCCTCGCGGGTCCACTCCTCCCAGGCGCGCCGCGCCGGATCGCGCGTCTCGAAGACCAGGCGCCCGCCGGGGCGCAGCGCCTCATGGGCTCCCCGCAGGGTCGCCTGCCAGGCGTCGGGGCCGGCGATGGCCTGGGCGACGTTCGCGGTCATCGTCGCGAGATCGACGCGCAGCGGGGGGAGGGTCGTCGCATCGCCGTGAAGCCAGCGCACGCGCTCCGCGCCCGGCTTGGCCCGCGCCACGTCGAGGGATGCCAGGGCGGGATCGACGCCGACGACGTCCTTGCCGCGGCCGGCCAGGAGGAGGGCGAACACGCCTGTGCCGCAGCCGATGTCCAGGACGCGGTGCGCCTCGAACTCCTCCGCCATGCGCAGATAGGCGTCGAGGTCGCTGCGGTCCGGGTCGAGCGGATCGTAGAGCGCGGCCAGTCGTGGATGCGTGAAGCCTTCGTCAGCCATGGCCTCGAACGTAGGCGGCGTGCGGCCGGGCCGCGACCGGGTTTCGGGGGCGTACCCGGACGCGACGCCCGTACCCGCATGCTCGTTGGTCACAATAGGATCACTCCCTCTCCTCAATTCTCACACATCTCGTCCGAAGTAATACCGTCATTCCACTCGAAGTGGCGTATGCCGAGACGTGGGGGGACCACATGGCCAAGGTGTTGAGCCGGCGCAAGCGGATCTGGATAGGCGGCATCGCCCTGTTCGCCTTCGGGGCGGTGGGCTGTACGCAGTCCGGCGACGACGCGGCGACCGTGGCGGCGACGAGTGCCGCGCCGGCCCCCACGGTCACGGTGACCGTCACGGCCACGGCGACCGAGACCGCCACACCCGCCCCGGCGCCCACGGTGACCGAGACGAAGACCGTGAAGGTGCCGGGGCCGACCGTCACGGCGACCGTCACGAGGGCGACGTCCTCCGGGTCCGGCGGCTCGGGCGGCTCCGGCGGCGGGGGTTCCACCACCACCCGCTCGTGTTCCATCCGCTCCAACGCGGGGAACTGCTACAGCGCCGGCCAGTTCTGCCGGAACAGTGACCACGGCGCCCTGACGACGAACGCGGCCGGTACGCGCATCAAGTGCGCCTACAGCGGGAACGCCTGGCGCTGGACGTACGCCTGAGACGTGGCGCTGCGCACGCCGGAACGATGCGCCGTCCGCCGGGCGTTGACCTCATGGCCATCCGGACCGTGGAGAGGAAGCGTATGAACGACGTCAGCGGCTTCAAGGACATCTCACCGACCACGCTCGCCGACCTGCTGGGGCGCGGGCAGGTCATGGACGCCGGCATCCGCCCGCTCTGGCCGTCCGTGCCGCGGGTCGCCGGTCCGGCGTTCACCGTGCGCTGCCCGCCCGGTGACAACCTCATGCTGCACGCCGCCATCCACCGCGCCGGCCCCGGCTCCGTCATCGTCATCGAGGCGGGCGACGCGGACTACGCGCTGGCCGGCGGGAACGTGTGCGCGGTGGCCCAGCGCCGGGGCATCGCCGCGTTCGTCACCAACGGGGTGATCCGGGACCTGGCCGAGGTACGGGACATGGGCTTCCCCGTCTTCGCGACCGGCGTCGTCCCCTTTCCCGGTACGAAGAAGGCCGTGACGCCCCTCGGCGAACCGGTGCGGTGCGGCGGGGTGACGGTGAACGCCGGGGACATCGTCGTCGCCGACGAGGAAGGCATCGTCGTCACGCCGGCCGCCAGCCGGGAGCAGGTGCTGACCGACGCACGGGCCAAGGCCGCCAAGGAGGCCGCCGAGACCCTCGACGCCTGGGAGGCCGCGCACCGCGCCCGTATCGACAAGATCCTGGCCGAAAACGGCTACGCGGGCTGACCGTTCCGGGGGCTGGTCGGGTCGGTCTGGTGTTCGGGGGCCGGTGATAGCTTGGCACGCCAGTTCTGACGTGAACGCTTTGCCAAGGGGGAACCATGCAGCAGTCGGTGCGAGGTCGGATGGTGGCCGGAGCCGTGGCCGGAACGGTGGCCATGATGTTCGCCGCGGGCTGTTCGTTCAGCGTGGGTGGCGAAAAGGTCGTCAAGAAGGCCGAGGTCGCCAAGCAGGCGTCGGCGGGCCTCGGTAAAGAGGTCGGCCGCGAGCCCGAGGACGTGACCTGCGAGGACGACCTCAAGGCCAAGGTCGGCGAAAGCGTGCGCTGCACGCTGACCGATGGTGGCAAGAAGCTCGGCATGACGGTCACCGTGAAGTCCGTCGACGGCAAGGACGTCAAGATGGACTACAAGGTCGACGGCGCGGCCGACACCGGCGCCTCCGCCGACCCCCAGCCCAGCGACTCCGCCCAGCCCACCGACACGACGACCAGCGGCACGGGCGGCGAGCAGTCCGTGGACAAGGCCGAGGTCGCCCGCCAGGGCAAGGCCGCCCTCGCGGCCCAGGTCGGCAAGGAGCCCGACTCCTTCTCCTGCCCCGAGAACCTCCCGGCCCGCGTGGGCGCCACGATCCGCTGCCAGCTCGCGGACGGCGGCCAGCAGTACGGAGTGACGGTCACCGCGAAGTCCGTCGTCGGCGGCCAGGTGAACATGGACTTCAAGGTGGACCAGACGCCGGCGGGCTGAGGCGGGCCGTGGCGGTTGCCCCGCCTTCCGCTGTGACCAGCGCGTCAGCGCCGCTCCAGGCCGAGCCGTGCGCGCACCACGTCGTGCGGAACGGTTTCGGTGGCGCCGGAGACCTGGCGGGCCCGGTACTCGGCGAGAGCCAGTGCGTCTTCCGACTCGGCGAGTTTTTGCGGGTCATCTCTCATGCGTGAAGTGTGCCCTCTACGGGCCGGGGCAGCCCCGGACGGACGGCGAGCGTCGGGCCCGTGCTCGCCGTCCGGCTGGTCAGCCCTGACGCGCGTACGTGACGAACGCGGCCCAGGCCGTGGGTGCCACGTCGAAGTGGGGGCCCGGGATGTTCTTCGAATCGCGGACGTGGACGGCGGAGGCGCAGGAGGCGACCTCGATGCACTCGCCGCCCTCACCGCTGCTGTAGCTGGATTTGCGCCAGTCGTAGGCGACCTCGATGCAGTTGCCGCCCTCGCCATCGCTATAGCTGCTCTTGAACCAGCGCAGTTGCTCAGTGTTCATAGCTCTCCCAACATCTTCTCGATGAGCATCAGGGTCTCCCTGGGGGAGAGCGCCTGCGCCCGCATAATTCCAAAGCGTTCGGTGAAGACTCGCACCTCAGCTGGGTCCGTGATCAGCCTCGCATGCCCGTACGTCTCGGTGTACGCCGCTTCTTGGCGCCCTCTCGGAGTGACCAGGGTGAACGAAGCGTCCAGGCTAGGGTGTTCGGACCGGTCGGTGGTCATGACCTGAAGCTCGACGTTGCGCATTCGCCCCACTGCCAGCAGCCGCTGCAACTGGGCCCGGTGAACGTCCCTCCCTCCGATCGGCCGTTGGAGGACGGTCTCCTCCAGTAGGAAGCTGAGCGTAGGCGCGGGCCAGCGCTCGAAGATCTGCTGCCGGGCCATGCGGTCGGCCACGCGCTTCTCGATCGTCTGCTCGTCCAGCAGCGGGCGTCGTTGGGTGAAGACCGCCCGTGCGTACTCTTCGGTCTGAAGCAGCCCGGGGATCGCCTGGGTGCTGTAGATGTGCAACGCAACCGCCTCCGCCTCCGTCCGGGCGAAGTCGCGGAACCAGCCCGGATGGCGTGTACGAGCCCGCTTGATCGCGTCCCGTACCTCCTCCATGGCCGCCTGAAGCAGGCCGCCCGTGTTCAGGGCGCGGTCGGCGAGGACCAGGAACTCCGGCTGCGGGGTGCGGACGCCCCGTTCGATCGCGGAGATCAGGTCCTCGCCGCAGTGGGTGGCCGTGGCCAGTTCCTTCTGGCTCATGCCCGCACGTTCGCGCAGGAACTTCAGCTGCTTACCGAGCGCCCTGAACAGGTGCGCGGTGCCGTCCGATTCGGTCGGGCGCTCCGGCCGCTCTTCACGTTGTGTGTTCGTCATCATCCCCGTACCGCCTCTGTCCGTCCGGTCACGGCCGACACCCCGTACAGCCGGTCGGGCGGGCCCGTACAGCTTTCTGGAGTCGTGTGGTCACTGCTGGTCAGCGTACGAGCGGGCAGCCACGCTGGGTCACATGAACGCCGAAATCACTCTTGTGAGTACCGAGTTCGTCCAGCGCTTCAGCGCCTCGCGCCGAGGGGCCCGGCTCGCGCGCCGGCTCGCCGTGCAGCAACTGGACGCGTGGGGCACGCCGTACGGAAGCGAGCTGTCCGACGACGTGGCGGTGGTCGTGGCCGAGCTGGCGGCCAACGCGGTGCTCCACGGTCATGTGACGGGGCGTGACTTCGAGCTGCGCCTGCTTCCCGTGGCGGACGGCTTCCGTATCGAGGTGTCGGACGCGCGAGGGGAGCGACGGCCGGAGCTGTGCGCGGGCGGGGCCGACACTGCCGAGCACGGCCATGGGCTGCGGCTGGTCGAGGCGCTGGCGGCGGAGTGGGGCGTGGCCGAACGGGTGGTCGGCAAGACGGTGTGGGCGCGGGTGGGCCCCGGGGGGAGTTGAGGGCGGCCCGCCCCTCGTCTCTGGGAGGGACGGGCCGAACGGGAAGGGGCGCCGTGGTTCCTACGCGCCGGCCAGGACCTTCCGTACGCCGTCGGTGACGCCCGGCAGGTCACCGGTCGTCGCCCACTGATGCAGGTCGTGTTCGGTCAGGACGACCGGCCCGGTCTCGGCAACGGTGACGGCGAAGTTGAACTGGCGGGTGGTGGTGCCGCGGCTGTTCTCGTAGTCGAAGTGCCCGAGGTAGCGGTCCACGGAGGAGACGGTCAGGCCGGTCTCCTCCCGTGTCTCGCGACGGACCGCGTCCAGGATGCTCTCCCCTGCCTCCACGTGTCCGGAGGGGATCTCCCACAGGCCGCCCATGAAGTCGTCCTGCTTGCGGCGGACCAGGAGGACGCGGTCGGCGTCGGTGACGACGGCAGCGGCCACGAAGGTGGTGATGCCTTCGGCTTCGGCCTCCTCTGCCAGGGTTCGGGCGAGGTCGGAGGGCACGGTCACAGAAGCTCCTTGTGGTGTTCGCTGACCTTCCTGGCCGCGCTGACGTACTGCTCGGCCAGTTCCAGATCCTGTTCACGGTGCCAGACGGGCAGCTTGATCGTGTGCTTGTGCGCCTTCTCGGCGATGGGGAAGTCGCCCTCCCGGTAGCGGCTGCGGGTGTTCGGGTAGCCGGGGAAGACGACTTCACCCCCTCGGACATGGGGCGACCTCCAGCCCGGGAGTCTGCCCGAGTTCGCGGGTCAGGTAGGCGGCGATTTCCTCGCGACCGGCAAGGTAGGCATCGAGACGGGCGAGCAGGTCCAGGTCGCGGTCCTTGGCCAGCGAGGTGAGGCCGGCCATGTCGGCGGGCTTGCCCCACAGGTGGGTGACTACTGGCGGGTTGCTTTTCACCTGGCTCGCCGCTCGTTAAAGGCGCCCCACGTGGAGTGGTGGTGACGGGGTGCCCGCCGGCCCCATCGGGGTGCGCCGGCCGGCCTGTTCGAGCGCTTCCGCAGCGCTGAGAGCCTCTTCGACGTCGTTCTCGTAGGCGACGATATGCGGCCATTCGCCGTCCGCGTCGATCGTGGGGCAGCTGCCGATCTCCTCACGTCCGGACCACGTGAGATGCAGGATCGAGAAGCGGGCGGGTGTATCGAGGTGGTGGCAGAGCACGTCGTCGTTCGTCCGCCGGTGCGCGATCACCTCCAGTGCTGCCCCGAAGAACGGATGCTCGGGGTGCACCTCCGTCCTGAGCTCGCGCGGCAGCGCCGTGTGGTCGAGGTCGCAGCCCTCGCTCATGTCGCACCAGTCGTCACCGAGCCTTGCGACCCTGCCCGTGTCCTTCATCGGCGGATGCCCACCTCTCCGTCATCGCTGGACATCGATGAGCGCGGCTCCTCTCTCCGGCCCGCGCTCGCGCGGCAGCACGCGTCCCCGGAACACACCGGATCAGCCACGGGCGAGAACGATCAACTGCCAGGCCAGTATCGCGTGCACGAGGCCGCACAGGCCCCAGGCGCCGGCTGTTCGCGTTCCGTGGCGGAACACGGAAAGCCATCCGGTCCCGACGAGGAGGGCCGCTGCGGCGCAGAGTATCCAGGAAATGACCAGCCACGGGGTGGAAAGCTCCGTGAGCAGACGGATCAGGGGGAGCGGCACAATCGTCAGCAGAGGCAGAGCCCAGGTGCCCTCGGTGGCCGGGCGGGGGGCCATCAGCGCGACTCGTTGCGTCTGAGGATCTCACCGTCGAACGTGGCGATGAGCATGGCCGAGGTCTGGTACTCGCCGTTGGCGTAGATCAGCATGGACGCCTTTCCCTCGTACCAGTCGAAGATCACGTAACTGCCGTTGGGGTCCGCCTCCCGTACGCCCAGCTCGGTCTGGCATATGCGCAGGAGGCGGGGCAGGGTGTCCCAGTCGACCTTGCTCAGGTCCATCAGGTGCTGATTGCTGACTATGCCCTGGTTGTGCTGGAGCGAGCCCTCGCCGTCCTCGTACGAGAAGCTGTCGAAGACCTTCTCGTCGGGCATCTTCTCGTCCTTCACGAGCGCGTTGCCCGAAGCGTGGTTCTGGTGCAGGGAGAACCAGGGCAACACCATGGTTCGGCCCGTCACCGCCTTCAGCGCCTTGACGACCTTCCGGCCGCCGGCAGGGGTGACGAGAGTCTTCTCCTCCGTGCGTGAGGGCGAGGGCGAGGGGCTGGAGGTGCGCGAGGGGGACGGGGTGGGCGTGGGGGAGTGGGTGGCGGAGGGGGTGGACGAGGCGTCGGCCAACGGCTTGTCGTCATCGCCGGAGCCGGGTATGAACTCCCTGGCCAGCAGCCCGCCCACCAGTACGGCCGCCAGGACCGCCGGGAGTATCAGCCATCGGCGCGGCCGGTTGCCGCCGGCGCCGCGCACGGGCGTCCGGCTCGTCTCCGCGCCGGGGTTCCCCCGGCCGTCGGTGTCGTCGGCCGGTGCGGGGTCGGGTGACGGCTTCGGTGTGGCGGCCGGTTTCGGTGCCGCGTCCGGCCCGGTACTCGGTCCCCGCCCCGCGCCCCGCCCCGCGCCCCGCCCCGCGCCCCGCCCCGCGCCCGGCCCCGCGCCCGGCCCCGCGCCCGGCCCCGCGCCCGGCCCCGCGCCCGGCCCCGCGCCCGGCCCCGCGCCCGGCCCCGCGCCCGGCCCCGCGCCCGGCCCCGCGCCCGGCCCCGCGCCCGGCCCCGCGTCCCGCCCCGCGCCCGGCCCCGGAACCGGGCCCGGCTCCGCTTCGGCTTCGTCCTGCTTCCGCGCGGGCGGGTCGGCGGCGGCGGAGACCGGGGCCGACGACTCCGTGGGCGTGTACGCGACCGGGGCCGCGTCGGCCTCAGCCTCCCCCTCCGACTCCGCCTGACCCGTCGCCTCCGCCTCCGCGGGGCCGGTCGTCGGTACGGGGGGCGCTGCCACGCTGTCGATGACTGTCAGGGGGCGGTCTCCGGCGGCTTGTGCGAGGAGTTGGTCGAGGTGGTTCGCGTTGGGGCGGGAGGTTACGTCCTTGATGAGGACGGAGCGCAGTACGGGGCCGAGGGCGTCGGCCCGGCGGGGCGGTGGGACGTCCTCCTCCAGGATCGCGGCGAGGGTGGCGAGGGTGGACGAGCGGCGCATCGGGTTGTGCCCCTCGACCGCGACGTACAGCATCATCGCCAGTGACCACAGGTCGGAGGAGGGGTCGTCGTCGTGGCCGCGCAGCCGCTCCGGGGCCATGTAGTCGGGGGAGCCTACGAGTTCGCCGGTGTTGGTGAGGCTGGTGGCTTCGCGTACGGCGGCGATGCCGAAGTCGGTGAGCAGGGGTGTGCCGTCGGTGCGCAGCAGTACGTTGCCGGGTTTCACGTCGCGGTGGAGGATGTCCGCTTCGTGTGCGGCTTGTAGTCCGGCGAGTACGCCGCGGCCCAGGCGGGCTGCCTCGGTGGGGGTGTACAGGCCGCGTTCCAGGCGGTCCTGGAGTGAGCCGCCGGGGACCAGTTCCATCACCAGCCAGGGGTGCTCCACCTCCGTGGAGCTCACGATGTGGTGGATTGTCACGACGTTCGGGTGAGTGATCCGTGCCAGCGAGACGGCCTCGCGCAGCACTCGCTTGCGTAGCATCTCCGCGGCGTCGGGTCGCAGCCGCAGCAGTTCCGGGTCCGGTGGCCGGACCTCCTTCAGTGCTACTTCCCGGTGCAGGACGATGTCGCGTGCCCGCCAGACGAGCCCCATCCCGCCGCCACCGAGCCGCTCCAGCAGTTCGAAGCGCCCGTCGATCACGCTTCCCTCGAAACCCGCAGTCATGGGCCGAACAGTACGGCACCGGCCGATCACCCTCCGGCGGAATCCGTTCCTCCTGAACTCCCTTATGGATGAGCCCTGTTGGGGCACCGGTCGGTCGTCAGGCGGGGTCCCGGTCCGTCCCGGGACCGCCGGTCGGCGCCGCCTGCTCGTAGAGCGCCACCAGCACGCCGTGCACGGGTCGGCCCTCCGCGTCCTCCTCCGCCTCGTCCACCAGCCGGGTGAGGGTGTCCCCGAGCTCCTTCGCCTTTGCGGGGCTCAGGCGCAGGTGGCGCAGGGTCAGGTGGGGATCGACGGGTGCGCGGTCCAGCTCCTGGGCGACCGCGGCGAGCATCGCGGCGGTGCCGGCCGCTTGGGGCTCCGCGACGACCATCCGGCGGGCGGTGCGCTGGTAGTACTGCTCGGTGCCGCCGCGGACCTGGCGGGTCTCGGCGATGTGGACCAGCCCGGCTTCGCGGAGCACTTTGAGGTGGTGGGCCACGTTGCCCTTCTTCGCGTCGAGCCGCGCCGCCAGCCGGCTGGTGGTGGCGGGCCGCTGGCCCAGGGCGAAGAGCAGCCGCTGACGCAACGGGTGGGCGAGCGCCGCGAACTGCTCCGGCGCCCCGATCTCCATGACGTCCTCGGGGGGCTGCGGGAGGGGAGGCTGATCAGGCATGCGGAAAGTGTCTAATCTTCTTGACGCTTTCGCAAGGGCGGTGCTCTACTCCCTGCCATGACGACCCCGACGAAGCTCACGCCGGCCCCTGTCATCAACGAGATGGTCCGGCTGCTGACCGAGCAGTACGTATTCCCCGGGACAGCCGATCAGCTGGCCGCCCTGCTGACCCGACGCCTCGACGAGGGCGCCTACGACGTGGACGACGCCGAGGAGCTGGCCCGCCTGGTCACCTCGGACCTGCAGTCCGTCAACGGCGACCGGCACCTGAGACTGAAGCACCACGCCATCCCGGTCCCCCCGGAGCAGGGCGCTGCCACCCTGGACGCCATGCGCCGGGAGTTCGACTCCTCCCTGGGCGGTGTGCCCCGGGTGCAGCTGCTCGACGGAGGGGTCGCCGTGCTGGAGCCGGCACCGATGCTGTTCCCGCTGGAGTGGGCCGCCGAACCGCTGGGCGCCGCGCTCACCCTGGTCTCCCGCGCCCAGGCGCTGATCGTGGACCTGCGCACCAACCGGGGCGGCGACCCCGACACGGTCGCCTTCGTCTGCGGCTACCTGCTCGACGAGCGCACCCACCTCAACACCATGCACTGGCGCGACGGCGAGCGCGGCGAGCAGTCCTGGACCCCGCCGCACGTCCCCGGCGCGCGCTTCGGCGGCAGCAAGCCGTTGTACGTGCTGTGCGGCGGGAGCACGTTCTCCGCCGCCGAGGAGCTGGCGTACGACCTCCAGCAGCTCGGCCGCGCCGTCGTCGTCGGCGAACCCACCCGCGGTGGCGCGCACCCGTGCCGGGGCTGGACCCTGACCCCGCATCTGGAAGCCACCGTGCCCGTCGGCCGCGCCGTCAACCCCGTCTCCGGAGCGAACTGGGAGGGCACCGGCGTGCGGCCGGACAGCCCCTGCGCCGCAGCCGACGCCCTCGACCACGCGCACGCTCTGGCCCTCGCCCGTCTGGCGCCCTGACCCGCCCCCGTGCCCGCGCCGCCCTACAACGGGCCCGCGCCGCCACAACGCCCGCGCCCCACAACGGGCCCGCAGCGCCCGCGCCGCCCCACAACGCCCGCGCCCTACAACAGGCCCCGCAGTGCCCGCGCCCCCCTACAACGCCCGCAGCGCCCGGGGTCGCGGCTGTCCCGGCGCCTCGCCCTCCGGCTCCGTCGGTTTCGCCGACTCCGCCTTCTCCACCAGCCCCGGCAGCTCCGTCAGCGCGTCCACGCGGAAGTCCGCCGTCTCGATCACGTCCGGGTGGTCCGCCCACCAGTAGCCGGACGCCCCGCGCCGCAGGTGCGCCGCCCGCAGGCCGGACGACTTCGCGGGGAACAGGCCGTGCGCCGGGTGGGCGCTCACGTACAGCGTCGCGCGCGGGTCGGCGCCCGACGCCTCCAGGACGCGGGCGAAGAACTCCGGGTCGGGCGTCGCCGCGCCCCACTCCCCGGAGGTCGCCACCAGGTCCGCCGGGAGGTCGAGGGCGCGCAGCAGCTCGCCGGCCTTCGCCGTGCCGTTGCCCGCGATCACCACCCGTACGCCCAGCTCCCGCAGCCGGGCCAGGGCCGGGCGTACGTCCGGGTAGAGGTCGGACTCGTCGAGGTGTTCGCCGCGCCCGGCGGCCGCGCGGGCGTGGGCCGCCTCGGTGACGTCCATGCCGGGGCGGAGCATGGTCAGCGCGTCGGAGCTGTCGCGGCCCTGGACGACCGCCGCCCCGACCAGGGCGCTCAGCGTGTGCGGCGGGACGCCGAGCCAGTCGGCCCAGGACGCCCAGTACCGGTCGTCGCGGATGAGTGTTTCGCCGATGTCGAGGACGATCGTTTCCATCACCGGGCCGAGCCTACGGGGCATGGCCCCGCGTACGGCCGAGGCACAAGGGGCGCGTGTGACCTGCGGGAGAACCGCACAGTCGGCGGTCACCCGCTCGCTCGTATGCTCGTTGGCATGACCGATCCTCAGCGCGGACGTCCCACCACCAATTCGATGCGGCGTGCGCTCAGGCGTGCCCGTGACGGTGTCGCCCTCGACAGCGCGGAGGCCGCCGTCCTGCTCCAGGCGCGCGGCGACGATCTGACGGATCTCGCCGCGTCCGCCGCCCGGGTGCGGGACGCGGGCCTGGAGGCGGCGGGGCGGCCGGGGGTCATCACGTACTCCCGCAAGGTCTTCATCCCGCTGACCCGGCTCTGCCGCGACACGTGCCACTACTGCACCTTCGTCACCGTGCCCGGCAAGCTGCGGCGGGCCGGGCACGGCATGTTCCTGTCGCCGGACGAGGTGCTGGCCATCGCCCGCGAGGGCGCGGCGATGGGCTGCAAGGAGGCGCTGTTCACGCTCGGGGACCGGCCGGAGGACCGCTGGCCCGAGGCACGGGAGTGGCTGGAGGCCGAGGGGTACGACGACACCCTCGCCTACGTACGCGCCATGGCGATCCGGGTCCTCGAAGAGACCGGGCTGCTGCCGCACCTCAACCCCGGGGTGCTGACCTGGACCGACCTCCAGCGCCTCAAGCCCGTCGCACCCTCCATGGGGATGATGCTGGAGACGACGGCGACCCGGCTCTGGTCCGAACCGGGCGGCCCGCACCACGGCTCACCCGACAAGGAACCCGCCGTACGGCTGCGCGTGCTCGAAGACGCCGGCCGGTCCAACGTGCCGTTCACCACCGGGGTCCTCATCGGCATCGGCGAGACGTACGAGGAGCGCGCCGACGCGCTGTTCGAGCTGCGCCGCACCGCCCGCGCCTACCACGGCATCCAGGAAGTCATCGTCCAGAACTTCCGGGCCAAGCCCGACACCGCGATGCGCGGCATGCCGGACGCGGAGCTGGAGGAGCTGGCCGCCGCCGTCGCCGTCGCCCGCCACGTCCTCGGCCCGTCCGCCCGCATCCAGGCCCCGCCGAACCTGGTCGACGCGGAGTACGCCCTGCTCATCGGGGCCGGCATCGACGACTGGGGCGGGGTCTCGCCGCTCACCCCGGACCACGTCAACCCCGAGCGCCCCTGGCCGCACATCGAGGAACTCGCCGCCCGCACCGCCGAATCCGGCTTCGCGCTGCGGGAACGGCTGACGATCTACCCGGAGTTCATCCAGCGTGGCGAGCCCTGGCTCGACCCCCGGCTGCTCCCGCACGTCCGCGCGCTCGCCGACCCGGAGACGGGCCTCGCCCGCGAGGGCGCGATCCCCGCCGGGCTGCCCTGGCAGGAGCCCGACGAGGGCTTCAACGCCTCCGGCCGCACCGACCTGCACCGCACCATCGACACCGAGGGCCGCACCGGCGACCGCCGCGACGACTTCGACGTGGTGTACGGGGACTGGGAGGCGCTGCGCGAGGCGGCGGCCCCCGGGATGGTGCCCTCGCGGATCGACGGCGATGTGCGGACCGCGCTCAGCCAGGCCGCCGACGACCCGACGAAGCTCACCGACGACCAGGCGCTCACCCTGCTCCACGCGGACGGGCCGGCCCTGGACGAGCTGTGCCGGATCGCGGACACGCTGCGCCGTGACGTCGTCGGGGACGACGTCACGTACATCGTCACGCGCAACATCAACTTCACCAACGTCTGCTACACCGGCTGCCGCTTCTGCGCCTTCGCCCAGCGCCGCACCGACGCCGACGCGTACACCCTCTCCCTGGACCAGGTCGCCGACCGGGCCGTACAGGCGTGGGACGTCGGCGCGGTCGAGGTCTGCATGCAGGGCGGCATCCACCCGGACCTGCCCGGCACGGCGTACTTCGACATCGCGCGGGCGGTGAAGGAGCGCGTGCCCGGCATGCACGTCCACGCGTTCTCCCCGATGGAGGTCGTCAACGGGGCGACCCGTACGGGAATGTCCATCCGGGACTGGCTCGTCGCCGCGAAGGAGGCCGGGCTCGGCTCGATCCCCGGCACGGCCGCCGAGATCCTGGACGACGAGGTCCGCTGGGTCCTCACCAAGGGCAAGCTGCCCACCGCGACCTGGCTGGAGGTCATCAGGACCGCCCACGAGGTCGGCCTGCGCTCGTCCTCGACCATGATGTACGGGCATGTCGACCAGCCCCGCCACTGGCTGGGCCATCTGCGCACCCTGGCCGCGCTCCAGCAGGAGACCGGCGGCTTCACGGAGTTCGTGACGCTGCCCTTCATCCACACCAACGCGCCCGTCTACCTCGCCGGCATCGCCCGCCCCGGCCCGACCGACCGCGACAACCGGGCCGTCACCGCGATGGCCCGCCTGCTGCTGCACCCGCACATCACCAACATCCAGACCAGCTGGGTCAAGCTCGGTACGGAGGGCGCGGCCCAGATGCTGCGCTCCGGCGCGAACGACCTGGGCGGCACGCTGATGGAGGAGACGATCTCCCGTATGGCCGGGTCGGGTTACGGCTCGTACCGCTCGGTCCAGGATCTCGTCGCCATCGCGGACCTCGCCGGACGCCCGGCGAAGCCGCGTACCACGCTGTACGGGGAGGTGCCCGATGAGCGGGTCGCGGCGGCCGCCGCCTCGGACGGGCACCTGCCGGAGCTGCTGCCGGTGCTGCCGGACTGACGGCCGGGGGCGTGCGGTCAGCCCGCTGCCGGATGCCTCGCTACTGCGCGAATCTCTGCTGAAGACCCTGCGCGTACCCGTCCATGTAGGCGCGCAGGGCCGCCTCGGAGTCGGGCTGGCCGACGGGGATCATGTGATGGCTCGGCAGTTGGCCCTGGAACCCGGCCAGCCGGCCCTGTTCGGCCCAGCCGGCATCGACCGGGCCGCCGGTCCGGGCCTCCCGGCTCTTCCTCGCGGTCCGGGCGTTGAACAGATTGTTGACCTGACTGGTGAGCCGGTCGGGTGAGCCCGGTGCGTAGTCGTAGGCGCCATCGGCGTACGCGCTCTCGGCGTAGTCGGTGACGGCCTTGGTCACCCCGAGGTTGGCGTCGTTGTGGAGGCCCAGGCGCTTCGCGTTTTCCGCCATCTGCTGGTTCCGGGCGTAGACGCCGCTGCTCGTCGTCTCTTTCGTCAGGCCCGTGGTGATGATCCTGGTCAGTTTGACGGCCGCGATCTGCTTCTTGAGCCTGGGCAGGTGGTGCTTCTGAAACCAGTCGCGGGCCGCCTTCCCCCAGCCGCCGCCGGACTTGGTCCTGGCGAGGATCTGGGCGGGGTTGACCTCGAAACCGCCACCGACAGGGACGAGGTGCTCGCGGAGGAAGGGCTCTCCGAAGAACTCGTTCCGAGTGAACCAGTCGATGAAGTTCATGTCGCTCTTGCCCGTGGCCCCGTTGCAGTTCCGGCAGATGCGCATGAGGTTGCCCATGTCGTTCGAGTACTCGTTGACGGCCGCCTTGCTGGCCTCGATGCGGAATCCTCCGGCTTTGTCCGGGGTGGTCACGAAGAGCGCCTGGTACTCAGGCGGGATCATGCTCGGCTGGACCCCGGCGGCCGTGTATTCGGCGGCGAGTCCGTGCAGGGTATCCCTGATGTCGGTGAGTGCCTGCTGGTGGTCGACCTCGAAGGTCTTGACGTCCGCCGCCTCCGCGCACCCTGGGCATACCTGGTAGTAGGAGCCCATCACCTCCGTCCAGTTGCCTGCGCCCTTCTGCTCCGACACGAGCTCGATATTGGTGGTCGACGAGGTCTTGGAGCCCAGTTCGGCGAGGTCGTGTTCGGCGTAGCGCCAGCCCGCGTCGTTGCGCCCGGAGGCGTCGGCGACCTTCTTGGCCGCCGCCGCCGTGCGGCTGTAGCCCGGAGGAGGCTCGGCCTCGTGGAGGACCTTCGTTCCCGCCGCATTGGTGAGCATGCGTTGGACATGGCTGCCGGAGGCGGGTGCGGCGCCGGGCGATGCCTTGTGACGCTCGGGCGCGGATCCCTTGAGTACGCGCCGCGCGTTCGCCTCTGCCTCGCGTTCGAACCGGTCGGACGGGTCGGAGACCTTCAGCCCACTGCCGTTGTCGGTGCCGGCGACGGGGCCGTGCCGCTGCTGGATGACATGGGTCAGCTCGTGCGCGAGGGTGTGGCGGTCGTTCCCGCCGGCTCCGAGCACCACATGGGAACCCGAGGTGTACGCGCGGGCCCCGACCTCGGCCGCGGAGGCCCTGGCGGCCGAGCCGCTGTGGACGCGTACGTCGGAGAAGTCGGCGCCGAGCCTGGCCTCCATGTCGGCGCGGGTCGCCCCGTCCATGGGCCGCCCGGGACGGCGGAGCACGTCATGGACCGTGGACCGCTGCACCGGACGGGGTTCCCGCCCCGCGCCCTCGTGGCCGCACCCCGGGGCATGGCGGTGCTCCTCCTGCTCCCGGAGCCGGTCCGCCCGGCGCAGCATCTGGACGACGACCTCGTTGCCGACCGTGGCCTGGAGGCCGAGCAGGCCCTCCTGCTGGGTGGCCGGCGGCGGGACCGACACGGCCCTGCGCGCGGCGGCCCCGGCCCCGGTCTCCCTGACGTTCTTGTGATCGGGCAAGGCCGGCTCCTCCACGTGCGGCAGTGCGGCTTTCCTGGATACAGGGTGGGAGTCACGGTGACCAGGTCGCGGCGGACACTGTGCGAGGCCCGAGAGGCAGGTCGCGGCGGACACTGCGCGAGGCCCGAGGGGGCAGGTCGAGGCGGACACTGTGCGAGCGCCCGAGGGGGCAGTACGCCGCGGGGCAGGACTTCCGCCGCCGGATACGCGCCCGGCGCGTGCGTGCCGGGCGCGTGCGTGCCGGGCGCGTTGTGCCCGCCGTCCGGGACCTCGTCAGTCCAGTCGGCGCGGGCCGCCGAGGAGGCCCGCCTCGATGTCCGTCGGCTGGACCTTGACCAGCTTGCGGTGCTGGGGCGTGCACCACAGGACCATGTCGTCGCCCAGCTGCGACAGCGCCTCCGCGTTCGCCTGGGGCAGGCGCAGGATGCGGCCCAGGACCGCCGCCTCCTCCGGGGAGACCCGCTGGATGCCGACCAGGCCCGCGTGCTCCACCAGCTTCGGGGCCGCCGGGCCCAGGAACGGCAGCAGCGTCAGCACGGACTGCCAGGGGCCGGGCGCCAGCCGGCTGCGCGGGGGGCGCATGCCGCAGTCCCGGACCACCAGGACCGGGTTGGTGACCGACGCGCCCTGCGGCCCCACCTGCTTGACGTCGTGCACCGTCATGCACTGCTGGCCGCCGCCCGCGGCCTGCGCGAGACCCGTCCACGCCTGCGGCCTCGCCGTCTCGACGGCGACGCGGGCCCCGGTGCCGGCCGTGCGCAGCGCCAGGACCTGCGCCGTCCACACACTGCCGATGACCACGACGTCGAGCTGCACGGGCCGGAAGAGGCCGAGCACCGCGGGCTGCCCCTTCGCATCGGTGCCCGCCACGACCCCGTCGTCGCCGAGCGGCAGTCGCAGGGCGGCGAGCTGCTCCACGGGCAGTGCGTGGCGGCCGCGGCGCGGGCCGAGCAGCCCGCGCCCTGCCCGGCCCCGCCCGGCCGCCGCCGGCGGAGCGGAAACGGCGGGGCCGGTGGCGGCGGGGCTCCTACGGTGGGCGGTCAACGGGTACCTCCGAGCGGCAGGGTGGCGAGCACACCGGGCAGTTGTTCGCGGTCCAGCCGTACCAGGCCGACCTTCACTCCACGTGCGGCACGCTCCAACTGCCTCCGTACCGCGACCAGTTCCTCCGCGCCCCGCGCGGTGAGCCGGACGTGCCCGCTGACGGCCGGCGTATTGCCCGTACCGCGCGACACCGTCAGGCTGAACGTGCTGACCGGGGCCGGCATCGACGTCAGCAGCGCCACCACCTGAGCCGACGCCGCCGCGCCCGCGCCCAGGTGCGGCCAGCGGCCGACCCAGTACGTCGTGTGCCAGCGGTCGTCGCAGCGCCAGGTGCGGCTGGACTCCGCGGTGCGCCGCACCGAGGTGTCCGAGCGCACCGCCAGCGCGCTGGCCTGCGGGTTCACCCCGGCCGACGTCGCGAGCGCGGACGTCACCTGCGCCTCGGTCAGGATCGACGTGTCGAACCCGGCCGCCGTCAGCCGGCTCGCCAGCTGGTCCGCCGTACGCAACAGCGCGCGCTGCGCCCCGCCGAGCCCGCCGCCGCGCGCCCGCACCGCCTCCGGGCACAGCTTCGGGTCGAGCTTCAGGGCGATCCACGTGAGCCGGACCGCGGGCGTGCCGGCCTGCGCCTGGAGCGGCGCGTACGAGCGGGCGGCGGCGGCCTGTTCGGGCAGGTGCGGACCGGGCGCGGGCTGCGTGTGCTGCACGACCTGCACCGACTCCAGCCGGATGCCGTCCACCTCCAGGGCGTCGTGCAGCAGACCGAGCTCCAGCGGCCGCGCCTCACGGGCCGTGCGCAGCGGTTCGTCGCGCGGCTGCACGAGGAGCACGGCCGTCAGGAACGTGCCGTCACCCACCATCCCGACACCGCGCTCGCGCTGCCGGTCGGTGTAGCTGTACGTGCGCAGCGCGCCCTCGCACTCCAGGACCGGGGCCAGCGCCGGGTCGACGCCTTCGGCGGACCACGGCCGCCGCGCCGCTCTCAGCCGCCCGCGCAGCGCGAGGACCGTCTTGAGCCACTCCAGGACCGGCCGCCCCCGCCACCGCAGCGCCGCCAGCAGCACCAGCACCGCCGCGACCAGGGCCATCGGTACCAGCAGGACCCTGTTCGTCACCCAGCCGATCAGCATCAGCGCGCCGGCGATCTCCAGCAGCACCACCTGATGCAGCCGCACCCCACCGATCCGTCCAGGCTGCGGATGCAACCTCGTCACTGCGGTCGTCGTGCTGCTCATCCCCCGGTATGTCCCTCCGTGTCACGGCACTAAGGCGTGTGCGAGCCGGACCCACGCTATCGGCACACCGGCCCGCGACCGCCCACTGTCCCACGCCCGGCGACGAGCGCTTCGAACGGGGCCAGCACCGGTCACCGCCCGGCAGGGGCGCGGGCGGGCCGGGCACAGCCCGCACCCGGACAGCGGCGTGCCGGGCCCGGCGGGCATAGTGGGGGCGGTTCGCGAGGCGTCCACAATCACGGGGAGAAGTCGGGCAGATGGCATCACGGCGTGACGAACTCAATGCCTACACCTTCGCGAAGAAGCGGTTGGTCGCCGCCTTCCTGCAACCGTCCGCGGTCAGTACGGACGAGGCGGCGCCGCGCCCGCTGCGCGCCGTCGTGCCGGGGGTGATCGTGGGTGCCCTGCTGCTGGCGGGCTTCGGCGCCTGGGGCATCTTCAAGCCCAAGGTGCCCGACGGCTGGACGGACCCCGGCGCCCACGTCATCGTCGGCTCCGAATCGACCACCCGTTACGTGGTCCTGGAGACCAAGGGCGTCAAGCGCCTGCACCCGGTGCTGAACTTCGCCTCGGCCAAGCTGCTCCTGGACCCGGACAACTCCTCGGTGATGCAGGTGCCCGAGTCCGAACTCGACAGCGGGAAGCTCCAGCGGGGCCCGATGCTCGGCATCCCGTACGCCCCCGACCGGCTGCCCAGCGCGCAGGAGGCGGGCAGCAGCAGTCTGTGGGCGGTCTGCGAGCAGCCCGGCGCCGGTTCGGGCAACACCGTGCAGAAGGCGGTCTTCCTGCTCGCCGAGCGGGAGGCGGACAAGGTCGGCGGCAAGCGGAAGCTCCACGACGGGCAGGCCCTGTACGTCGAGGCGGACGGCGGCGACGGCACCCGCTACCTGGTGGACGCGGACGGTACGCGGCACGTCATAGGGACGACCGGCGGCGACAAGCCGTCGGCCCGCGACGAGGTGCTGCGGCGGTCGCTGTTCAGCGAGGGCGCCCAGCCCCAGAAGGTCACCAAGGACTGGCTCGGCACCCTGCACGCCGGTTCGCCCATCGACTTCCCGAAGCTGCCGGGCAAGGCCGGCGACCCGGCGGGCGTCGACGGCCTGGAACCCCGCCTGAACAAGGTCGGCACGGTGCTCAAGGCCGTCGCCGGTACGGGGATGCAGCACTACGTCGTCCTGCCGGGCGCGGTCTCGCCCGTCTCCGACCTCGTCGCCAGGCTGCTCCTGACGAGCCCGGAGGCGGAGGCGCTGGGCCAGAAGGCACAGGCCATCGAAGTCGCACCGCAGTCCTTCACCTCCTCGCCGGAGGAGTTCTACGCCAAGCAGGGCTGGCCCGCGAGCGTCCCGACCCAGGCCAACGACGCCTCGGCCCGCACCGGAACCGTCTGCAACGTGCTGCACGGCGTCAGCTCCAAGGGCGTGCCGGAACTGACCACCTGGGCCGGGCCCGGCTATCCGGTGAGCTTCCTGGACGGCGCCACCAGCGCGTACGTCACCCCGGGCAGCGGCGTGCTGTACCGGCAGTTCAGTGGGGCGTCCCCGACGACCGGTTCGATCTTCCTGGTGACGGACACCGGGCTGCGGTACGCCGTGCAGAGCAACAGCGACAGCAGCGCGGACCCCTCGAAGATCGGTGAGACCGCGAAGCCCGGGACGGCTGAGGAACTGGCGGCCGAGTTGAACCAGGCGCAGATCAGGCTCGGTTACAAGGACGTGAAGCCGCTGCCGGTGCCGGAGAACTGGTCGGGCCTGCTTCCCAAGGGCCCCCGTCTCGATACCAACAGTGCCAAACAGCCGCAGAGTTCCTGACGACGGAAGAAGGGGGAAGCGCGAAATGATCACCCGTAATGCATTCCGTTCCTCGGCCGTCGTGCTGCTTTTGACGTGTGCGGCGGGCGTCGGTCTGCCGGCGTTCTCGGCGGTGCCCGCGGCGGCTGAGGATTCCGTTCCGCAAACGGGTTCCGAGGGCAGCGGCGAGTGCACGTTTCCGATGAAGAAGCAGATCCAGGGCCGTCCCTGGGCCCTCCAGCGGCTGGTCTTCGACCAGCTCTGGCAGGACACCAAGGGCAAGGGCGTCCGCGTCGCGGTGATCGACACCGGGGTCGACGCCGTCAACCCGCAGCTGAAGGACGCCGTCGACCGCGGCGCAGGGACCGATCTGCTTCCGGCGCCGAAGAAGGGGTCGGCGGAGGCCGAGGAGGAGGCCAGGGCGGCGGCCGACGGCAAGGGCAGGAGCAAGGGCGGCGGTGACGGCACGACCGATGTCGTCGGCCACGGCACCAAGGTCGCCGGCATCATCGCGGCCCGCCCGCGCGCGGGCACCGGGTTCGTCGGGCTCGCCCCGGAAGCGACGATCATCCCGATCCGGCAGAACGACGACAAGGGCAGCGGCACCGCCGCGTCGATGGCCGCGGCCATCCGCCACGCCATCAAGAAGCACGCCCGGGTCATCAACATCTCGCAGGACACCACCAAGCCCCTGCGCGCCGACTCCGATCTGGCGCTCGCGGTGCGCGAGGCCCTGAAGGAAGACATCGTGGTCGTCGCGTCCGCGGGCAACGACGGGCTTTCGGCCCAGGTCAAGGAGACCTATCCGGCGGCCTATCCGGGGGTCCTGGCGGTGGCCGCCTCCGACCGCAACGACGAGCGGGCGCCGTTCTCGCAGACCGGTGACTTCGTCGGGGTCGCGGCTCCGGGCGTCGACATGGTGTCCACCGTTCCGAAGGGCGGCCAGTGCGTCGACAACGGCACCAGCTTCTCGGCGCCGTACGTCGCCGGGGTCGCCGCCCTCATCCGGGCCAAGCACCCGCGGTGGACGCAGGCCCAGGTGGTGGCCCAGATCGAGCAGACCGCCGAGCGCGCGGTGAACGGCCGGGACGACTTCATCGGGTGGGGGGTGGTCGATCCGGTGCGCGCCCTCAACGACGACGAGCATCCGGTGAACGCCCCCACTCCGGACCGCGCGGTGTCGGACGGGCCCGTGGGACCGGAACCGGTGGCGCTCCAGTTGCGTGAAACCAGGCAGGAGCGGATGACCCGGATCTCGACCTATGTGCTGGCCGCGACGGGGCTCCTCGTCGCGGTGATCGCGGGAGTCTCGATCATGGTGCGGGACCGGCGTCGTCCGTGAATAGATGAACGTCCAACAACTTGCTGCAAACATAAGTGTGTTGGAATCGTTGGCCTTCGCAGCTAAAGTGGCAACCGCAAAAATGCGTTCGATGTAGATGTGGCGCGCGAGGGTCCAGCGGTCCGCAACATCCAAATTCATGGGGGAAGGTGCGTTATGGGAGACAAGCTCAAGCTTTCAGCCGAACAGATCGACAAGCTCATCCTGGAGCTCGGCAACATGCACGACACGCTCGAAAGCAGGATCACCCACCTCAACGGGGTCATCGACGCCGTCGAGGGCCACTGGAAGGGCGTCGCGGCCAACGCGTACAACGGCCTCCAGACGCAGGTGAACCTCGACGTGCGCAACCTGAAGGAGCTCCTGGCCTTCACGAAGGAAGCCGTCCAGATGAGCCGCGACGGCTTCGACGCCGAGGAGATCGAGCGTCTCAACAGCTTCAAGGGCGTCGACGGCGGCAACCTGGGCAGCAACGGCATCCTGGACCGGTTCCAGGTCTCTTCGTAGCCCGTCGCCCGTAGCCCGTCCTCGTCACCCGTCCTCGTTCCGCACCTTCGCGTACCTTCGCGACCTTCGCGTCAGGAGACCGCTCCATGGAGATCACGTACTCCGGCGTCGTCGAGGCCTCTAACCAGGTCAAGACCACCGCCAACACCATCAAGACCCAGCTCGACGAGCTGAACACCAAGGTCAAGGCCGTCGTCGCCACCTGGGACGGCGAGACCCAGCGCGCGTTCCACGACCGCCACAGCGGCTGGGACGTCAAGGTGAACCACATGCACGAGACGCTGCTGACGATCTCGACCAAGCTCATGGAAGCCACCGAGGGCTACCGCGCGAACGACCTCGCGCAGTCCCGCCGCTTCCACGGCTGATCCAGGCCCGGATGAACCACGACGGAACCGGCACGCGGTGGGTGCGGGACGCGGACACCGCGGCCCGCACCCACGCCTGCGGGACCACGGCACGTTAGGGGAGGCGCTTCCATGGGATCCCATCTTCCGGACGACCCGCCGCTGTACGGCCCGTACGCCCCCGGCAAGGGACCGAGCGCGCCGGACCTGGACACGCCGAGCGAGTCGCTGAAGAGCTTCAAGACCCGCGTGGACAAGCTCCTCGTGGCGCTCGACGGATCACCGGCCGCCCACAGCCGCATCACCGAACAGAAGGTCACCGCCGCCGCGTACGGCACGGGCTTTCCGGAGGCGATGGGACTGCACGGCGCCTACGAGGTGGTGCACGCCCGCCTGACGCAGCTCTCCAAGACGCTCGGCGATCAGCTGGAGGCGATGGGCATCACGGTCGACCTGGCCGACCGCGGCTACCAGAACGTCGACCAGGAGTACGCCGACCGCCTGCACACCATCCAGAAGCAGGTCGAGGTCAACTACCGCAAGCCGGGGACCGACACGGACCCCGGAGCGCACAAGGACAACGGCGGCACGGGCGATGGCTCGTCCAGCGGGTCCGAAGGCTTGTAGGACGTGAAGTGAACGGGGGAGAGGGATAACCATGGGGGACAAGGGCAAGCTGCCGCCGCTCAACGCCTGCTACGTCACGACCGACTTCGAGAACGCGTCGTTCGAGGACATGCTCAGCATGATCCGTGGCGTGGACCCCACGGCGATCATGAGCCGGGGCACCGCTCTGATCGATGCGCAGACCGAGATCGAGAAGATCGGCACCGAGCTCAAGGAGCACGTCAGCCGCACCACGTGGAAGGGCAAGGGCGGCGACGCCTTCCGCGAGTGGGGCGACGGCTTCGCCAAGGAGACCCTGAAGCTGGCCGACTACGCCGGCGCCGCGGGCACCTCGCTCCAGACGGCCGGCCAGGCCCTCAGCGAGGTCTCCACGGTGATCCAGGGCCACCCCGACGCCACGACGATGTGCTACGCGGACGAGGCGAAGGAGAAGGCCCGCCTGGAGGCGGTCGAGAAGGCGCGGAACGAGGCGATTCCGCAGATGAACAAGCTCGCCTCGTACTACATGATGGCGCAGCAGACGATCGGCTCGCAGGAGGAGCCGAACTTCAAGCCGCTGCCGGATTCGGTGTTGCCGGACAGGCCGGTCGACAACTCGAAGACCAGCTATGGCACCCCAGGCGGCAATTCCGGCACGCACTCGGTTTCAGCTGTGCCGGGCGTCGGCTCGTCGGCGGGCGGCGCTCACTACTCCGTCAACCAGCCGGTAGACGGCAGCACGTCGTCCATCAGCAGTGTCTCCACCCACACACCGCAGCACGTCAACGTGGTGCCCGGAGCCCCGGACACCACTGGCACGAACATCGACACGGTGACGATGCCGGACACTCCGCCGGTCACGACGGCCCCGCCCACGGGTGGGCTCCCGCCTGTGAACCCAAGCGGCGGCGGTGGCGGAAACCAGAATCCGATTCCGCCCGTGGTCCTGCCGTCGCAGACGGGGCCGATCGGCCCCGGTGGCGGGGGAGACCGACGGACGAATCCCGTCGGGCCGATGGGCAGGAGCGTCGAAAGCGTCCGGCCCCCCGCGATCACCCGGACCGACACGGGCATCCACGGCGGTACGGCGGAGCGGACCGTGACCGGGACGCCGGCAGGGAAGACACCGCGCACAGGGGTGATCGGTGGCGAGCGGCAGGTGACCGGCCACGGAATGATGGGCGGTCACGGCGGCGGAGCCGTCGGGGCACCCGGCGGGCGCGGCGGTGTCGGCGGCTACGGAGTCTCGCAGCGCCTGGTCACCCAGCCCGGCGGCACGGTGCGGACACCGCGCGGTACCGGGGCGGGCGGGGAGTTCACACCCGGCGGCAGCGGCCTCGTCCGCGATTCGGCGCGCACGGGTGGGATGGGCCCCATGGGCGGTGCGATGGGCGGGTCCCAGGGCACGCGCCGGCGTCCTAAGCGACGTGACGGCGAGGCCCCGGACTATCTCGCGGAGGACGAGGAGACCTGGGCCACGGGGGACGACGGAGTGGTCCCGCCCGTGATCGACTAGAGCCGGTATCCGAGCAGCGACGCCGGTGGGCGGACAGAACACGAGTGGGTGGCATGAGGTCAACGGTCTGGCGACGGCGTGGGCGGGCTTCGGCGGTGGTGTCGGCGCTGGGGGCTCTCCTCCTTCTCGGGGGCGCCGTCGCCCCGGCCGCGACCGCGGACACCATGCGCGACCGCGAGTGGTACCTGGACCGGATGCAGGCCCCGCAGATGTGGAAGGTCAGCACCGGCAAAGGGATCACCGTCGCGCTGCTCGACACCGGAGTGATCCCCTCCGTTCCCGAACTGACGGGAAAGGTGCTTCCGGGCAAGAACTTCATGGAACCTGGGCGGGGCGCGCACAAGGACAAGGACGGGCACGGCACCGCCATGGCGATGCTGATCGCCGGCAACGGGGCGAACGACCAGGGCGTGAAGGGCCTTGCGCCTGACGCGCGCATCCTCCCGCTGACCGTCTTCGGGTCCTCCAAGGAGTCGGGCACCAACAGCATCCCGGCGCTGGTCGAGGCCATCCGGTATGCCGCCGACAGCGATGCCCAGATCATCAATATGTCATTGGCCTTCGAGTACTACATGGTCGATGACGACGAGCGGGCCCAGATCCAAGACGCAGTGGATTACGCCGTGAAGCGCGGGAAGTTGCTTCTGGCGGGCACTGGCAACAGCGGTTCGAAGGGGAACGACGTCGGGTACCCGGCGGCAAGCCTCGGCGTCGCGGGCATCGCGGCGGTCGACAAGACCTCCTCGGTGACGAAGTTCTCGGTGTCGGGGCCACAGGTGGCGCTCGCCGCTCCGGGGGACGAAATCCCGATCCTGTGCGGCGGCGACATGGCCGGGTACTGCAAGAGCAATGGCACCAGCCAGGCCACCGCCATCGCCTCCGCGTCCGCCGCTCTCATCTGGTCCATGCACCCGGACTGGACCGGCAACCAGGTGCTGCGCGTCCTGATGAACACCGCGGGCAAGCCCACCGAAGGCACCGTCCCCAGCCGCTACATCGGCTACGGCACGGTCCGCCCCCGCATGGCCGTCCTCGGCGACCCGGGCGATCCGGGTCCCGCCGATGTGAACCCCCTGGTGGCGGCCCGCGCGTCCGCGTCGCCGTCCGCGTCCGCGAGCCCCTCGGCCTCCTCGGAGCAGTCGGCACCGCCCGCGGCCTCAGGGGCGGAGAGCGAGGGCGGCAAGGACGGTGTGGGCGCGACCGTCTGGATCATCGCCGGAGCGGGCGTGGTCGTGGTCGTCGGTGTCGGTGCGGTCTTCCTGCTGCGCCGGAGGAGCACCGGCCCCCGGTTCTGATCCCCGCACCCCCATCGAACACACCCGTACGCGTACAGGCCAGGAGGAGGCACCATGGACGACGAATTCATCAAAGGCCTACAGCAGTTCCAGCAACACGCGCTGGGCCTTCAGAACATGCTGACGGACATGCAGTCCCGGATGTCCCAGGGCGGTGAGGGAACGGACGCCCAGGGCGCCGTGACCGTACGGCTGGCACCGGACGGGCTTCCGGAATCCATCATGGCCGCCTCGGACTGGCAGCGCAGGCAGGGGCCGGAAGCCATCGGGGCGGCCGTCGGAGAGGCCTACGGCGCGGCCATGAGCGAGCAGATGGCGGGATGGGCCCAGGCCTTCGAGGACAGCGACTGGCAGGCCAAGGCGGAGCAACTGGACGGCCCCATCGGCAAGTCCGGCCCCGCCTCCGCCCCCGCGGCTCCCCCCGAGATCCCCGAGCGGGACCTGCGTTACGTCGTCGCCCGCCCCCTGGACGAGCTCGCCGAGGACGTGCTCTCAGCCTTCGACGCGGTGGACCGGCTGGAGGAAGCCGCGTCCGAACCGGCGGTGGTCGAGGGAACGTGCTCCGGCCGCTACGTGACCCTGGTGGTGACCAAGGGCGCGCTGCGTTCCTGCGAGGTGGACCGGTCCTGGGCGACCGGGCAGTCGTACCTCAGGCTGAACCAGGCCTTCGAGGAGGCGCTCGGCGACGCCAGGGCCAAGTTGGGCAGTGCCGAGGCCGTCGCCATGGAGGGCCTCGCGGGGCTGCGGATGGACAGTCTGCTGGACGAGGCCCTGGCCGTGATCCGCGATCCGAAGCGTTTCATCGACTGAAGCGTTTCATTGACTGAGATTCGAAGGGGCAGGTCGATATGGCAGACCTCAAGCACATAACCGATGCGCTGCGGGCCGAAGCGAAGATGTGGGACGAGCAGAGCGATTCCATGGGGCAGGTGGCCGGTGCGGTCCAGGGAATGAGGATGACGCGCCTTGAGGCCGGCCTCTTCCAGATGATCGTCTCCTCCTACAGCGAGGCCATCGATCAGATATCCACGCGCTGTCTTGAGGGGCAGGTGTGCATGGCGGATGTCGCGGACGCGCTGATCAAGAACGCCAACGCTTATGACAATCAAGAAGTGGACACCACGAAGTCCGTCGAAGACGCCTACTGAAACAAGGGAACTGACGTGGCAATCAATATCGCTCAAGCCGAGGCGACGATAGAGAAGCTCAACGAGGGCATCGTGAAGCTCTCGGCCAAGATCCTGGAAATCGGTCCGCGTGCCGAGGGGGCGGTGAACCACTGGTATGTGCCGGATGCCATCGCGAAGCCCCTGATCTGGTTCGCGAACAAGATGATCGAGGTCGGGTGCTGGATCCGCGACAAGATCATCGAGTGCCTCAAGGGTGCTGTCGCGCCGGTCTTCATGTACCTGGACTCGCAGGACTGGGAAGGTCCCGAGATCCGCGGCAAGGTGTCGGGCGTCGCGGGAAACACCACCTCGGACGCGCTCAAGGCGCCCCGCAGCTGGAAGGGCGACGGCGCCGACGCGTACACGGGGGCCGTGGCGGGGCAGACCACTGCCGCGACCCAGATCGAAACGAGTTCCGACAAGCTCGCCACGGCGCTGGTGTACTGCGCGGTCGCCGGGGTGGCGTTCTACCTGGCGCTGGCGGCTGTTCTGATCAAGGCGATCGTTGTCATGGTCGCGGCAGCCGTTGCCGCGGGCTCCGTGGTGTTCTCGTGGGCCGGTCTGCTCGCCGGTATCGGCGAGGCCCTGTCGGACGCCGGAATCATCACCGGACTCGTGGTGGCGCTGGCGGGTGTGGTCACGGCCCAGGCCGGTCAGATGGCCGTCGCCAAGGGCGAAGCGAACGACAACAGTGCTTTCCCGGGCGGCAAGTGGCCGGTCGCGACCGCCTGACGGGCTCGCGGCGCCTACCGGGGTGCCGGGGCGGCGGGAACTTTGAAATGGCAGGTGAAGAGCTCGTATGGTCTGGATTCGAGTAACGTGCTGGTGCGTCGGCCTGGCCTGTCTCTATGTGGCGATCTTCCATACGCCGCACAACGTCGCGTTGATGGCTCCCCTTTACTTCTTGGGCGTCTTCCTCCCGGGTAGCGGCGAGAGCTACATCCAACGGCGACGCAGGAAAGGCTGGTACGCACAGTTCTCGTCGCCCGAAGCCATGCGGTCGATTGTCAAGGACGAGGCGGAACTCCGGCGCGTCCGCGACGAAAAAGGGGTGCTGGTGGCCGCGCGCCGGTTCAGGCGCGAATTCCCGCTGTGCCCGCTTCCCGAGGCCCTGAAGATGGTCCAGGCGTTGTGATCCAGTAGCTGTGACACAGGAGGATCATGTCCACCTTCCGAAGCTGTGCCGAAGAATTGTTCATCCCCGCCGAGCGGGCGCGCCGAGCCGGGGTCTACCTCGCGGCGGTTCTCGCGGGCATGCTCGGCCTGGTGGCCCTCGAAGCACTCGTTCTGTTCGTGGTGCTCGTGCTGATCCTGGGTGAGGGCATGGGGTCCATGGGCTGGCCAGGCGTCGGCGGGTACGTCGGCCTGGCCGTGTCCGGGGCTGTGGTGGTGCTGCTGCCGGTGCTGGCGCTGGTGTGGCGACATCCCGGTCTGCGCATCGACGCGACCGGAATGAGCAAGGTGTGGAGCAACCGCACCCAGACCGTGCGGTGGGCCGACATCGGCGACGTCCGGTTCAACAGCCGGCGGAGCTACCTGATTCTGGTCCTGAAGCCCGGCGTGAACCTGGGGGCCCCCAACGACGGCGGCGGGCCGCGATTGGCTCCGGTCCACTCGCTCGGCCACTCCCTGTGGAGCAGCCGGAGGCCGGCCCATCCCGACCTGATCATCGACGCGGTCGAGCGGTTCGCCCCGGGTAAGTACACCGCCGAACCCTTGACCGTGGGCAAGCGCCGGGCGTAGCGGAGCAGGCGCCCCGGCGTGAAGGACGTGCAGGAGGGGGCGGCCCGATGCGGGCCGCCCCCTCCTGCACGCCGTCGTGATGGTCAGTCCACCTCCGGCGGCAGCCACCCCGTCTGGATCAGGGCGGGTCCGCCCCGGCGGGCGACGAACATGCCCCGGCCCGGAGGCAGCGGGCGGCCCTTCACATCGCCGAGGAGCTCGCCCTCGTTGGGGTGGCCGGACAGGATGACGCCCTGCGCGCCGAGCTCCTTGAAGCGCTGGATGAACGGCTCGTACGAGGAGCGGCCGGCGCCCGCGCTGCTGCGGGCGACGATGAAGTTGACGCCGACGTCCCGGGCGAACGGCAGGTTGTCGACCAGCTGCGCCAGGGGGTTGCCGGAGGACGTGGCGACCAGGTCGTAGTCGTCCACGATGATGAACGCCCGCGGCCCCCGCCACCAGCTGCGGGTGCGCAGCTGCTGCGGGGTCACGTCCGGCCCCGGGATACGGCTGCCCATGAGGGTGTTCATGTCGCCCAGGTACGACTCGAACGTGTTCTGCGTCGTCGCGTAGCCGACCAGGTACGGCTCGGGCACGCACTCCAGCAGGCTGCGCCGGTAGTCACCGACGCAGATCAGCGCCTCCTCCGGCGTGTAGCGGGCGGTGATCTGCTTGATGAGCAGCCGCAGCAGGGCCGTCTTCCCGGACTCCGACTCGCCGAACACCGCGAACAGCGGATCGGTGTCGAAGTCGATGTACACCGGGGCGAGGTTCATCTCGTCGATGCCGATCGCGACCCCGCCGCGCCCGGTGTCGGGCCCGCTCGGCAGCTCGCGGGCCGACAGCATCCTGGGCAGCATCCGGACGTTCGGGGCGTGCGGGCCCGGCCAGTTGTCGTTCTTGGCCTTGACGAAGGCCTCGGTGGCCTCGGACAGGTCGTCGCCGCCGCCCGCCGAGTCGTCGATGCGCGGCAGCGCGCCCATGAAGTGGAGCTTCTCCGCCGTCAGACCGCGGCCCGGGGTGCCGACGGGGACGTTCACCGCGATCTTGCGGTCCAGCTCGGAGTCGGTCGGGTCGCCGAGGCGCAGCTCCAGGCGGTTGAGCAGCTGGTCCTTGAGCGCCGCCCGCATCTCCATGTACCGGGAGACGGTGGCGATCAGGTGGACGCCGAGGCCGAGGCCCCGGGCGGCGATGTCGGCGACGACGGGCTCCAGGAACTCGTAGTCCGTCTTGAAGGACTGCCAGCCGTCGATGACCAGGAAGACATCGCCCCACGGCTCGCCCGGCAGCCGGCCGGCCGCGCGCAGCCGGCGGTAGGTGGCGATCGAGTCGATGTTGTTGTCCCGGAAGAACGCCTCGCGCCGGTTGAGGATGCCGGCGACCTCGGCGACCGTACGGCGGATCTTCTCCGGGTCGAGCCGGGACGCGACCCCGCCGACGTGCGGCAGGCCGTCGATGGCGATCATCCCGCCGCCGCCGAAGTCCATCCCGTAGAACTGCACTTCGTGCGGGGTGTGGGTGAGGGCGAAAGAGCCGATGAGGGCGCGCAGGAGGGTGGACTTGCCGGAGCGCGGGCCGCCCACGATCAGCATGTGGCCCGCGGCGCCCGAGAAGTCCCGTATCAGGGTGTCGCGCCGCTGCTCGAACGGCTTGTCCACCAGGCCGAAGGGGACGACCAGCGCGCCGTTGTGCGCGTACTCCGGGGAGTGCAGCCCGCGCTCGGGCGTGACCGCCAGTTGGGGCAGCATCTGGTCGAGCGACGGCGCCTCGGTGAGCGGCGGCAGCCACACCTGGTGCGCGAGGGGCCCCTGACCCTCCAGGCGGCGTGCGATGACGTCGAGGACGGTGTCCGCCAGGGCGTCGGGCGTCGCGTGGCCGCCGGACGCGCAGGAGACGTGCGGATCGGGCTCGGGGTAGTGGACCGCGACCGGGGCCGCGGTGAACAGGACGGGGCGCCGGTCGATGGCGAGTTCCCCGTTGGCGGCGACCGGCGCGACGCCGGGCCGGTAGGTCCCCGACACGTAGGCGGCCTTGAAGCGGGTCATCCCCTCCGTGCCGAACTTCAGGAACCCGGAGCCGGGCACCGACGGCAGGTGGTAGGCGTCCGGCACGCCCAGCGCCGTACGGGACTCGGCGGCGGAGAACGTACGCAGACCGATCCGGTACGAGAGGTAGGTGTCCAGGCCGCGCAGGCGGCCCTCCTCCAGGCGCTGCGACGCCAGCAGCAGGTGCACGCCCAGGGACCGGCCGATGCGGCCGATCTGGATGAACATGTCGATGAAGTCGGGCTTGGCGGAGAGGAGTTCGCTGAACTCGTCGATCACCAGGACCAGCGAGGCCAGCGGCTCCAGCGGGGCCCCGGCGGCACGCGCCTTCTCGTAGTCGGTGAGGTTGGCGTAGTTGCCCGCCGACCGCAGCAGCTCCTGGCGGCGCTGGAGCTCACCCGTTATGGAGTCCCGCATGCGGTCGACCAGGGTGAGGTCGTCCGCCAGGTTGGTGATGACCGCGGCGACGTGCGGCAGCTCCGACATCCCGGCGAACGTGGCGCCGCCCTTGAAGTCGGCGAGGACGAAGTTGAGGGTCTCGGAGGAGTGCGTGACCGCGAGGCCCAGCACCAGGGTGCGCAGCAGCTCCGACTTGCCGGAACCGGTCGCGCCCACGCACAGCCCGTGCGGGCCCATGCCCTCCTGCGCGGCCTCCTTGAGGTCGAGCATGACGGGGGAGCCGTCCTCGCCGACCCCGATCGGCACCCGCAGCCGGTCGGCCGTCGAGCGGGGCCGCCACACCGTGCTGGTGTCGACCGCGGCCGGGTCGCCGATGCCCAGCAGGTCTGTGAAGTCCAGGTTGGCGAGCAGCGGCTCGTCGTCCTCCGCGCCGCTCCCCATCCGGAACGGGGCGAGCTGGCGGCCCAGCGCCTCCGCACCCTCGACCGGCAGGAGGTCCGGCGTGCCGTGATACGAGACGCTCGCCGAGTCCAGCCGCAGCCGGCCAGGCCGCACCGCTATGTGCAGCCCGCCGCGCGGCTCGTCCAGCTCCTCCGGGACCACCTCCAGGACGGTCACCCCCTGGAGGCCCTCCGCCGAGGCGAACAGCGAGTTCGCCGGGACGACGCCGCCGTCCAGCACCAGGACGACGTGCGGCTGGTCCAGGAGGGGCGTGCCCTCGCGGTTGAACCGGGAGCGGCCGTCCAGGGTGCTGTGCAGCAGCGTCTCGACCTCGGACAGGTCGTCGCTGAACAGCCGCTTGGTGCCCGCCCCGTCCGACGAGCCGGGGACCTGGGTGTGCGGCAGCCACTTCGTCCAGTCCCACTGGTCCGTCACGTCCGTGGACGCCACGACGGCGACCACGAGGTCCTCGGGGGAGTGGAGGGCGGCCAGGCCGGCCACCATCGCGCGGGCGGAGCCGCGTACGGACACCGGGTCGCCGGAGACCACGACGTGGTAGAAGGCGCGCAGCGACACCGCCATCGGGAGCCGGTCAAGCGAGCCGTGGGTCGCCAGGAACCGGTGCATCGCGCCGGCCGACAGCGGCTCCAGCTCCTCCACCGGAGCGGTGTTCGGCGCCACCAGCGGTGTCCACAGCTGCTGCGGGCCCAGACCGACGCGGACCTGCGCGAAGTCGTCGTCGGCGATGCGCCGCTCCCAGAGCCGCTCGCCCTCGGCGACCAGCGACCACAACTGGTCCGGGTCCGGGTGCAGATAGAACTGCGCGTCGCGCTGGGCGCGCGCGGTGCGGCGCACCTTGCGGCGGGTCTGCGCGAGGTACTTCAGATAGTCCCGGCGGCCCTCGGCGGCCTCGCCCTGGCTGCCCTTGCGGTGCCGCATGATCTGCGCCACCGCCATCGCGGCCGTGGACAGCAGCATCATCACGCCCATGATCTTCATGAACGGCTGGGAGCCGGGCATGAAGAAGAACACCACCGACGAGCCCATCCCGAGCATGGGCAGCAGCTGCATGGCCATGCCCTCCTGCTGCCCGCGCGGCAGTTCAGGAGGGGATTCGAGCCGCAGCTCCGTCGTGGACGTCTCGGGCGGCATCGCGCGAGGCGGGCGCTTGACGACGATCTGGGTCACCGGCGAATCAGTCCCTCAGTGCGGCCCGGAGAGTTGTGGGCCGGCACCCCCGTGGCAGCGACCTACCTCCGCGCGCCGATCATCCTAATGGAGGCACCGGGAGGGGCCCCGATAGGGTGACGCCCTGCGGCCGTACGACGGGACTTTGCCGACACGGCCGTGCCCAGGAGCGCGGCGTGCAGCGAACGAGGGGACCCAACAGGTGAGTTCGACCCTGACAACCACCGGCTTTTGCCGCATAACGGTCGTGGCGCCGGACAGTCGTATCGACGTCGCCCTGCCGGACGACGTCGCCGTCGCCGATCTCCTCCCGGAGATCCTGCGGCTGACCGGCCAGGAGACACCCCCGGGGGCGCCTCCCGGCTACCACCTGGCCCGCCGCGACAACACCGTTCTGGACGCCACCCACACGCTGGCCGTCCAGCGCGTCCTGGACGGTGACGTCCTGCGGCTGCGGCCCTTCACGGAATCGCTCCCCCCGGCCGTCTTCGACGACGTCGCCGACGCGGTCGCCTCCTCCGTCCGCCGCGACCGCGCCCTGTGGAGCGACCAGCTGCTCGGCGTCGCCGGTCTCTTCGGCGGGGCGCTCCTGCTCGTCCTCATGGGCTTCGTGGTCTGGTTCGCCGACCCGGTCCAGCACGACATGCACGGACTGCCGGGCATCGTCGCCGCCGCCGTCGGCACCCTGCTCGCCGTGCTCGCCGGCATCCGGGCCCGCCGCTACGCCGACCGCGCGTCCGCCATCGCGCTCGGCCTCGCGGCCCTGCCCCACCTCATGATCGCCGGGTCCGGCATCCTCGCCCTCGACCCCGGCACCGGGATCGGGCGCCTCCAGTTCATGCTGGGCTGCGCCACGGTGCTGCTGGTGTCCGCCGGGCTCGTCGTCGCGATGCCGACCGGCGACGCCCCGTTCGTCGCCGTCGTCTTCGCCTCGGCCGTCGGTACCCTCGCCACGTTCTTCTCGATCGTCACCGAGGCCCGCCCCCGTGACACCGCCGCCGTCTGCGCGGTCGTCGCGATCGGCGCCATCGCCTTCCTGCCCGGACTCTCCGCGCGGGTGGCCCAGCTGCCGATCGGCTACGCGGCGCCGCGCCCCGCCACGGACGCGGACCTCGACCACGAGCCCGGCCTCGGCGACCCCGACCCCGTCGACACCGACCGCATCGCGGCCCAGGCCCGGCGCGGGCACGAACTGCTGCTCGGCCTCGTCGGCGGGTGCTGCGTCGTGGTGGTCGCGTCGGCCGCCGTCCTGGGCTTCTCCTCCGACGTCTGGGGCCAGACCCTGGCCCTGGTCGCCGGACTGGCCATGCTGCTGCGCGCCCGGCTCTTCCGCTACACCGCCCAGGTCGCGTCCGTACTGAGCGCGGGCCTCGCCGCCCTCGGCCTCCTGGTGCTCGGGCTCGCCCTCAACCCGCCTGCCGAGGCCGTCGTCAAGCTCCTGATGGAGCACGACCGGGGGCCGCTCGACATCCGTACGCTCTGGCTCGCCGCCGCCGTCACGGCCGGCGCCGCCCTGCTCACCGGCATCGCCCTGGTCATCCCCAAGAAGGGCCTCTCCCCCTTCTGGGGCCGCCTCTCCGACCTGGCCGAGGTGCTCCTGCTCCTCGCCCTCGTCCCGCTCTGCCTGGCCGTCCTCGACGTCTACTCCAAGGCGCGCGGCATGACCAGCTGAGGCGTCGGTTCCTCAGCGGAAGGCGTCGTGGTCGGCCAGGACCGCGTCGACCACGCGCCTTTCGCCCGCCGCCCGCACCGGGTCCGCCCCCGCGTCCCCCGTCAGATTCAGCAGCGCCTTCCACAGCGCCCAGCCCCGGGCCCGCGCCCAGGTCCCGGCATCCTGGCCGACCGCATCCCGGAACGCCTCCCGGCCCGCGCCCTCGAACATCCCCCAGGCGATCACCAGATCACAGGCCGGGTCGCCCACCCCCGAGGTCCCGAAGTCGATGACGGCCGACAACTCGCCACCGTCGACCAGCAGGTTGCCGGACGCGATGTCGCCGTGGAACCACACGGGCGCCCCGCGCCACTCGGCGGCAAGGGCCGCCTCCCAGACCGCCCGCGCCCTCTCCGTGTCGACGACGCCCTCCAGCGCGGCCAGACAGCGCCGGGTCTCCTCGTCGTAGTACGCGGGCGAGGCGCCCCGGTACCAGCTGTGCTCACCGGCCGCCGGACCGCCCGCCGCGTCGCAGCGCTGGAGGGCACGCACGAACTCCGCCACGCCGGCCGCGAACCGGGGCAGGTCGTCGATCCGCCCGCGCGCCGCCGTCTCGCCCGGCAGCCAGCGCCGGACCGACCAGGGGAAGGGATAGCCCTCACCCGGTGCGCCCAGGGCCAGCACCGGAGGCACCGGGACCGGCAGCGAAGGGGCCAGCCGGGGCAGCCAGTGGTGCTCCTTCTCCACGGCGGGGACGTAGCCGGCCGCGGTGGGGAGCCGGGCCGTCATGGCGTCGCCGACACGGTACGTGCGGTTGTCCCAGCCGTCGATCTCGACGGGGACCACGGGCAGTCGGCTCCACTGCGGGAACTGGGCGGCGAGCAGACGCTTCACCAGCGCGGCGTCGATACCCGCGCGGCCGTCGGGGTGGGAAGAGGGCATCGGGCGATCATCGTGCCCGAGCCCGCCCGCCGCAACGGATTTCCAGGCCCTCTCGGAGCCGTACAAACCGTTCATCCCGCTCGGGCGCCGAGGGTGTTCGATTACAGTGCTGCGCAGTTACCGCACAGTCGCACAGGGGAACGAGCCACGGCGGACGGGGAGGTGCGCGTGAGCACAGGGGTCACAGCCGTCTGGGGCCGTGCCGAGCAACAGGACTTCCGCAGCCGGGTACGCGGCGCCCTGCTCGGCGGCGCCATCGGGGACGCCCTCGGGGCCGGCGTCAGCGCCCTCTCGCTGGAGGAGATACGCGCCGCCCACGGGCCCGACGCCGTCACCGACTTCGTCCCCGCCCACGGCGCACGCGGCACCGTCACCGCCGCCACCCAGCTCACCCTGTTCACCGTCGACGGACTGATCCGCGCCCAGGTCCGCCGCGACACCGGCGCCTGGCACCCGCCCACCGACGTGCACCGCGCCCACCTGCGCTGGGCCGCCACCCAGCACGACTGGGGCCCCGACGAACGCCGCAAGGACAACGGCTGGCTCGCCGCACAGGAGTGGCTCTACGCCCGCCGCGCCCCCACCCGGGAATGCCTCGGCGGCCTCGGCGACGCCGTCATGGGCACCCTGGACCACCCCAAGAACCCCGCCGCCCACGACGCCGCCGCCGTCACCCGCTCCGCGCCCTTCGGACTGCTCGTCGGCTGGGAGCCGCAACTCGTGCTCCAACTCGCCGTCGAGTGCGCCGCGCACACCCACGGCCACCCCACCGCCCTGCTCTCCGCCGGGGCCTTCGCCGTCCTCGTGCACGGCCTGGCGCGCGGCGAGACACTGGACGGCTCCGTGCAGCGCGTCCTTGCGCTGCTCGCCGAACGGCCGGGCCACGAACCCGTCACCGAGGCGCTGCGCCAGGCCCTCGGCACCGTACGCCAGGGCATTCCCGGTCCCACGCTCGTCGAGTCCCTGGGCGCCACCGGGTCCGCCGACGAGGTACTGGCGGGGGCCGTGTACTGCGCGCTGGTCGGGGAGGACGTACGGCACGGGCTGCGGCTGGCCGTGAACCACGGCGGCCCGTCATCGGCCACGGGCGCGCTGTGCGGGGCGCTGCTCGGCGCGATGCACGGCGAGACCGCGCTGCCGCCGGGCTGGCTCGCCGAACTGGAGGGGCGGGCCACCCTCCTCGAACTCGCCGACGACTTCGCCATGGAGATGACGCAGGGGCCCGCCCTGCACAGCCCGGCCACCGCGGCCCCCGGCTGGCTGGCCCGCTACCCGCGCTGATCCGGCGCCTTCGCACCCTCCGCCACGGCGATGCCTTCCGGGCCGCCCTGTGCCGGTACGGCGGCCGCGCCGGTCCCCGGACCGTCGCCGTCGGAGTTGATCCGCTCGATGAGCGCGTCCCGCTCCGGGGTGTCCTCGGGTTTGACGAAGCCGATGACGACGTAGAGCACCAGCGAGATCGCCAGCGGCAGCGCCACCTGGTACTGGAGCGCGACCCCGTCCTTGACCGAACCGTCCAGGTCGTAGTTGGTGAAGTAGAACGCCAGCAGCCCCGCCGCCCAGCTGACGAGCGCCGCCGTCGGACCCGACCGGCGGAAGCGCCGCAGCAGACCCAGCATGAACGGGATGGCGATCGGGCCCATCAGACCCGCGACCCACTTGATGACGACGGAGATGATGTCCTTGAACGTCGGCGAGTTGATCTGGGTCGCCAGCGCCATGGACAGGGCGAGGAAGCCCAGCGTGGAGACGCGCGCGGCCAGCAGCCCGGCCCGGCTGCTCCAGTCGCGGGCGGCCTTGGAGAACACCGGGGCGATGTCCCGGGTGAAGACGGCCGCGATGGCGTTGGCGTCCGACGAGCACATGGCCATCGTGTGCGAGAAGAAGCCGACGACGACCAGGCCCAGCAGACCGTGCGGCAGCAGCTGTTCGGTCATCAGCGCGTAGCTGTCCGACGCGTCCGGCTTCTGCGCGTCGACCAGCAGCGGGGCACACCACATCGGGAAGAACAGCACCGTCGGCCACACCAGCCACAGAATGGCGGAGAGCCGCGCGGAACGGGTCGCGGAGGCGGCGGAGTCCGTGGCCATGTAGCGCTGGGCCTGGTTCCACATGCCGCCGTTGTACTCGAAGGTCTTGATGAACAGGTACGCCAGCAGGAACGTCACGGTGTACGGGCCGGCCGTCGGGTCCGTGTGGCCCTCGGGCAGCTTGTCCCAGACGGTCCACAGGGTGCTGAAGCCGTCCAGCTCGTGCATGGTGATGACGAGCATCGCGAGGCCGGCGAACAGCTGGATGACGAACTGCCCCAGTTCGGTGAGCGCGTCCGCCCACAGGCCGCCGACCGTGCAGTAGACGGCCGTGATGATCCCGGTGATGAAGATGCCCTGGGTGAGGGTGATGCCGGTGAAGACGGAGAGCAGTGTGGCGATGGCCGCCCACTTGGCGCCGACGTCCACGATCTTCAGCAGCAGCCCGGACCAGGCGAGCGCCTGCTGGGTGGGGATGTTGTAGCGGTTCTTCAGGTATTCGAGCGGCGAGGCCACGTAGAGCCGTGAGCGCAGCCGGTTGAGCCGGGGTGCGAAGAGCTTGGCGCCGATCCCGATGCCGATGGCGATCGGCAGCGACCAGGTCACGAAGGACGTGACGCCGTACTGGTACGCGATGCCGGCGTAGCCCGTGAACATCACCGCGCTGTACCCCGACATGTGGTGCGAGATGCCCGACAGCCACCAGGGCATCCGGCCGCCGGCCGTGAAGAAGTCGCCGACGTCGTCCACGCGTTTGTGTGACCAGAGTCCGATCGCGATCATCACGCCGAAGTAGCCGATGAGTACGACCCAGTCGAGACTGTTCATGTGTCCCCTCCCGGGGTCCGCCTTGTGAACGGGTGCGCACTTCGTCAGTACGGCCGCCCAGCGGCATCCCCGTGCGGGAAGCGGGGACTTCGGGGATTGAACCGTCTGCGCGGCACCCCGGTCAAGAACCCCATCGGTCAGAGATGTGAACGCAGATCAGCAAGTAGAACGATTTTGCTCGTTCTTGACGTACGGGGACGTTGTCGTGAACGTGACGGCGGCCACACGATGAGCGGGCACTTCGTCAGGCCGTGGGTCCGGGCCGCGCGTTGAGGAGAAAAGTGGAGGAAACGCGAAAAGACCGCACGGGATGCGGGTCCCGTGCGGCCGGTGAGGAGGAGGACCGCCGAAGGGCGGTGGGCCGGCGCTACGTCGGTCGGCTGTGGTGACCGGGGCTCGGCGGATGTGGTGCGGGGAGCCCCCTCGGCCAGGACGGCGGGCCGGACGAGAGGGCTACCGGCGGCACCGGAACCGGTGCGGCGATACGGCGTAAAGGAAGCATCGATCAGGCGGTGACGGCACCCTCGGCGACATCGCGCACGAACGCGTTCCAGGCGCCGGGCACGAAGGTGATCGAGGGGCCCTCGATCACCTTCGAATCGCGCACGGCGATTGCCTGTACGAGAGGGGACTTGACTTCGACGCAGGCGCCGTTGCCCCCGGAATACGAAGACTTCGTCCAGTTTTCCGTAGCACCCTGACGAATGGCCATGTTCACTCCGGTTCAGAGAGTTGTGTGAGGCGCCAACGACGTTCCCGCTGGCGTGATCGACGCTACTCGCCAAGCTGCTTGAGTGAAGGGGTGGTTCACTCGACCGGGTGATCTATTACAGCCGGATCTTCCATGCGATGGTGGCGGCGGTGTATATTGCCGCCGCCCCATCCGCCACATTACTCATTTCTCGCACAACGGGCTTTATCGCCCAGGGTGTTCGAGCGGGTCCGGCCGGATCTCACTCCGTGTTCAGCCGGGTGTACTCCTTCGCGATTCCATCGATGAAATTCCGGGTCTGTTCCACGTTGTGCGCCTGTGCCCGGAGGTGTTCGTACATGACGCTGTACCGCTGAACGTCATTGGCCTTCTCCAGATAGAGATCGCTGGTGACACCCTCGATGTAGACGACGCTTGAATCCGCCGCGTCCGGGAATTCCAGAATGGCGTACTGCCCGTTGATGCCCGGGTGCGCGCCCATCTCGAACGGCAGCACCTGCACGGTCACATGCGGCAGGTGCGACAGCTCCACCAGGTGTTCCAGCTGTTCGATCATCACCTGCTTGCCGCCGACCAGCCGGCGCAGCGCGGACTCGTCGATCACCACCCAGAGCCGCAGCGGGTGTTCCGGGTCGGAGATCCGCTCCTGGCGCCGCGAGCGGACGCTCACCCGCTTGTCGATGTCGGACTGCGGCGCCTCCGGCAGGGCCCCGCTGATCACCGCCTCGGCGTAACTCCGGGTCTGGAGCAGCCCGGGAACCACCTGCGGCTCGTAGACCCGGAGCGATTCGGCGTCGGTCTCCAGCCCGATGTAGACGCTGTACGGGATGTCGCCGAAGGCGTGCCACCAGCCCTGCTGGCGGGAGTCCTTGGCCATCTGCATCAGCGAGTCCACGACGCGGTGGTCCTCGACCTCGTACACCCCGCAGAGGTCGCGCACATCGCGCTGGCTGATGGAGCGGCGGCCGTTCTCCAGGCGGCTGATCTTCGACTGCGAGACCAGCAGCCGCTCCGCCACCTCCTCGGCCGTCATGCCCTTGACCTCGCGCAGTCGGCGCAATTCCTGACCCAACCGGCGTCGCCTGACGGTGGGATTGACGTTGGACGGCACGGAAACGGCACCTCCGGCTATGTAGCTGTGCGTATCTACTGCTGAGCAGATTGCCACCCCTGCCCCCGGCCGCGCTGGGAAATGGCCACACGCAGCGGCGCGGGGCAGCCGGTGGTATCCGACTGCCCCGCGCCTGGTGCGGCTCCCGAACCGGGTCGTGAGGACGACGGTGCGGCGGTATTCGGTTGTTGACGCGGCGGGGGTTGAGGCCGTGCGTCGTGGTGGTGCGAGCGGCGTGTGCGCGGTCCTGGGGCCTGTCGTCGCCGGCCCGCCCTCCGGGCGAACGACGGCAATGTGACGACAGGCCCTAGTGGACCGCGGTGGGCGCCATGCTGCCGCGACGTGACTGCGACTGCGCTTGCGGTTGCAACGGAACACCGGCCGCCTGATTGCGGCGCGGCTGCGCGACCGCCCCGTTCTGGACGTCCATCACGGCATGCGCCACGAGACCGCCCATCGGGTCGTGTCTGATCAGGTCCCGGAGCCGGGAGCGCGATGAACGCCCCTCGTTCCCGGGGTACAGGTGCTTGCCGAGTCCGACCGCGTGGGCCAGTGCGGCGAGCGCCGCGGTCCGCGGGTCCGGCGGTACGCCGGTGCGGATCGCACTGTCCAGCCGGGCTCTGATGTCCCGGCTGATCGCCGTGTCCGTCGCCTGGTAGCGAGTCGTCGGCAGCACTCCGCACATCTGGCCCGCCACGGCATGCACCATGCCGCACCGCTCCAGATGAGCGAGGTAAATCTGGCGGAGCCCCAGCCGGGGTCCGCCGATCCAGTGGACGGCCCGGACCGGGCTGCCGCGCCTGCGCAGCAGTTCCAGTGCGGAGTCCAGAGTCGGATCTCCTGTCGGCCGTGGCATCACCACGGCGATACGATCCCCGTCAGGGGCTATCCGTCCTGCCAGGGCCAGCTCTACTAGCTGGGCTCCGGCGAGGCCGAGGTCGAGCGACTGCGGCTGCGCTGTGGTACCCGTGGTCGGGTCCAGAGCGAGCAGCAGAAGCTCCTCCGGAATTGTTCTGCGGCTCCTGCCCATCCATGCCTCCCCGCGTGGATGAATGACAGGGTGACCCCTCTCACATCCGTCTGTCGAGGGTGCCTGGGGGCTTTGTACGGGAACCAGTAGGTATGTCGTTCTCGTCTAGCAGCCCGGCCAAGGGTTCACACGGGACACTGGTAGACGGTTCGGACAGCGCGCGGGTTCCCCGCGCCGCACGGAGGAGGCATCGGTGGCGGGCGAGTCCCCCGACAGGTCGAAGCAGCAGAAGTCGTCGGGAACGACTCGGACCGAGCGCGATCCGCGGCTCGACATCTTCCGCGAACCCGCCGCGCGCCCCACAGAGGACGCGGAGACGGCTCCCGACGCCCCGGACACCCTCCCGGACGCCCCGGCCGCCCTTCCGGACGCCTCGGACACCCCTGAGGCCGCAGAGACGGCCGGGGAGCCCGGGAAGCCGGAGAACGGCGCCGCCGAGCCGGCGGAGGGCGATGCGCGGCTCCGTGCGGCGGTGGCGGCGTGGGTGTCGACGCCGGACGACGACGAGGCGTCCGGCGACGCGGGTGCCTCCGGTGGTGGCGAGGCGCCCGGTGACGCGGGTGCTTCCGGTGGTGGCGAGGCGTCCGGTGACGCGAGTGCTTCCGATGGTGGCGGTGCGTCCGGTGACGCGGCGGTGGAGGAACCGGTTGCCCGGGTGCCGCGGTCCCGGGAGGAGGCGGCCGAGCCGGAGGCTGCGGCTTCGTCCGACGAGGCGGGGTCCGATGCCGGGGCCGGCGAACCGCAGCCCGACGCGGTGGCCGCCGAGCCCGACGCGGACGAGGCGGAAGGCGCCGCCGAGCCCGAGGCAGCCTCGGGGAAGCCGGAGACGGCCGCACCGGAGAAGGCGGAGGGCGAGCCGGCGGCCGACGAGAAGGCTTCAGCGTCCACCGCCGGGGCCGATGAGAAGGCGCCTGCGGCCGGGGCTGATGAGAAGGCGTCCGCGCCTGCCGCCGCCGAGGCGGAGACCGACGAGCCCGCGCCCGCCGCCCAGGCGGAGAAGGCCGAAGGCACCGCCCAGCCCGAGGCGGACGAGCCCGCGCCTGCCGCCGCCGAGGCAGAGGCGAAGCCCGACGCCGACGAGCCCGAGCGCCCCGCCGCCAAGGCGCCGGCCGACGAGCCCGCGCCTGCCGCCGCCGAGGCGGAGACCGACGAGCCCGAGCGGCCCGCCGCCAAGGCGCCCGCGCCCGACGCGGACAAGGCGCCCAACGCCCCCGCAGCCGAGGCGGATGCCGGCAAGGCTCCCGTGGTCGATCAGCCGACCGCCGTTTTCAAGGCGCCCCGGCTGCCGCGCGTCGATCAGCCGACCACCGCGCTGAAGATCACGCGGTCGTCCTCGGGCAAGCCCGAGAGCGTGTCCGCGCCGGAGTCACTCACCGAGCGGACCAGCACGTTCGTACCGCTGCGCTCCGACGACGTACGACCGGCGCCCGTGCCGCGCGGGCCCGGGGCGCCCGGCGACGGGGCGGACGCGCGCCTGTCCGCCGCCTCGCTCGGCGAGGCCGAGCGGACCCGGCAGCAGCCGATGCCGCCCAGGCCGCCGCTCGACCTGCTCGCCGAGCTGACGAACACCCCGCCGCCGCCGGAGACCCCGGTCCGCACCGCCGTGCGCCGGGTCAAGATCTGGACGCCGCTGGTCCTCCTCCTGCTCATCGTGTTTGCGATCGCGCAGATGGTGCGCCCGCTGCCGGACCCGTCGCTCACGATGACCGCGAACGAGACGTACACCTTCGGGGGCGACGGGCTGAAGCTCGACTGGCCGTCGCAGGGGCAGTCGGCGGTCAGCGTGGACGGCGTCGGCTCGATGGGCTCGTCCGGGGCGCAGAAGCCCGCCCCGATCGCCAGCGTCGCCAAGATCATGACGGCGTACGTGATCCTCCAGGGCCACCCGCTCACAGGGAAGGACGAGGGGGAGAAGATCACCGTGGACCAGCAGGCCGAGGACGAGTCCAAGGCCGAGGACGAGTCCACGGCGCCGATCACCAAGGGACAGCAGTTCACCGAGAAGCAGATGCTGCAACTGCTGATGATCCCGTCCGGCAACAACGCGGCCCGTCTCTTCGCCCGTTGGGACTCCCCCTCCGAGGAGGCCTTCGTCGCGAAGATGAACGACGCGGCGAAGAAGCTCGGCATGACCCGCACCACGTACACGGACCCGAGCGGTCTGAAGAAGACGACCGTGTCCACCGCCGCCGACCAGCTCAAGCTGGCGCGCGCCGTCATGAAGAACGAGGTGTTCCGCGAGATCGTCGACACCCCGCAGATCAACATCGACGGCATCGACACGACGATCTACAACAACAACACCATCCTGCTGGAACCCGGGGTGAGCGGTATCAAGACCGGTTCGTCCACTCCGGCCGGCGGCAATCTGGTCTGGTCGGCCAACACCATGGTGGACGGCAAGAAGCTGTGGATCTACGGCGCGGTCATGGGGCAGCAGGCGGGGACGGGCCAGCCGTACGACAGCCTCGTGATGTCGCTGGACAACAGCCTCAAGCTGATCAAGGCCGCCCAGGAGGCGGTGACCTCCGCCAAGGTCGTCCACAAGGGCGACGTCGTCGGATACGTGGACGACGGGTTCGGCGGCCACACGCCGCTGGTCGCGACCGCCGACCTGAAGGCGAAGGGCTGGCCGGGTCTCAAGGTGGAGCTCACCGTCGAGGGGAACGGCAAGGAGATCTCGCGCAGCATGAAGGCGGGCACCAAGGTGGGTGAGGTGACGGTGGGCACAGGCAGCGGGAAGGTCAGCGCGCCCGTCGCCCTCCAGCAGGATCTGTCCGACCCGAGCTTCGGCCAGAAGCTGACGCGCATCGGCTGACGCGGCGGACCGGCCGCCCGACCCCCTGGGACAACGCCCCCTGCCGCTGCGCGACGCTTCGCCGCGCAGCGGCAGGGGGCAGGCGCGTCCGGAGCCGCCGGTCAGCCGCAGTGGCTCCGGCCGCTGGTCCACGTCTCGTCGCCACCGAACATGCCGTGCCGCTCCGCGCACTCTCCGCCGGCCGTCGGCCGCGCCGGCCCGGCATACGCGGCGCAGGACCCGCAGTCGCCCTGAGAAGCGCCTCCCAGGGGGTGCGACCTGCTGGTCCCAGCGGTCTTTCCGGACAGTGCGAGACACCGCGTGTTAGCGTCCCGGGGGCAACGCGTGAACCCTGGAACGCGTCTTCCGGCCCATGAGACCCGAGTACGAGAGCCGGCGGAAACCACGCGTCCGGGGAGGGACGGGGAGAGACGCAGTGACGACTGCCGAGCCGACACGGGCGGACGACGACGCCGCGGGCTCCACGGGCTCCGCGAAGGCCGGAGTGGACGAAGGCGCGGACGCCGGAGCCGAGTCCGGGCCCGCCGCCGACCGCACCCCGCAGGCGCCCGCGCCCGGCCGGTTCGGTGTCCTCAAGGAGCAGTGCCTGCGCCACCCGGTCCTGCTGACGACCGGGGTCGCCGCGGTCGTCCACATCCTGTGGTTCTTCTTCTTCGCGAACAGCGGGGGCGACATCGCCGCCCAGGACGCCTGGGCCGAATTCGTCGGCCGGCACCCGGGCACCGCGTACAACCTCGCCTGGTACGGGGGCATGCACCCCGTCTCGTACAGCGTCGTCTCGCCGTATCTGATGTCGCTGCTCGGCGTGCGGACGACGATGATGATCGCCGGCACGGTCTCGGCCGGGCTGACCTCGCTGATCCTCTACCGGGTGAAGGCGGTCCGTAACCCGCTGGCCTGCTCGATGGCGGGCGTCTTCGCGTATCTGTGCAACGCGCTGTCGGGCCGGGTGACGTTCGGGCTCGGCATGATGTTCGCGATCGGCGCCGCCGCCGCGGTGTTCTGCTGGCCGTACCGCTGGCGGTACCGGCGCTGGGCGAAGGCCGCCGTCGCCGCGCCCCTCGCGGGCCTCGCGACGGCCGGGAGCCCGGTGGCGGGCCTCTTCCTCGGGGTGGTCGCGGCCGCGCTGTTCCTGAACAAGCGGCGTCCGGGTGCGTACGCGCTGGGGCTCGCGCCGGTCGCGGTGGTCGCGCTGTCCGCGTGGCTGTTCCCGTTCTCCGGTACGCAGCCGATGTCGGTCGCCACGCTGTCGGGACCGTTCATCTTCGCGTGGCTCGTCTTCTTCCTCGTACCGCGCGACTGGAAGACCGTGCGCACGGCCTCGGCCGTGTACGGCGTCGGGACGCTGCTCACGTACGTCATCGACTCGCAGATCGGCTCGAACGTGTCGCGGATGGCGATGCTGTTCGCGGGGATCGTCCTGCTGGCCGCGCTGCCGTACACCGCGCCCCGATCCCGCCGCTGGTACGCGCTGGTCCTCTCCTTCGCCGCGCTGAACTTCTGGATCGGCTTCAAGGGCGTCGACGACATCGTCAGGACCGCCCCCACCGCCTCCTGGACCCGCTCGCTGGCCCCGCTGGTCGACCAGCTCCAGCGGGTCGGCGCAGAGAGGGGCCGCGTCGAGGTGGTGCCCCCGAGCAGCCACCGCGAGGCGTCCGCGCTGCCGCGGTCCGTCAACCTGGCCCGCGGCTGGAACCGCCAGGCCGACATGAAGCGCAACCCCCTCTTCTACGACGACACCCTGGACGCCATCAACTACCGCCAGTGGCTCGACCGCTGGGCCGTGCACTACGTGGTGCTGCCGCAGGGCGACCCCGACTCCAGCGGCGCCCGCCAGGAAGCCGAACTGGTCGGCAAGGGGCTGCCGTACCTGAAGGCGATCTGGTCCAACGCCGACTGGCGGCTCTTCGAGGTCGACAGCCCGGTGCCGCTGGCCGATCCGCCGGCGATCGTGGAGCGCGCGAGCGAGGGCGAGCTGACGATCCACGTCAAGAAGGCGGGCCGGGTGCTGATCCGTATCCCGTACTCGCGCTGGCTGGCCGTCGTGGACGAGGACGGCAAGGGGCTGGAACGCCCGCAGGAGACCGAGGCGTCCAAGAACCGCACCGACGACGACACCCCGAAGTCCTTCGTCAACACCAACGGCTGCCTGACCAAGGTGGACGAGGACGAGGACGGCGACGAGTGGACGGAACTCCTGGCCCCCCGCCCCGGCGTCTACCGCCTGGGTGCGCCCTACCAGCTCCCGCCCGGCACCCCGTGCCCGGACGAGCTGCGGTGAGCGACGGGCCCGTCGGCGGCCGCCCGGACGCCGTACGGGCCGCACGGCCGACCGGTGAGGAAGCCGGTCATGGCGCCGAAGGCCCCGCGCTTCTTCGACACGTGTGACACCCGGCCCCTCCCCGACGACCGTCCCTCCCCGACGACCGTCCCTCCCCGACGGCCGCGCCGCCCCGCCGGGGCGGTGCCGGCAGATGGCCGTTCCCAACACTCGTCCCGCAACGCCGATCCCGCTCACGCTCCGTGGTCTGCTGTGACCTTCGGTACAGCCGGGCAAGGCTGTCGGGTGAGCGAGAGGGGAGCACGCAGTGGAGAAGGGCCGGTCGAAAAATCACAGGGTTGGCGTGGACATGTCGGAAGGGTTCGGTGAGCGGCTGCTGGGGCAGCTGCTGGACCGGGCTCATGAGATGCCGCCACAGCTCCTCGCTCCGCTGGTGGCGGAGGAGGTGCACAGGATCGGTGGCCGGGACGTGTCGATCCTGTTGCAGTGCTACGAGCAGGTGGAACTGGTCCCGCTGCCCGGCAGGGGTCTCACAGTCGGCGAAGCGGTGCCGATCGACGGTTCCCGGGCCGGCGAGGCCTTCCTCCGTCTGGCCGCGGTCGAGGACGAGCAGGACGACGGTGTGCGGATGTACCTGCCGCTGCTGGACGGCAGCGACGAGGTCGGGGTCATGGCGCTCACCCTGGACACGGTGGAGGACGACGACCGGCGGCTGCTGCGCCGGCTGGCCGGACTGGTCGCCGACATGGTGGTGACCAAGGGCGCCTACACGGACCAGTTCTTCCGGACCCGGCGGCGTCAGCCGATGAGTCTCGCTGCGGAGATCCAGTGGTCCCTGCTGCCGCCGATGTCGATGAACAACCCACAGGTCTCCGTCGCCGGCATCCTGGAGCCCGCCTACGCCGTCGCCGGGGACAGTCTGGACTACGCCCTCAACGACGACATCCTGCACCTGGCCATCATCGACGCGATGGGCCACGGCCTGAACGCCTCTGTGCTGGCCACCGTCGCCGTGGGCGCCTACCGGCATGCCCGACGCGCGGATGTCGGCCTCGCCGAGCTGTACGCCTTCATGGACAGAGCCATCGATGAGCAGTTCGGCCCCGACCAGTTCGTCACCGCACAGATGATGCGCCTGGACGTCGGGACGGGCCACCTGCAATGGGTCAACGCCGGACACCCGGCAGCGCTGCTGATCCGTGGCGACCGAGTCGTGCGAGTCCTGGAGAACCCGGGGACGCTCCCGGTCGGCTTCGGCGGTGCCGAACCACTGATCTCCTCCATGGACCTCCAGCAGGGAGACCGGCTGATGTTCTACACCGACGGCCTTGTCGAGGAACATCGCCCGGGTCAGGAACAGTTCGGCGAAGAGCGCATGATCGACATCATCGAGCAGGTCGGACCCACCACACAGGGCGTGCAGCACATGGCCCGGAACCTGTCCCACGCACTCAAGCGGGAGAGGGGCGGCACCACCAGCGACGACGCGACCATCTTCCTCGTCGAATGGCGCGGCGGCACCGCCGACCACCTCGCCATGCTCGACCTCTAGGGCCGCGGCGCTATGCCGTGTCCGGCGGATCCTCGTGGGTCCGAAGGGCCCGGCCCGCTCCGCTCCCGGCCCCGCCCGCAGGGAAGTCGTACATGGCGAAGTCCGTCACCGGCCGGTAGCCGACGCGCTGGTAGAGGCCGTTGCTGGTGGGGTTGGCGAGATCCGCGAAGAGCAGCACCTCGTCCGCCCCCTCGGCCAGCGCGGCGCGGCCGGCCCCGACGGCCGCGGCCCCGGCGTACCCGCGCCCACGCAGGTGGGCCGGGGTGTAGACGGGCGTCAGCCGGATCTGCCCGGCGACCAGGGACGTCAGCCCCGCCATGGACACGGGGACGCCGTCCGGGGTCTCCCAGAGAGTGACGCGCCGCTCGGCGACATGCGTATCGGCCCAGGCGCGGGCGTCCTTGGAGCCCACCCCGTTGATGGCCGCGACGAACTCCCCGTACCAGCGCGCCAGCAGCTCGCGGTCCCGCTCATCGGCGATCCGGCCGCTCCCCTCGGGCATCGGCTCGGGCGGGGTGAGGGCGCGGAGCCGGTAGAGCCGCGTGCGCTCGTGGAGCCGGGGCTCCACCCCCGTACGCAGCCGCCACACCTCGGCCAGCGCGGCGGCGGTCCCGTTGTCCGCGGTGACGCCGGGGACGGTGTGGCCGACGGCGTCCAGATGAGCGGCCAGCGAACCGGCCTCCTCGGCGGTCAGGGGCGTGACGACCAGCGGGTGGGGCGGCGTACGGAGGTACGCGGCACGCACCTCACCGGCCTGCTCCAGCACCCCGAAGACGGGCGCCCCGTCCTCGTAGGCGGCGTCCCCGCGCGTACGCAGGCCCTCGGTCACCGTCAGGAGGATGGTGTGCAGATCGGGCAGGGAGCGGAGGAAGCCGCCGGCGCGGGCGAGGAAGGCGTGGACGTCGGGGAGGAGGTGCCAGGTGGGGATGCCGGTGCTCGTGTCCGTTTCGGTGTTCATGGCTCATCCTGGCGCGGGGGAGGGCCCCGCCGCCCGCGATTTACGCAGCAGCGCACCCGCACCCGCCCGCACCGCCGCTACTCCACCTCGATGCCGTAGTCCTGGACCAGTTCCTCCAGGCCGCCCCGGTATCCGCGGCCGCCCGTGACGAACTCCCAGTCACCGTTGGCGCGGCGGCGGAAGGAGCCGAGGACGAGCGCGGTCTCGCCGGGGCGGCCGTCGGAGACGTCCAGCTGGTCGAGAGGGGTCCGCTCGGCGTCGAGCAGCCGGATGCCGGCGTCGGTGAAACCGGACAGGTCGGCGCCGGGATTGGCGACGGGGTCGATGGCCGCGATGACGACCAGCCGGTCGGCGCCGGCCGGAAGGGCGTCGAAGTCGACCTGGATCGCGGCCTTGTCGGGGGCGACGGGTATGAGCGCGCGGACCGTGCCGTCGGGGGTGCGGGGGTTGTTGTAGAAGACGAAGTGGTCGTCGTCCAGCACCCGGTTGCCCCGGCAGACCAGGGCGCAGACGTCCAGGGCGACACCGCCCGACCAGTACATGCCCAGCACATTGTGGTCGTCGCCGCGGCCCTCGCTCTCCGGCGCCGTCCGCTGGGCCGGCACCGGCTGCCGCTGCTCGCCACTGCCCAGCCGCCCGCGCAGGCCGTGCCGGTGCAGCAGGTCGACGAGCTCACCGCCCGGCACCAGCTCCAGCGGCTTGCCGTTGGCGAAGGTGTGGGAGCCGGGCCCGAACTTGGACGTGGTGACCAGGACGCCCTTGTTGGCGCCGGCGTCCTGGACCGTGCCGTACAGGTCGCGGACGGCCGTGGGCGGCACGGTGTTGCGGTAGCGCTTCACCTGGACGACGATCTTGCCGCCCCGGATCGGGGTCGGGTCCAGCGCGTCGACGTCGACGCCCCCGTCGTTGGAACGCTGCGTGGTGACGGCCTGCATGCCCATGGCCCGGAAGAGTTCGGCGACGAGCGACTCGAAGGCCAGCGGGTCCATCGCGTACAGATCGGGCTCCTCGTCGCCGCCATGGGTGACGACGCCGTTGCCGACCTCCTCGGGCACCCGGCCGGGACGCACCGCCGCGTACTGGTCGGGGCGCGCGGACAACTGCCCGCGCAACCCGTCCACCAGGCAGTTGACCGCGTTCACCTGCTCCAGGTGCAGTTCGGCGAAGCCGGCGCGCGAGGCCATGACCGTGCCGAGGAACATGGGCGCACGGCGCCCCGTCGCCGGATCGTGGTCGTCCACGAACCCGTTCAGCGCGACCGACTCCAGCGCCCCGAACTCGTCGGCCGCGAAGAGATCACGCAGGACGAGCAGCAGACACTGGGCGAGGACATCCCGGTACAGGGCCCGGCGCTGCGTGACCGGACGCGGCGACTCCTTCTCCTCGTCCGCGTTGATCATGTACCGCACGGACTTCGCCTCCGGGACGACGTCGTACTTGGGCAGCTCCCAGTTCAGCACCAGCTGCCGCGCCCCCGAGTCGTACGCCGCCGACACCTGGCGCGGCAGCTCGTCGGGCCAGCCCGTCGAGGCGTACAGCGCGGCCGAGAAGTACGCCACCGCCGCCTCCGCGTCCCCGTTGCGCAGCCCGGCCGTCATCTCCTGGATTCCGGCGTTGTGCCGCCGGATCTCGCCCAACTGCGCGTCGGCCCACTGCTGGTACTGCCGCTGGTACGTCGCGAACTGCGCCTGCCGCTGCGCCTCGGCCGCCTGCGCGGACTGCCAGTCCCGCTCGAACCTGGCCCGCGCCTCCGCCTCCGCCTGGGCCCGCCGTCCGGCGGTCCACCCGCCACCCTGCGCCTGGTACCGCGCCGGGTCCGGCATGGGCACGGGCTGCGCGAGCGGCCCCGGCGCGAACGCCTCGACCCGCTCGGCCCGGGCCAGCGCGGAGGCCCGGAACGCCGGAGCCCGGCACCCGGTGGCCAGCAGCCCCTGCAAGGCCTCGACCCGGGCATCCAGCTCCCGCGTACGCCGCCGGGCCTCCGCCTCGCGCTGCTCCCGGTACGCCGCCTTCCGCTCCCGCTGACTGCGCGCGACTTCCCGCTGGTACGCCCGCTGTTGCCGCTCCTGATCCCGCTGATACCTGGCTTGCGCCTCACGTTGACGTTGCTGTTGGCGCTGTGCCTCGGCCCAGACCCCGACCAACCCATTGGAGCGACGACTCATGCCTCGCAGGCCCTCCCCACCAGGACGTCAGACGCGCGTACGCACGGTGAGCCCCGGCCCCATAACCAGCAGTGATGGGACAACTTTAGTGCGCGACGAACGCGGGGCCCATGCACTTGACGGGAGAGAACCTGATGCCGGGGGGAGGGAGGGGCCCGTACGGGTACGGGTGCAGGTACGAGCACGGGTACGGGTACGGGGCCGGTCAGCCGGAGACGGGGAGGTCGGTCCGTCCGCCGGAGGCGTCCACCGGGGGCGCCGGCTCGCCGCCCCGCGGGGTGCGCAGGCCGAAGGCGCTGATGGAGGCGGCGAGGACCGCTGCGGCGAACGGGACGAGCAGACCGGCCCGGTAGCCGTCCAGCAGCGCGGCGGTGCTCCGCCCGTGCGTGGCGGCCACGCTGACGGCGGTGACCGCGGAGAGCCCGAGCGCGGCACCGAACTGGAAGGCGGTGTAGAGGAGTCCGCCCGCGAGCCCCTGCTCCTCCTCCGCGATCCCGTCCGTGGCCACGATGGTGAGCGGTCCGTACGCCAGGGAGAACGCCAGGCCGAGGATGAGCAGGCCCGGGAACATCGCCGCGTAGCTCCAGTCCGCACCCAGCGGCAGGAACAGCCCGTACGAGACCACCGCGAGCAGCAGCCCCCCGAAGATCACCCTCGCCGTGCCGAAGCGGTCGACCAGCCGCGGGGTGAGGGTCGGCGAGAGAACCGCGTCGACCCCGATGACCAGCATCGCGAAGCTCGTCTGCAACGTCGACCAGTCGCGCAGTTCCTGGAGGTAGAGCACGATCAGGAACTGGAAGCCGAAGAACCCGGCGGCGAAGAGCATCGCCGAGAGGTTCGCCCGGAGCAGGGAACCGTTGCGGAAGATCCCGAGGCGCACCAGGGGCTCGGCGGAGCGCCGTTCGATGAGGAGGAAGGCCGCGAGGAACGCCAGCCCGGCCAGCGACGTACCGACGCCGGCGACGAACCCGGCGTGGGCCGCGCGCTCGACGGCCAGCACGATCAGCACGAGTGCGGCGGTGATGGTGAGCGCGCCGGCGACGTCCACGCGCTGCCCCGACCTGTCCGGGCGCGGGGACTTGGGAACGAACGCGAGGGCCGCGACCAGGATGAGGAAGGAGAGCGCGACCGGGGCGAAGAAGACCCACCGCCAGCCGACGGCGGTGAGCAGCCCTCCGGCGACCAGCCCGACCGTGAAGCCTCCGGCGGCGGTGCCCGAGTAGACGAGCAGGGCCTTGTTGCGCTCCGGCCCCTCGGCGAAGCCGGTGGTGATCACGGAAAGCCCGGCCGGGGTCATGAAGGCGGCGGCGACGCCCGTGACGAACCGCGCGACGATCAGCACCCACCCCGCGTCGGCGAACCCGCCGAGCCCGGAGAACACCAGGAAGACAGCGAGCCAGAACACGAACATCTGCCGCCGCCCGAACAGGTCGGCCGCCCGCCCGCCGAGGAGCATGAAGCCGCCGTAACCGAGTACGTAGGCGCTCATGACCCACTGCAACTCACCCGTGGACAGACCGAGGTCGGCGCGGATCGAAGGCAACGCCACGTTGAGCATGGCGACATCGATGCCTTCGAGGAAGATCGCGCCGCACAGTACGAGCAGGATGCCCCACTTGCGTGCGCTCAGCCCGCTCGAAGTACTCAAGGCACTCATGACGAAGAACCCCTCCCGGGGGGACGGCTGCTGATGGAGCCTCCAGCCTTCGCCAGTTCCGGGAGGGGGAACAACAGCGAAGACCGCAACGTTCGGTAAGCCAGGCTTACCGAACCGCATCCACGTCCCACGCGATCCCGGAGATGTACGTGGACCAGACCGAACTCGAATGCTTCCTCGTACTGGCCGAGGAACTGCACTTCGGCCGCACCGCCGCCCGCCTGCGCCTCTCCCGCGCCCGCGTGAGCCAGCTCATCCAGAAACTGGAACGCCGTGTGGGAGCCCCCCTCTTCACGCGCACGAGCCGACGGGTGACCCTCACCACCCTGGGCGCCCGCCTCCGCGACGACCTCGCACCACACCACCGCGGCATCGAGAACGCCCTCGCGCGGGCCGTGGCCGCGGCACGCGCCATCGAAGGAGTGCTGCACGTCGGCTTCTCCACACCCTTGGCAGGCGAACTGGTGATGAAGACGATCGAGGAGCTGCGCACCACCCACCCCGAACTCGCGGTCGAGGTGTGCGAGGTCCCCCTCTCCGACCCGTACGGGATGCTGCGAAGGGGCGACTTCGACCTCCAGCTGACGGACTTCCCCGTACACGAGCCCGACCTGACCCGCGGCCCCACCCTCCTGGTCGAAAACAGGGTCCTGGCAGTGGCATCCGCACACCCACTTGCCGCACGCGGCACCCTGACCCTTGAGGACCTGGCCCAGGTGCCCCTTCTGACCATCGCGGGCGACATCCCGGACTACTGGTCGGAGCACCACCTGCCGACCCATACCCCCCACGGCACCCCGATCGAACCGGGCCCGTCCGTCACCAACCACCAGGAGGCCCTCACCCTGGTCGCCGCCGGCCGGGGAGCGCTGCTCTCAGGAGCCCACATAGCGCTTTACCACGGCCGCCCCGGCATCGCGTACATCCCACTGAAGGACGGCAACCCCCTCGCCTACGGCCTGACGCGACGCTCCGCCGCCACCGGCAACCGGGCTCTGGAACTCTTCGGCCGGGTGGCACGCGAGGTGGCGGGAGGCATGGCCCCGGCGGTTCCCGGGAGAGCGGCATAGGGAAAGGGCCGGTCCTGGCAACCGGATGGCGATTTCAGCGCACTGAATCGTGGAGGGTGCAGTACAGGAACTCGGGCGTGCGGCGCGAGTGCGTGCCAGGCGTCGCGGGCCCGCGAAGATCCGCCGGACAGGCCCTGACGCTCTCTCGGGCGATCACATGCCCAGCAACGTGTCGACGCCGTGCGCAGGGCGACAGTCATGCCGGCCGGTGAACGATGCCGGAAAGCCGTATGCGGGAGAACCGCGCATATGGCCCGAAGCGGCGGAAACTGGTCGGAGGGCGGCAGCCACCGCGCCAGTCCCCGATGCTAAGAGGCTCGGTCTGGGGCAAGCTCCGGGTTCTGGGTGGGGGTGTCGGTCGGGGCCGGGACGTCCTTCCCGGCGTTCTCCGGCGCACCGAACCAGGCCACCGCGACCGCGCCCGAGACCGCCAGGACGAAGCCGGTCACCGCCAGCCAGGCGAAGCCGGGACGTGAGGCGTCCCCCAGCCACCAGACGCCGATCATGCCGGGCAGCACGGTCTCGCCGACCACCAGCGCCGCCGTCGCCCCGTTCACCGAGCCGATCTGCAGCGCGATGGTGTGCAGGTACATGCCGCCGATGCCGGCGACCAGAATGGCGTACAGGGCCGGGTCGGTGAGCAGCGTGCCCAGGGCGAATGGATCGATCCCGTTCAGCACTCGCACGCCCACGCCCAGCGCGCCGAAGCCGAGACCGGAGAGCAGACCGGCCAGGATCGCGGCCCGGGCGCCGAGCATCCGGACCAGGACCGTGCCGCCCGCCATCAGCAGCAGTGCGATCGTGAGGAGCCACCAGTGGGTGGTGACCGGCGTGTGCCCGCTGCCCTCAGAGCCCGCCGCGCTCGCGAGCAGCACCAGCGCCGAGCAGACGACCGCGATCGAGGTCCACTCCGCCCGGGTCAGCCGGATGCCGAGCAGCTTGACGCTCAGGACGGCCGTGACGACGAGGTTGGCGCTGATGACCGTCTGGGAGAGGAACAGCGGCAGCAGGCGAGCGGCGCCCGCGCCGAGTCCGAAGCCGACGAAGTCCAGGACCGTGCCGACGATGAATTCCCAGGTCATCGCGGCCTGGGCGGTGGAGGAGAGACTGGGGCCGCCATGCGCGGTGACCTGTCCGGTGGCAGGCCCGGCGCCGGCCGCCTCGCGGCGGGCCGACTTGCGGGAGCCGACGGCCTGGAGGACGGAGCCCGTGCCGTAACAGATCGAGGCCGCAACGGCGGTCAGGAGTCCTATGAGCACCGAGCGCTCCGTTCAGGGGGGTGGTTCCTGGCTGTTCTCCCTGCCAGACGCGGGAACGACCGCTCGCGTTGCGTGAACCGGGTCTGGCCTGCGTCGAGATGGACGTGAAGAAGTCCGTCCGGTACCGCCCTTGAACGCCGGATCCGTTGGATGCGGACTCTCCGAACGGGCTTGAGGCTGGTGTTCGCCATGCTGATGGCCACTGTCACGGCGACGACGAACAGCGCACCCACCCGAGAGAGGTAAGCGCGCTGTTCAGACACTGTGCCCCCGGCAGGATTCGAACCTGCGACACCCGCTTTAGGAGAGCGGTGCTCTATCCCCTGAGCTACGAAGGCGGGGATCTGTCCGAAGTGTGTCGAACGGGCACCACGTGCGGAGCCGGTTCCCGACGTGTTCGGGCAGGTTGGTGATCGGCCTGTGGTGGCCTGCTCGCCGCCGCCAGTGTAGCGGGTGGCGTTCTCGGCGTACCGGGGGTTCGGGCGCAGGGGTGGTGCTCCTCGACGACGGTGCGTGCGGCGTCGGGCGCGGCCCCTGCGGTGATCGTTCACACCGGTCGGCCGCTCGCGGCTACGGCCGCGTCACCTGCACCCGGTAGTCCCCCTTGGCGTCCTTCTCCAGTACCGAGATCCGTATCCCGTTGGCCCGGTCCGTGAAGGTTTCGCCGGGCTGGAACGCGGCGTCGGAGAGTTCGGCGTGGACGTTGGGGAGGCGGGTGCAGCCGGGGCTGTCCTTGGTGCTGTCGGCCACGGAGACCGGGCCCTGGCCGGTGTCCACGTCGGAGTTCACCTTGTAGATGAGGACGCCGGGGCGGCAGACCGCCTGGTCGTTGCCCGCCTGGGTGCGGACTTCGACGGCGTAGCCGGATTCGGCGGTCAGGGGGACGAAGGCCAGTTTCAGGCCGCCGCGGGTGGCCAGGGGTTCCAGGACGTGGTCCGTGGTGCCGGGGCGGGCGGCGCAGCTGACCTGGTCGTTGTCGAGCCAGCCGAGCTTCCACTTGTGCCAGCCCAGCAGGTCGTTGTTGGCGCCCCAGTCCTCGGACATGATGTCCCAGTGCCCGACCGAGCCGCCGCCCTCCATCGTGTAGAGGTCGGGCAGGCCGAAGACGTGGCCGTTCTCGTGGGGCAGGACGCGGTATCCGGTCTGGGCGTACGAGCCCGAGCCGTCGTCCTGGCGGCTGTAGACGAAGGACGTGTTGGCGAGCGGCACCCCGTCGGCCAGGGGGGCTTCGTCGTTGCCCGAGAAGGTCACCGACAGCACGGTGTCCAGCGCCGAGGGGCCGGCGTTCGGGGTGACCAGGATGTTGACCAGGTCGTACTCGGTGAAGTCCACCTTCGGGTCGGCGGCGGCGACGATGTCGTTGACCAGGTGGCGGTAGCCCGGTTCGTACGGGGAGCCGCGCTCGATTCCGTACTCGGCGAAGGGCAGCGGCATCCGCAGCCACGAGGTGATCGGGGCCTCGGGTATGTAGGTGAGCCGGCCGTAGGAGCTCGTGCGGAACCAGTCCGTGGTCTGGGGGAAGAATTCGGCGAGGCGGTCCTTCGCCGGCTCCGTGCCCGGGGCGTCAGGGAAGTCGATCATCAGGTTCAGGGCGTGGACCTGGCCGGTGGAGCGCGCGTAGCCGGGCTGGGTCGGCATGCCCTCCGACATCTGCACGCCCATGGAAGAGGCGATCCGGCACGGGCCGAGGCCGGTCGCCCGGGGAGCGGTGGCCGCCGGTCCCGCCGAGGCCCTGCTGGGCAGCGGCAGGGTGCTGCTCGCCGTCGCCAGTGCCGCGATGACCAGGGCCGTTGCGGCGCCGAGTGCGACCGGGCGGCGGTGCTTGCGTATCCGGTGGCGTGGCTGCTGCATAGAGGCGCCTTCGGGGCCGCGGCAGTCGGCCGACCCTGACTGCGCTCTGCCGTCAGCCTCTGCCGGGCGATCGCGGGGCGCTCGCTGGGTGCGCCGATCGGTTGGTTTTCCGGTGGTTTCCCGAGGGCGTGTCCGGTGCGGCGAGTGGTGTGACGCAGGTCACAAAGAGTGGGGAAATAAGTGGGGAGGCCTTCCCCGTTTGCACTCGTGTCCCCGCGAAACGGGGAGGCGGTCCCCGGTTCGTTTACGGCCGGGCCGCCCCGGAAGAGTAAGGAGCGCCGCCGTGGTTCCCGCCGCCCGTACCGCCACCGTACCGGCTCAGTCGCGCACGCCCCGGCCCAGGGCCGACGCGCTGCGCAACCGGGAGCGGATCGTGACGGCCGCGCGCGAGATGTTCGTCGAGTTCGGGCCGGAAGCGCCGCTCGACGAGGTCGCCCGCCGCGCGGGCGTCGGCAACGCCACCCTCTACCGGAACTTCCCCGACCGCGCCGCACTGATCCACGAGGTCGTGCTCTCGGTCACCTCCCGCACCACCGACCGCGCCGAGGAGGCCGCAGCCGAGGAGGCGGACCCCTTCGCCGCCCTCAGCCGCTTCGTCCACGCGGCGGCCGACGAACGCATCGGGGCCCTGTGCCCCATGCTGTCCGGCGGCTTCGACAAGGACCATCCCGAACTGCTCGCCGAGCGCCGGCGCCTCGAAGAGGCCGTCGAGGGGCTCGTCGCGCGCGCCATGTCCGCGGGGCGCCTGCGTACCGACATCGCCGTCGGAGACGTACTGGTCGCCCTCTCCCAGCTCACCCGGCCGCTGCCGGGCATCGCCTGCCCGAACATCGACCGGTTCACCCACCGCCACATCCAGCTGCTCCTGGACGGACTGGAGGCCCCGGCCCGGTCCGTGCTCCCCGGAACAGCGGCGACCTTGGAGGACCTGCGGCGCCGGATGTGATCCGAGCCCCGCTCCCTTCCCTCTTCACCCTCACCCCGACCCTGACCTGACCTGACCCTGACCCGAGCCTGACCGACTCCGTCCGTCCTCCCTTCCTCTCTTCCTCCTTTCGCCGTGCCTTCGACGAACGAGCGCACGGTTGACGATCCCGCGCGCCCTCGCGCGCCCCTAGGTGGCTACTCCCATGTCGAAAACAGCTGATATCCAACTCCCCGACCCCAGCCGCTGGAAAGCGCTGGCGTTCATCGCGCTCGCGCAGCTGATGGTCGTGCTCGACGCCACGATCGTGAACATCGCCCTGCCGCACGCGCAGACCGACCTCGGCATCACCGACGCCAACAAGCAGTGGGTCATCACCGCCTACGCCCTCGCCTTCGGCGGGCTGCTGCTCTTCGGCGGGCGCATCGCCGACCTCTGGGGCCGCAAGCGCACCTTCGTCGTCGGACTCGTCGGCTTCGCGCTGGCCTCCGCGCTCGGCGGCGCGGCACAGAACCAGGGCATGCTGTTCGGCTCCCGCGCGCTCCAGGGCGTGTTCGGCGCGCTGCTCGCGCCCGCCGCGCTCTCGCTGCTCGCGGTGATGTTCACCGATGCCAAGGAGCGCGCCAAGGCGTTCGGTATCTACGGGGCGATCGCCGGTGGCGGTGGCGCCGTCGGCCTGATCCTCGGCGGTCTGCTCACCCAGACGCTGAACTGGCGCTGGACGTTCTTCGTCAACATCCCGTTCGCGATCGTCGCGGCGGCCGGTGCCTACTTCGTCATCCGCGAGCCCGCCGGCAGCCGTAACCGCTCCTCGCTGGACATCCCGGGTGTCGTCCTGTCCGCGCTGGGCCTGGTCTCGCTGGTGTACGGATTCACCCGCGCCGAGTCCGCGGGCTGGTCGGACGGGCTGACCATCGGTACGTTCGTCGCCGCCGGCGTCCTGCTGCTGGCCTTCGTCCTGACCGAGTCCCGGGTCAAGTCGCCCCTGCTGCCGCTGCGCGTCGTGATGGACCGCAACCGCGGTGGCGTCTACCTCTCGCTGGGCCTGGCCGTCATCGCGATGTTCGGCCTGTTCCTCTTCCTCACGTACTACCTCCAGGTCGTCAAGGGCTACTCGCCGATCAAGACCGGCTTCGCCTTCATGCCCATGATCGCGGGCATGATCACCGGGTCCACGCAGATCGGCGCCCGGCTGATGACGCGGGTCCCGGCCCGCAAGCTGATGGGTCCCGGCTTCCTGACCGCCGCCGTCGGCATGCTGCTGCTGACGCGTCTGGGCATCGACTCCTCGTACGCGGCGGTCATCCTGCCGGGCCAGCTCCTGCTGGGTCTGGGCATGGGCACGGCGTTCATGCCGGCCATGTCGCTGGCCACGCACGGGGTCGAGGCGCGGGACGCGGGTGTCGCCTCCGCGATGGTCAACACCTCGCAGCAGGTCGGCGGTGCGATCGGTACGGCCCTGCTGAACACGATCGCCGCCTCCGCCGCCACGGCGTACGCCACCTCGCACGCCGCGCTCGGCGCCAGTGACCCGGAGCTGCTGAAGCTCCAGTCGATGGTGCACGGCTTCACCGGTGCCATCTGGTGGGCCGTCGGCATCCTCGTGGTGGCCGCCGGGATCGCGCTGACCTTCATCAACGCCGGACGTCCGGCCGCGACCGGTACGTCCGCGGGCTCCGGTTCCGGTTCCGGTGACGCGGACGGTGTCGAGGACGAGGTCAGGATTCCGGTCGTCGCCCACTGATCCAGCGCCCACTGATCCAGCGCCGGCTGATTCAGCGCCGGCTGATCCAGCGCGGCTGATCCACCGCCGGGCCGATACGTTTCTGCCCCGGTCCCGTCGTACGACACGACGGGACCGGGGCAGAAGTGCGTGGAGGGGCGGCCGGGTCAGCGCAGCCAGGGCAGGTCGGCGTCCGCGCAATCGGGCTGCAGTCCGGTGGCCAGGACCTGCATGATCTCGCCGAGCGAGCGCACCTGCTCCGGGGTCAGGCGGTCGAACATCGCCTGGCGGACGGCCTTCACATGGCCGGGCGCGGAGCGGCGCAGCATCTCGTGGCCCTCGTCGGTGAGGACCGCGTTCTGGCCGCGCTTGTCGGAGGGGCAGTCCTCGCGGCGTACCCAGCCGTTCTTCTCCAGCCGGGCGACGGCGTGCGAGAGCCGGGAGCGGGTGATCTTGGCGTCCTTGGCCAGCTCGGTCATCCGCTTCTGATGGCGGGGCGCCTGCGAGAGCTGGACGAGCAGGCCGTAGTAGATGTGCGGCATGCCGGCATCGCCCTGCAACTGGCGGTCGAGGTGATCCTCCAGGAGCGTGGTGGCGTGCAGGTAGGCCCGCCAGACGCATTGTTCTTCGTCGGTGAGCCAGCGCGGCGCACCGGTTGATGCCGTGGTCATGTACTCCACTGTACGACCTTTTCTTGAAAGTTGAACAAGATAGAGCTAAGGTCTCTCAAGGTAGGAGCTTGAAGATTAAAGCATCCTTCCTTCTGAAGCCTTCCAGTAGAAGACTTACCTTGAGTAGCAGCAGATGGGGAGTGTCATGACTGTCACCGCGGAGCGCATGCCCGCCCTCTATCTCTCCCACGGCGCCCCGCCCCTGGCCGACGACCCGGTCTGGCCCGGCGAGCTGGCCGCCTGGTCGGCCCGGCTGCCGCGCCCCACCGCCGTCCTCATGGTCTCCGCGCACTGGGAGGAGGCCCCGCTCGCACTCGGCGCGACCGAGACGGTCCCGCTGGTCTACGACTTCTGGGGCTTCCCCGACCACTACTACCAGGTGCGTTACGCCGCCCCGGGCGCCCCGCGCCTGGCCGAGAGCGTGCGCAAACTGCTGCGCGGCGCCGGTACGCCGGTCCAGGACATCCCGGACCGCGGCCTCGACCACGGAGCGTACGTACCGCTGGTCGAGATGTTCCCCGACGCCGACATCCCCGTACTCCAGATCTCCCTGCCGACGCTCGACCCGCAGAAGCTGATGGACATCGGGCGCAAGCTCGCCCCGCTGCGCGACGAGGGCGTGCTGATCATCGGCAGCGGCTTCTTCACGCACAACCTCGCCGCCCTGCGGCACGCGGGCGGCACCCCCGGCTGGTCGGCGGAGTTCGACGACTGGGGGCACCGCGCGCTCCAGGAGCAGGACATCGACGCCCTCCTGGACTTCCAGCACAAGTCCCCGGCCGGCCGTCTCGCCCACCCCCGCACCGAGCACTTCGCACCCCTCTTCGTCACACTCGGCGCCTCCGAGCAGGAGCTCGACCAGGGGCGCAGCGTGATCGACGGCTTCTGGATGGGCCTGGCCAAGCGCTCGGTGCAGTACGGGTGAGCAGCGCCTTCAGAGCGCCGGCGGGTTCAGCTCCACCGAGCGCAGCGCGGCCGTCAGGGCCGTCGCGTCGCCCACGTCCAGCGCGGTGTCCGTGAACTTGATGGTGTGGTCGTCGCCGTGCGCCGCCGCCCGCGCGAACACCTCCTCGGCCGACAGCGGCCCGGGCCCGTCCGGAACGGCCACGGGCAGGGCGGGGGAGTAGGCCGCGGTGACCGCCGCGCTCGCCGCCCACGCCGCGCCCACGCTCGGCGCCCACAGCTCGCGCGGCAACGCGGGCAGCGAGCGCAGCACGGCGTTGGGCGCGGTCGCCGCGTGCACCAGCATGATCGGTTCGCCGTGCCCGTACGCCGCATAGCGATGGGTGGCGGCCCGCACCAGCTCCGTCAGCCGGGCACGCGCCTCGTCGGGGCCGGTCACGGGCCGGCCGGGCCACTGCGGGAACGCCGTGAGCTGGTCCAGCCGCGCCCGGATGCCGCCGCTCCGGTCAGGTACCGGCACCACGGCGTCCAGCGCGGCCCCGGCGCTCGGGGCCGGGGCGAGCGTGGCCAGTGGGGGCAGCGGCTGGTGGCGGGCCGCCCAGTAGCCGAGCGCGTGGGCCAGCTCCCTGACCCGGGGGCCGTTCTCCTCCGTGGCCAGCAGGGAGCGCACGCTGTGGCCGACCCGGATCACCGGGTGCGTGGCGCCGCCCGCGATGCCGGGGAGCAGCCGGGGCCACCACTCGGCGAGGACCTCGCGCCAGGGGCGGGCGGCCGTCTCCCGCTCGAAGTACACCGCCCAGTCGGCGATGCGGCGCGGGTCGCCGAGGGCCTCGTGCCAGTTCGCGGGGGTGACCTCGGCGAAGCGGTCCGGCATGTCCTCCAGCTTCTGCCGGTAGTGGTCCAGCCAGCGGTGCACGCCCGGGGCCTGCCCGTGGTGGACCAGGGCCTCCACGGCCATGGGGGCGTGATTGCTCAGCCAGCCGTGCCGCTCGGGGCCGAAGGAGTGGAGCCGTTCCAGTGCCTCGTCCAGCGTGCCGGAGGTGTCGGGTGCGGTGCGCGGTGTGCCGGGTGTCGTCTCGTCCATACGCCGACACGCTAGGCAGCGCGTACCGGTCCGGTAACCGGCTGTGGTCCCGGGCGGGGCGGGCCGCGGGGACTAGGACCGCGGTCCCGGACGTTCGTAGTCGAGTGGGTGGCGCCGGAGGCGTACGACACGGGTCCGCGTTCCTGAGCAACCGGGCACCCATGACCGGACGTCTACCGGGGTACGAGCGCAAACGGGTGGCAGCGAGCGCCGACGGGGTCCCGAAAAGTCCCGTACAGCCGCTCCGACCTGCACGTTCGTGCTCAGCCGCACCGAGTGCCCGCCTCGGTGGTGCGACAGGGTACTGCATGATCGCGAAATTGAATGCCGGGCATGGGAATTCTGTCCGGATTCCAGTCGTTGTTTCCAACGGATGCAGGGCACCCGAGAGGGTGTCGCGACCTACTCAGCAAGGGAGCACGCATGGCAACCCGTGCCGTCGCCCGTCGTTCGTCCGCCACGGGCGGGACCAACCGGGCGAGCAGTGTTCGCGCCGTGGGCGGAGAGATCGCCGATCGCGACCTGGTCGGCATGTACCTGGACGAGATAGCGCGTACGCCGCTGCTCGACGCCGCGAAGGAGGTCGAGCTCTCGCAGGCCGTCGAAGCGGGCGTCTACGCCGGCCGGATCCTCGACGGCTCGGTCGAGAGCGAGGCCGGCGGTGCCTCGCGCGAGGAGCTGGAGGGGCTGGTCGCCGAGGGCGAGCGCGCCAAGGACATATTCATCCGTTCCAACCTCCGCCTCGTCGTCGCCGTCGCCCGCCGCTACCCGCGGGCCGGGCTCCCCCTGCTCGACCTGATCCAGGAGGGCAACGCGGGCCTGGTGCGCGCGGTCGAGAAGTTCGACTACGCCAAGGGCTTCAAGTTCTCCACGTACGCCACGTGGTGGATCCGCCAGGCCATCACCCGCTCGATAGCCGACCAGTCGCGCACGATCCGGCTCCCCGTCCACCTGGTGGAGGAGCTGGGCCGTATCCGCCGTGTGCAGCGCGAATTCAACCGCGAGCACGGGCGCGACCCGGAGCACGCGGAGATCGCCGCCGAGCTGGACTCCACGCCGGGGCGCGTCGGTGACGTCCTGGACTGGGCCCGTGACCCGGTCAGCCTCAACATGTCCGTGGACGACCAGGGCGACACGCAGTTCGGCGACCTGCTGGAGGACACCTCCGCCGTCTCGCCCGAGCAGTCGGTGCTCACGCTGCTGCGCAGCGAGGAGCTGGAAGACCTCATCGGCAAGCTCGACAACCGGACCGCGTCGATCATCCGCATGCGGTACGGCATCGAGGACGGCCGCGAGCGGACCCTGACCGAAGTGGGCAAGCAGCACGGCCTCACCCGGGAGCGCATCCGCCAGATCGAGAAGCACGCACTGCTCGAATTGAAGCGAATGGCTCACGACACGGGCTTTGACGCTGCGGCGTGAGCCCGAGTCCAGTAACCTCCGAATTGGGCCGCTTCACCTGGCCCCCCTGAGCTGAGTCCCGGCGCCCACCCCCCCCTGGCGCCGGGGCTCATTCTTTTGCGCGCGCCTTCCTTCGCGCGCGCCCCGCCCGCAGCCGTCAGGAGGCAGCCGCGCGGGTGAGCCGGGAGCCCAGGTCGTGCAGGTAGGACACCAGCTGCGGCGGCTCGTGCGCGGTGAACTCGCAGTCCACCAGTGCCAGGCGCACCGCCACCCACTCCAGCGAGTCCCGCAGCACACCACGCAACCGGCAGCCGCCCTCGCCCTCGGGCTCCAGCGAGCCGAGCGCACCGGGCAGCCGCGAGGCGACGAACTCCACCGGAGCCGCGAAGCTCACATCCACCGCCAGCTCGTGCCGGCGCGCCATCGAACTGCTCAGGAACTCCGCCGCGTCACCCGCGGGCAGCTCCCGCGGCGCGAACCGCGACCCCGTCGCGAACGGCTCGCTCACCCGGTCCACCCGGAAGGTGCGCCACGCCTCCCGCTCCAGGTCGTACGCCACCAGGTACCAGCGCCACCCGGTGCTCACCAGCCGGTACGGCTCGACCTGGCGCCTCGTCTCGGCGCCGTCCCCCGCGCGGTAGGCGAACCGCAGCCGCTCCCGGCCGGTGACCGCCGACGCCATCACCGTCAGCGTCTGCGGATCGATCGTCGAACCGTCGCCCCTGGCCAGCGGCACCGTCGCGTTCTGAAGGGTGGAGACGCGGTGGCGCAGCCGGGAGGGCAGCACCTGCTCCAGCTTGGCCAGCGCGCGTACGGAGGCCTCGTCCACGCCCTCGATGGCATGACCGGCGCCGGCCCGCAGTCCCACCGCGATGGCCACCGCCTCCTCGTCGTCCAGCAGCAGCGGGGGCATGGCGGTGCCGGCCACGAGCCGGTAGCCGCCGACCGAGCCGCGCGAAGCCTCGACCGGATAGCCCAGGTCACGCAGGCGGTCGATGTCGCGGCGGATGGTGCGCGGGCTGACGGCGAGCCGGTCGGCCAGCTCGCTGCCCGGCCACTCGCGCGGCGTCTGGAGCAGTGACAGCAGATTCAGCAGTCGTGCCGGGGTATCGGTCATGTCACTCAGGATGCGCGCCCATTGGGTCATGACCTGACCTAGTTGCCGTTTAAGTTCTTCACATGACTTCCTCCGCACCTCTGCCGTCGCCTGCGGTCGCCTCCGCGCCGGCCCCGGCCCCGTCGGACCGCCGCCGGTGGTTCGCCCTGGCCATCGTGATGACCGCGGCCTTCATGGACCTGGTCGACGTCACGATCGTCAACATCGCCATCCCCAGCATCGAGCGGGACACCGGCGCCTCGTTCAGCTCGATCCAGTGGATCGTCGCCGGTTACGCCCTGGCCTTCGCCGCCGGGCTGATCACCGGCGGCCGGCTCGGCGACATCTACGGCCGCAAGCGCCTCTTCCTCATCGGGATAGGCGGCTTCACCCTCGCCTCCGCGCTCTGCGGATTCGCCGCCAACCCGGAGATGCTGGTCGCCTCCCGCCTCCTCCAGGGGGCGACGGCGGCGCTGATGGTGCCCCAGGTGCTGTCGATCGTGCACGCCACCTTCCCCGCCCACGAACGCGGCAAGGTCTTCGGCCTCTTCGGCGCGATCGTCGGCCTCGGCGCGGTCTCCGGACCGCTGCTGGGCGCCCTGCTCACCGAGTGGAACATCGCCGGCCTGGAATGGCGCCCGATCTTCCTCATCAACCTGCCCGTCGGCATCATCGGCCTGGTCCTCGGCAGCAAATACATCAGCGAGTCCAAGTCGCCCAAGGCGCTGCGCCTCGATCTGACCGGCGTCGTGCTGGTGACGCTCGGCATGCTGATGCTGATCTACCCGCTGACCCGGGGCCGCGAGCTGGGCTGGCCGCTGTGGGGCTACCTGTCGATGGCCGGAAGCGTCCTCGTCTTCCTCGTCCTCGTGCTGTTCGAGCGTGCCAAGGGCAGCCGGGACGGCTCGCCGCTGGTCGAACTGTCGCTGTTCCGGGTCCGGAGCTTCGCCGCCGGTATCGCCGTGCAGCTGACCTTCGGCATCGGGCTCGGGATCTTCTTCCTGGTCTGGACGCTGTACATGCAGCAGGGCCTCGGCTGGAGCGCCCTGAAGGCCGGCACGACCGGCATTCCGTTCTCCGTCTCCGTCTCGGTCGCCGCCGGCCTCTCCGTGCAGAAGCTGGTGCCCCGCTTCGGCCGCAAGGTCCTCCAGGCGGGGGCGCTGCTCATGGCCGCCGGTCTGCTGCTCTACATCTGGGAGTCCGGCCACTACGGCATGGAGATCACGTCCTGGCAGATGGCGCTGCCGCTCGTGGTCATGGGCGTCGGCATGGGCCTGATCGTGGCCCCGCTGGCCGACGCGGTGCTCTCCGAGGTGCCCAAGGAGCACTCCGGTTCCGCCTCCGGTCTGTTCAACACCGTCCAGCAGATGGGCAACGCTCTCGGGCTCGGGCTGGTCTCCGTCGTCTTCTTCGGGGCGATCGGCGACCGGCTGACCCCGGCACAGGTGGGCCCGGCGTTCGCCGACGCCTTCGAGCAGTCGCTGTGGTGGGTGGCCGGGGTGCTGCTCGTGATCTTCGTGGTGATGTTCGCGCTGCCGGCCAGGCCGAAGCAGCACGTGGAGGGCGCCGACGAGGAGGCCGTCGAGGCCCCGGCCGGTGAACTCGCGGGCGGGCCCGCGGAGAACCCCCTGGGCGGTGGACCTGTGGCGAACGACGACGCCGGGGAGGCCGCCGGGGAGCCCGTGCTGACGCACTGAGCCACGGCGTTACGCGGCAGAGGCGGCCGGTGCCCGCGTCCCCCCGAGGGACGCGGGCACCGGCATGCGCGGGGCCCCGGACGGCGTGCGGGGTCGGCCGGGGCGCGGGGGCCGACGACTGCGCGCACGGGAGCTGTCCGGGGCGGGGGCGCCCGCCGCGCCCCGGCCGTCCGCCGCGCCCCGGACGGCCGGTGGGCCGGGCGCGCAGGTCAGCAGATGCGGGTACGGCTCTCCATCGCGCCGCGTGCCGCCTCCTCGTCGCCGTACACCTCGCACATGTGGCGGCCGTCCGGCGTCGCCGTGTGCTCGACCTCCCACAGGCTCGTCTCGCTCCCGTCGAGGAGCAGGAACGCGTGCTCGTACAGCGTGAAGCCCGCGTTCCGTCCGTCGACCTGGCACTGGCGGCCGAAGACCTGCGTGATGTGGTGGGCGAAGGCCGCCCGCAGCAGATCGGCGGTTGCCTCGCCCGGCACGTCGCCGTTCTCCGCGCGGCGCAGGACCCGGCGGGCGTGGTCCGCGGAATTGTCCGGGGCGTACATCCGGGGCAGCGGCGGCGGGGGAGCGGCCATCAGGGCGGACAGGATCTCCAGGTCCGCCTGCGCGCCGGCGTCCCCGAAGTCGGGGGCCTCCCACAGGCCACCGGTCAGCCGGGCGGCGGCGATGTGGGCGTCGGCCTCGTCGTCGTACAGCTCGTGCTGCCGGGTGTCGGGATGCCCGGCGCCGCGAGGTCCGCCCCGCACCAGCTCCCACAGCGTGAGCGCCGAGCCGTCGCTCAGCAGATATGTATGCCGGTAGGTCTCGCGGTGCAGGGTCGCGCTGTGGTGGGAGGAGTGCAGGGAGCTGCTGTGGGCCAGCGCGGTGCTCAGCCGCTCCATCGTGCTGTCGGGCAGGTCGAACGAGTTGAGAGCCCGTCGCAGGAGTCGTTCGAGGTGCTGCTCGGTTGTCTCGTACGGATCGCTCAAGGTGCTGTCTCCAGGCCGTCGCCGCGTGTGACGTGATGCGTGCATAACGTAGCCCCTGAGGCTGACATCGGGACCGGGGTTCGGGAAAACGTATGGCGCGCGCGGAAGGTTCCACGTGTCCACCCGAACTTCCTTACGCCGACGGCGATTCGGTTCCCCCGCCGGAACCGTCGGGCGCCCGCCCCGTGCGCCGGAGCGTCCCGTAGAGGTCGCTGTACGCCGGACAGGCGCCCCCGCCGTCGCGGCCGTCGGTGCCCGAGGCCGCCCGCACCGCCTTCACGATGGCCCGCGCCACGACCTCCGCACCCGCCGCGAGCAGGGGATTGAGCGCGACCGGGTTCTCCGCGTCCAGCGCCTGCCGGCCGGTGGCCAGCGCGAAAACGGTGTCCCCGTCGGTCAGCAGGTGCACGGGCCGGATGGCGCGGGCCAGCCCGTCGTGCGCCGTCCCCGCGAGCTTCTGGGCCTGTGCGCGGCCGAGATCGGCATCGGTGGCGACGACGGCGAGCGTGGTGTTGAGCGGGGGGCGCGTGTCCGCGTCGCGCGCCTGTTCCAGGCGCCGTTGCGCCGCCTCGTGGACCTCGGCGGGCGGGGCGACGGCCGGCTCGGCGCCGCCGTACTCCCCGTACAGCACCCCGGTACGGGGATCGAGCACCGAACCCGCCGCGTTCACCACGACCAGCGCGCCCACGGTGTGCCCGGACGGCAACAGGACGCTCGCGGTCCCCACCCCGCCCTTCAGCCGCCCCGCGACCGCCCCCGTGCCCGCGCCCACGCACCCCTCGGCGACCACCGCGCCGGCCTCGGAGCCCGCCGCGGCCTCCACCGCGGCCCGGCCCGTCGAGGCGTCCGGCCTGGCCCGCCAGTCGCCGCCCCGGCCCAGGTCGAACACGCAGGCCGCCGGCACCACCGGAACGACCTGCGCCGGATCGGCTCCCACCCGCACCCCGCGGCCCCGCTCCTCCAGCCAGGCCATCACCCCGGACGCCGCGTCCAGCCCGTACGCGCTGCCCCCGGTGAGGACGACCGCGTCGATGCGCTGCACCAGGTTGCGCGGGTCCAGCGCGTCCGTCTCCCGGGTCCCGGGCCCGCCGCCGCGCACATCGACGGCCGCCACCGCGCCGCCCTCCGGCGCGAGCACCACGGTCGTACCGCTGAGCGCCCCCTTGCCGGGGACCTGGGCATGCCCGACGCGCAGCCCGGCCACATCGGTGAGCGCATCCTGACGGGCCATCGGTACTCCTCGGGGGCGGTGACGGGGCGGGGCGGTGACGGGGATGGGGACGGAGCGGGGCGGGGACAGTGGCGATGACGAGGCGGGGGCAGGGGCGGGAGGAGCGGCTGGGCCGGGGCGGGAGCAGGGGCATGGCGTACGCGGTCAACGTACCGGCGGGGCGGGCGCGCGGGGAGATGTGTCCCGGCCCCGACTCGCTCACCCCGTAAGGCTACAAAACAGGACCAACCGCCCCGCTCAGCCCTACGGTGACGGGGTGACCGAGCCACCTGATGCCGCAGGCGCAGCCGCGCAGCCCGCCCCCGGTGCCCGCACCGGTTCCTCCGGCGGGGCCGGCACTCCGCCGCCCGACGGCGGGTCCGCCCGTGCCGGGAGTGCCGGTCCCCGGTCCGTGACCGCGCGGGCGACCGCGGCCGGTGTCATCGTCTCCCTCCTGCTGATCGTGGCGATCGTGCTCGGCAGCCGGCTGCTGGCGAACTTCGACTCCGCGCTCCTGCCGTACGCCGTGGCCTCGGTCTTCCTCGCGTTCGGCGTCGCCTACCGGTACACGGTGTGGGTGTCCGCACCCGGGGCCAGGCGGCTGTTCAAGAAGGGGTGGGGGAGCCTCTTCTCCGTCGCCAACTTCCGCCGGGCACCCACCGCGCTGCCGAAGATGGCCGCCACCTACCTCGGCTTCCAGAAGTTCCTCGGCGCCCGCTCCCACGCCCGCTGGGCCGCCCACCAGCTGATCTTCTGGGGCTGCGTCCTGGCGGCGCTGATCACCTTCCCGCTGACCTGGGGCTGGTTCACGTTCACCTCGGGCACCGGGTCCGGACCCGGCTACGAGATGCGTATCTGGGGCTTCAAGATCATCGGGTTCGACTCCCTGGACATCCTCGGCTGGCTGATGTTCCACGGCCTGGACATCGCGGCCGTCCTCGTCATCCCCGGCGCCTCGTACTTCCTGTGGCGGCGGATGAGGGACCGCGCTGCCATCACGGGCCAGCGGTTCGGCTACGACCTGGTGCCGCTGATCGCGCTCATCGTCATCTCGGTGACCGGTCTCCTCCTCACCTTCTCCTCGATCTTCCTGCACGGCGGCGGCTACGAGTTCCTGGCGATCCTCCACATGGCCTCGGTGGTCTTCACCCTCATCTACATCCCGTTCGGGAAGTTCTTCCACATCGTCCAGCGGCCCGCCGCCGTCGGCATGCAGCTGTTCAAGTACACCGGCCGGCAGGACGAGCAGGTCTTCGGCTGCCGCCGCTGCGAGGAACCCATCGACACCACCCCGTACGTCGACAACCTCCGCGGCACCATGCGCGACCTCGGCCTCGGCTTCGACGAATGGGCCGAATACTGCCCCCGCTGCAAACGGGTGCTGCGCGGCAGCGCCTATCTCTCCCAGGTGAAGAAGGGCTTCAAGTGACCGCGGACCCGCGAGCGCCCCAACCGCATGCGGTCGTTCCCATCGACCCCGCCCTCGCACCGCCCGGCACCCGGGCCTTCCGCGACGCGGGCGGCATCCCCGCCGACCGGTGGCACGCCGACCAGAACGGCGAGACCCTCGTCCCCACCCACTGCTGCTTCTGCGGTGTCCAATGCGGGATGTATCTGCGCGTCGACCGGGGCGGCAAGGTCTTCGGCGTCGAACCCCGCAACCACGACATCAACCGGATGCGCCTGTGCCCCAAGGGCATCAACGCCTACCAGCAGGTCAACCACCCCGACCGGCTCACCGTCCCCCTCATGCGCCGCTCCCGCGACGAGCCGCTGCGCGAGGTCTCCTGGGACGAGGCGCTCGACTTCACCGTCGCCGAGATCAGACGCATCCAGCAGACCTACGGGAACGACGCCTTCGGGCTGCTCGGCGGAGCGAGCCTGTTCTCCGAGAAGACCTATCTGGTCGGCAAGTTCGCCCGGGTCGCCCTCAGGACCCGGCACGTCGACTACAACGGCCGGCTCTGCATGGTCAGCGCGGCGGGCGCCAACAAACTGGCCTTCAACATCGACCGGGCCGGCAACCCCTTCTCCGACATCCTGCTCACCGACTGCCTGCTGATCGCCGGCTCCAACGTCGGTGAGTGCTTCCCCGTGATGACCCAGTACGTGTGGGGGGCCCGGGACCGCGGCGCCGGCCTCATCGTGATCGACCCCCGCGAGACGGCCATCGCACGGACCGCCGACATCCACGTCGCCCTCAAGCCCGGCACCGACTCCGCGTTCTTCAACGCCGTGCTGAACGTCGTCATCGCGGAGGGCCTCACCGACGAGGCCTACCTCGCCGCCCACGCCACCGGCTGGGCGGAGGTGAAGGCCAAGGCCGCCGAATACCCGCCGTCCCGGGCAGCCGAGATCTGCGGGGTGCCCGCCGAACAGATCGTCCAGGTCGCCCGCACCTTCGCCCGCGCCCCCAAGGCCATGGCCTGGCACGCCCGGGGCATCGAGCACCACTCGCAGGGCGTCGAGAACTGCCTCGCCGTGATCAACCTCTGCACCGCCACCGGGCACATCGGCAAGCCCGGCGCCGGCTACGGCACCCTCACCGGCCAGGGCAACGGGCAGGGCGGCCGCGAACACGGCCAGAAGTCCGACCTCCTCCCGGGCGGACGCTCCATCAACAACGACGAGCACCGCCGGCAGATCTGCGAGATCTGGGGGATCGAGGAGTCCGAACTCCCGCCCGCCGGAACCTCGATGATGGAAATGGTCTGGCAGATGCAACGCCGCGAGATCCGCGGCCTGATCGGCATCTGCAACAACCCCTTCGTCTCCCTGCCCAACTACAAGGTGGTCAAGGAGGGGTACGACGCCACAGAGTTCCACGCCCAATTCGACTTCTTCCTTTCCGAGACCGCCGCCAACGCGCACGTCGTCTTCCCCGTCACCACCTGGGCCGAGGACGAAGGCGTCATGGCCAACGCCGAGGCCAGGGTGGTCAAGCACAACAAGGCCCAGGACCCGCCCCCCGGCGTCCGCACCGACACCTGGGTCATGTGCGAACTCGCCCGGCGCCTCGGCGCGGGCGACAAATTCGCCTTCGCCGACTCGCGCGCGGTCTTCGACGAACTGCGCATCGCCTCCGCCGGCACCGTCAACGACTACTACGGCATCACCTACGAACGCCTGGAGGAGACCGGCGGCATCGCCTGGCCCTGCCCCTCCACCGACCACCCCGGCACCCCCCGCCTCTTCGAGGACGGCAGGACCTACCACCCCGACGGCAAGATCCATCTACAGGTCGTCGAGTGGCACCCGCCGATGGACCCGTACGACGACGAGCACCCCATGAGCCTGACCACCGGACGTACCGTCGCCCACTTCCTCTCCGGCAACCAGACCCGCCGTCTGGGCGCCCTCGTGGAACAGACCCCCCGCCCCTGGGCCGAGGTCCACCCCTCCCACGGCTTCCGCAACGGCGAACCGGTCCGCGTTGTCACCCGGCGCGGCAGCGAGGTCTTCCCCGCCCTGGTCACCGAGGCGATCCGCCCCGACACCGTCTTCATCCCGTACCACTGGCCGGTCCCCACCGCCGCGAACGCGCTGACCATCGACGCCCTCGACCCCCGCTCCAAGATCCCCGAGTACAAGGTGTGCGCCTGCCGCATCGAGCACGCCGAGCGGATCGACGAGGTCCCCGCACCCCCGGTAGCGCCGGGACACGTCGCCTACCCGGAGACCCAGGTCTCCCGCACCGACCCGCTGCCGCCCACCTCCCCGCAGGGCCGCGGCACCTCGGAGAGGAGCTGATGCCCGCATGATGGGCCGAACGATCTTCATCGACCCGGGGCGCTGCATCGGCTGCCAGGCCTGCGTCTCCGCCTGCCGCGAATGCGACTCGCACCGCGGCAAGTCCATGATCCACCTCGACTACACCGACGAGGGCCAGTCCGTCGCCTCCCTTCCCACGGTCTGTATGCACTGCGAGGACCCCGTCGCCCCCTGCGCCGAGGTGTGCCCGGCCGACGCGATCCTGGTGACCGCCGACGGCGTCGTGCAGCAGGCCGACACCACCCGCTGCATCGGCTGCGCCAACTGCGTCAACGCCTGCCCCTTCGGCGTACCGAAGATCGACCTCCAGGCGAAGCTGCAGATGAAGTGCAACCTCTGCTACGACCGCACCGCCTACGGCCTCGCCCCCATGTGCGCCACCGTCTGCCCCACCGGGGCGCTGTTCTACGGGACCGCCGAGGAGCTCCAGGCCGAACGCCCCGGCGTCCAGGTCGCCGACTCCTTCGTCTTCGGCGAGAGCGAGGTCCGTACCGGCGTCGCGATGGTCGTGCCCGCCGACCGGGTCCAGTGGCCGGTGCCCGGCGGCCTGCCCGTCGTGGAGATCAACGGGAAGGACGTCCGGCGATGACCGAGACGGAACACCCGCCCCCCGGCGACCCGAAGCAGCCACCGCCCCGCGACCCGGGCGGCACACCCCCCGGAGCCCCCGGCCGGCCCGCCTCCGGCGATCCGCGCGAGGCCCTGCACGACCGGATCGCCGCCGACTCGCTCACCACCCGCCGTGACTACCTGCGGATCGTCGCCACCGTGTCCGGCGGTCTCGCCGCCGGCGGTCTCGGGGTCGCCGCCGGCATTCTGCCCCGCCACGGCGACTCGGACGAGGACGGCAAGGCCCCGGCCCCGAAGCGGATCGCCTCCCAGCTCCTTCCCGGCGAATCCCTCGCCTTCGACTACCCCGACGCGGAGGACCGGGCGGTCGCCGTCCGCCTCAACGACGGCGCCCTCGTCGGCTACTCCGCGATCTGCACCCACCTCGCCTGCGCCGTGCTCTGGCGGAAGGACCGGGGCACCGAGGGCGAGCTGTACTGCCCCTGCCACGAGGGCGTCTTCGACGCCCGGACCGGCGAGGTCACCGCGGGCCCGCCGCCCCGGGGGCTGCCCAAGGTGGTGCTCACCGAACAGCCCGACGGCAGCATCTGGGCGGTCGGCACCACCCGCTCCGGCGAGAGCGTCGAGCACGGGCTGTGCCGCCGGCTCGGCGAGGACCGCCCCGACCTCGCCGGCCGTATCGGCTGCCCCGGCGTCCGCGACGGCGCGGAAGCCCCCGCCGCCCCCGGCGCCGCCCGCACGGTGGCCCCCGGCCCCTCCCGCCCCCGCACCGGAGCCGGCGCGTCCGCGACCCCCGGGAGCCCGACATGAGCGCCGAAGACGGTCCGCGTCCCGGCGACGACCGACAGCACCCCGGCCCGGCCCCCGGCCCGCAGCCCCCCGGCCCGCATTACCCCGAGTACCACCCGGGCAGCGCGCGGGCCGAGCTCAACCGGCCCCTCCACGAGCGGTACCCGCAGATCCGGCCCACCAGCGGCTACGGCGACCCCCGCGTCCGCCACACCGGGCCCGGACCTGGGGCCGGCACCGACCAGGAACCCGAGCGGTCCGCCAAGCTCACGGCCCGGCTCGTCCTCGCCATGAGCGTCGTCATCGGGCAGCTGTGGGGTCTGACGGTGATCGTCGACGAGTGGATGGAGGGCCACTCGGCCACCGCGTGGTGGGGGGCCGGGTTCCTCTGCCTCTCGTTCCTCGTCGTCCTGGGGCTCTGGCTCCTCGCCCCGAAGGACCGCTGACCGCCGCCCTCCGGGGCCGGGGCTCGACGGGAGCGGGGCCGGCAGCCGTACCCTGGAGCTATGAGTACCGCCCCCGCCTCCGGCCCGCGCGACGCGGAGCCGAATACTCCGGACCGGCCCCGGCCCAAGCTGGCGCTGATCTTCGACGATCCGCTGGACCAGCAGTCAGCGGACGACACGGACCAGGGGTGGGGCGAGCGGGCCCCGTCCGGCGGCAGCGCCGCCGACCTCGCGCGCTTCCTCGACGAGAAGCCGCCGCACCACATCTGACCGCGCCCGCCGCTGCCCGGCAGCCTCGGGCGTACCGCCCGGCCGCCGGGACGGCTCACGCCTGGTGGCTGCCGCCGCGCTGAGCGATCAGGGTGTCGCGGATCTCCTTCAGCACCTCCAGCTCGCTCACCTCCATCGTCTCCTGCACGCCTTCCTTCGCCGCCTGCATCGCGGCCCGCCTGGCGAGGTACTTCGCCATCGGCAGGACCATCAGGAAGTAGACGACCGCGGCGGTGATCAGGAAGCTGAGCGTCGCGCTGAGGACCGAGCCCCACAGAATCCGGATGCCCTCCGTCGCCTCGCCCGTCGCCGGGTCCGTCGTGCACGGGGCCTTCAGGCAGGAGCTGTAGTTCTCCAGGTCCTTGGTGCCGAACGCACCGACGAGCGGATTGATGATGCCCTTGACGATCGCGTTCACGATGTTCGTGAACGCCGCGCCGATGACGACGGCGACCGCCAGATCGATCACGTTGCCACGCATCAGGAAGGCCTTGAAGCCGTCCAGCAGGCTGACCTTCTTCGTCTCGCTCACGGGTGCGCTGTCCTCCGTATGTATCGCAAGGGGGGTGAACTGCCTTGCAAACTACGGCAGTAGATGGGGAAACCACCTCATCCGGGGCTGTTGTCAGGTGACGTGATGGTTCGCCAGTACGAATCAACACAGGATCACCGCGAATCCGCCCGAGATCCCGGCACCCGCCAGGTCTGCGGCCGTCGTCCTCGGCACCGCCAGTACGATCAGCGCCCCCGCGCCCGACGCGCCCTCGGCCGACACCGCCGGCACCTGCTCCACCCGCGCCCCCTCGGCCAGCACCCGGGCCTTCGTCCCGGCCCCCTCGGACGCCACCACATCCACCCGGTCGCCCGGCCGCAACAGCCGCACGGTCGCCGCGTCCGCGATCCGTACCGGCGCCGACACCAGCCGCACCGGGGGTGACGCCCGCCCCGGCGCTGCGTCGGCGCCCTGCCCGCCCCCGCCTCCACCGAACCCGGAAACGGCCAGCGCGGCCGCCGTCAGCGCCAGCCCCGCCGCCATGGACCGACGCTGCCGCCACACCGCCCGGCGCAGCCGGTGGCCCGAGCCCCCGCGCACCCGCAGCGGCGGGAACGCGGGCACCCCGCACGGCGGTGGGGCGGGCAGCGGCCCCGGCGGCGCACCCGCGACGGAAGCGGTGGGGCCGGGCAGGGAGGAGAAGGGGGAACCGGACATGGGCATCGCGAACACCGCCTGCGTCAGGGAGTAGGTCGGACGGGTCTCCTGGTCGTGCCGTCCGGCGGCCGGAATGCCGACATCCCGGCCGCCGCACAGACCTCACGATCCACCAGCCAGCCCATTTCCGCCGGGCCCTGTGGACCGCCCACCCGATGTGGAAAACTCCCTCACCCGCAGGCAGGCCCCCGGACCGGGACTCCCACGGCGAACACCCCTACGGCAGCGCGATCCCCGTGTCGACGCCGTCCAGCGCGTGCCCGCACGGGCAGTCCCGGCCCGCCTGGGCCGGCAGCGCGGTCACCGCGTCGAAGAGGACCGAGCGCAGCCGGTCCACATTGGCGGCGAACACCTTCAGCACCTCCTCGTGGGAGACGCCCTCGCCGGCCTCCGCCCCCGCGTCCAGGTCCGTCACCAGGGTCATCGTCGTGTAGCAGAGGCCCAGCTCACGGGCGAGCACCGCCTCCGGGTGCCCCGTCATGCCGACCACCGACCAGCCCATCGCGGCGTGCCAGCGCGACTCGGCGCGGGTCGAGAAGCGCGGCCCCTCGACGACCACCAGCGTGCCGCCGTCCACCGCCTCCCAGCCGCGCCCCCGCGCGGCGGCCAGCGCGGCCTTGCGGCCCTCGGGGCAGTACGGGTCGGCGAAGCCCAGGTGCACCACGTTCGGCACCGCCCCGTCCGCCCGGGTCTCACCGTCGTAATAGGTCTGGACGCGGGTCTTCGTGCGGTCCACCAACTGGTCCGGGACGAGCAGGGTCCCCGGGCCGTACTCCGGGCGCAGCCCGCCCACCGCGCACGGGCCGAGCACCTGGCGTACGCCGACCGAGCGCAGCGCCCACAGGTTGGCGCGGTAGTTGATGCGGTGCGGGGGCACATGGTGGCCGCGGCCGTGCCGGGGGAGGAAGGCGACCCGGCGGCCGCCGATCTCGCCGAGGAAGACGGAGTCGCTGGGCTCTCCGTAGGGGGTTTCCACGCGGACCTCGGTGACGTCCTCCAGGAAGGAGTACAGCCCCGAGCCGCCGATCACGCCGATCTCTGCGTTAGACATGCGGTCACAGTAGGCGTTCGGCCTCGGCCCACGGCAGAGCGGTCGGGGAGCACGGAGCACGCCGCCCGGCAGCGCGGGCGGGGACGCCGACGACCCCGCCGAACGGATCGGCGGGGTCGTGGGAGAAGCCAGGTGGGGCGGCCGGTCAGGCGGCCGAGGAACCGCTCGACGAGGACGAGGCGGTGGACGACGAGGACGTCGACGTGGTGGAGGACTTCGAGTCCGACGACGTCGAGGACGAGGAGTCGGAGGACGACGAAGATTCGGAACCGGAGGTCTTCGCGGTGGCCGACGCGGGCGTGCTGCTCGACGAGGAGCCGCGGCTGTCGTTCCGGTAGAAACCGGAACCCTTGAAGACGATGCCGACCGCCGAGAACACCTTCTTCAGGCGTCCGTCGCAGCTCGGGCACACCGTGAGGGCGTCATCGGTGAACTTCTGCACCGCTTCGAGGCCCTCGCCACACTCGGTGCACTGGTACTGGTAGGTCGGCACTTTGTTCCTCCTGGCACTCTGACTCGATGAGTGCTAACGACGCTCCATAGTGACGTATTCCGCCGGATCAGTCCACCGTGACCGGCCCGCGGTGACCGATACCACGCGCCACGGTGCGGCCCACACCCGTCGGCAGGAGCCGGGAACGCAGCGCCACCAGGGTCACCAGCGCCAGCACCGTACCCACCAGCGGCACCAGGAATCCCGCGCTCGCCCCATGGGCGTCCGCGAGCCGGCCGGCGACCGTCACGGCACCCGCCTGGCCGAGCGCGACCGCGCCCGTCAGCCAGGTGAACGCCTCGGTCCGCGCGGAGCCCGGCACCAGCGCCTCGACCAGCGTGTAGCCGCTGATCAGGGCGGGGGCGATGCACAGGCCCACCAGCAGACCGAGCGCGGCGAGCAGCGGCACCGAGTGCACCGCCCACAGGCCCGAAGCGGTCAGCGCGAGGGCCGTGTACCCGGCGATCAGACGGCGGCGGGGGCCGGACTTCCAGGCGATGGCCCCGCAGGCGATCCCGGCGAGCATGTTGCCGGCCGCGAACACCCCGTACAGCACACCGTTCGCGCCCGGGTTGCCGATCTCCTCGGCGAACGCGGTGATCGAGACCTGCATGCCGCCGAAGACCGCGCCGATCCCGAGGAAGGCGACCGCGAGGACGCGTACGCCGGGTATGGACAGGGCGGAGGCGTGGCGCGGGGCGCCGGGCAGGCGCGTGGCGCGTACGGGCGGCTGGGTGGCGCGCCGCGCGGCGAAGAGCAGGCCGCCCACCAGGGTGAGCGCGGCCTCGGCGATCAGCCCTGCCGCCGGGTGCACGCCCGTGCACAGCGCGGTGGCGAGTACGGGGCCGATGACGAAGGTGAACTCGTCCGTCACCGACTCGAACGCGGCGGCCGTCGCCATCAGGGGCGAGGCCGGACGGTCCGGGGTCGCGCCCAGCAGGGCCGCCCAGCGGGCCCGCACCATGGGGCCGACCTGCGGGACGGACGCGCCCGTGGGGACCGCCGCAGCGAACAGCGCCCACAGGGGGGCGCCCGCGAGGGCCAGCGTCACCAGGAGCGAGACGGAGGCCGCGTGCACCAGGACGCCGGGCAGCAGCACGGCTCGCTGGCCGAACCGGTCGGCGAGCTTGCCGGTCTGCGGGGCGAACAGGGCCATGGAGACCCCGGTGACAGCGGCGACGGCGCCGGCGCTGCCGTACGAGCCGGTGGTGTGCTGCACCAGCAGGACGATGCCGATGGTCAGCATCGCGAAGGGCTGCCGTGCGGCGAAGCCCGGGAGGAGGAAGGTCCACGCACCGGGGGTGCGCAGCAACTGCCCGTATCCGGGGCGGTCGGAGACCGTGGACGCCACGGTCCTTGCCTTTCTGCCGCCTGGTGGCCGTGCTCCCGGCAGGCGGCCCCGCACGGGGCGGGGCCGGGCCGGAGCTGCCGAGAGCTGTCCTCTTCGCGCGGAACTGCGGTAGATGCCGGGCGCTCGTGACCGGGGCGCGGGGCGCTGCCGGTCCGGAGGACGCCACGACCGCCATACGGTCGCGCCAGCTCTGCGTCAGGCAGAGTTGGTCGTCTATCGGTTGATCAACTGGTCGATCGGAAAACAGTGGATCTGGGTTTCCTTCATGCTACAGGCAGAAGGCGCAGGGGCCCTGTGATTGTGTGCACCCTGCCCTTCGCCGCCTGTGATCACTTTGTGTGATCAGTGATGTGCCTTCGCGTTGCGCTTATGGGGCTCGTCCTTGTCGCCGTCGCGCTTCTTCGTGTCGTCCGTCCTGCCGAGCTTCTTGACCGCCTTGAGCGCACCGGAGACATGGGGCCCCGTAAGGGCTTCGTCGCCTCCGTTGTGTCCGCCCGTGCCCAGCCAGCCGGCCAGCTTGCCGCCCTCTCCGACCGCGCGCAGCCGTGCCTCGGCCGCGTCGCGTACCGGGTCGGTCGCCACGACCAGGAGTTCGTCGCCGCGCCGCAGCACGGTCGACGGGGTGGGTACGAAGCTCTTGCCGTCGCGGACGACGAGGGTGACGGCGGCGCCCGAGGGCATGCGCAGTTCCCCGACCTCGACGCCGTGCATCTTCGACTTCGCCGGGATGGCCACCGACAGCAGGTGCCCGCGCAGCCGCTCCAGGGGCGCCGATTCGATGCCCAGGTCGGCGGCCTCGGACGGGTCGTCCGCGATGTTCAGGGCCTTGGCGAGCCAGGGCAGGGTCGGGCCCTGGATGAGGGTGTAGACGACGACCAGCACGAAGACGATGTTGAAGACGCGGGTGGAGCCGTCGATTCCGGACACCATCGGAATGGTCGCCAGGATGATGGGTACGGCGCCGCGCAGCCCCGCCCAGGACATGAGGGCCTTCTCCTGCCAGGGCAATCGGAAGGGCGCCAGCGAGATGAAGACCTCCAGCGGCCGTGCCACCACGGTCAGCACCAGGCCGACGACGACGGCCGGCCAGAAGTCGTCCAGCAGGTCGTGCGGGGTGACCAGCAGACCGAGCAGGACGAACATGCCGATCTGGGCCAGCCAGCCGAGCCCGTCGGCGAAGCCGCGGGTCGCCGGCCAGTGCGGCAGTTTGGCGTTGCCGAGGATCATCGCGGCGAGGTAGACGGCGAGGAACCCGCTGCCGTGCAGCATGGCGCCGGCCGCGTACGCGGACACCGCGATGGCCATGACCGCGATGGGGTAGAGGCCGGAGGCGGGCAGCGCCACATGGCGCAGCCCGTACGCGCCGAGCCAGCCCACCGCGAGGCCGACGGCGGCGCCGATGGCCAGTTCCAGGGCTATCTCGCCGATCAGCACGTACCAGCTGTCGACCTCGCCGATGGTCGAGAAGGCGACCACCAGGATGACGACGGGGGCGTCGTTGAAGCCGGACTCGGCCTCCAGGACGCCGGTGATGCGGGCGGGCAGCGGCACCTTGCGCAGCACGGAGAAGACCGCGGCGGCGTCCGTGGAGGAGACGACGGCGCCGATGATGAGGGCCTGCCGCCACTCCAGGCCGACCAGGTAGTGCGCGCCGGCCGCGGTCACGCCCACGCTCACGCCGACGCCGAGGAGCGACAGCACCACGGCCGCGGGCAGCGCGGGTTTGATCTCTTTCCACTTCGTGCCGAGGCCGCCCTCGGCGAGGATCACGACGAGCGCCGCGTAGCCGATGACCTGCGTCAGTTCCGCGTTGTCGAATTTGACGTCGAAGAAGCCGTCCTGGCCCATGGCGATACCGATGCCGAGGTACAGGAGCAGGCTGGGGAGCCCGCTGCGGGACGAAATGCGTACCGCCGCGACGGCGACGAGCAGGACGAGTGAGCAGACGAGCAGGAGTTCGTTGAGCGTGTGGACAGTCAGTGGCCGGTCCTTCCCTGCGTACGCCTGCCGGATCCTCTTCCGGCGGCCAGTACTTCGTTACCTTACCTAATCTTTAACGTTTTCTTGATGCGTTCGAGTATTCGTACGATCGCTACGCAATTCGAGCCATCCTGATACCGCGTCCGAGTGGCTTACGCGCTGCGCCTATGGTTGCTCCAGCACTCCCAGGACCGCCCTGCCCTCGAAGGACAGCGATGCCCGCCACAACAACCGCCTCTTCCGGCTCCACCGGTACCGCCGGTGGCGGGTCGCGCAAGAAGAAGGGGCGACGAGCCCGCCTGATCGTGATCGTCCTGGTGCTGGCGCTCGTCGCGGGTATCGGTTACGGAACGTACTGGTCCGTATCCACCGTGCGCGCCTCGTACCCGCAGACCAGCGGAACGATCCAGCTCGCCGGTCTCGGCGGCAACGTCGAGGTCAAGCGCGACGGCTACGGGATCCCGCAGATCTACGCGGACTCCGACGCCGACCTGTTCCGCGCCCAGGGCTTCGTCCAGGCGCAGGACCGCTTCTGGGAGATGGACGTCCGCCGCCACCTGACGGCCGGCCGGCTCTCCGAGATGTTCGGCTCCGGCCAGGTCGAGACGGACTCCTTCCTGCGCACGCTGGGCTGGCGCAAGGTCGCGCAGGAGGAGTACGACACCGTCCTGTCCGCGGAGACCAAGAAGAACCTCCAGGCGTACGCGGACGGCGTGAACTCCTACCTCGAAGGGCGCGACGGCAAGGACATCTCCGTCGAGTACGCCGCCCTCGGCTTCACCAACGACTACAAGCCGTCGAAGTGGACCCCGGTCGACTCCGTCGCCTGGCTGAAGGCGATGGCCTGGGACCTGCGCGGCAACATGCAGGACGAGATCGACCGCTCGCTGATGACGAGCCGGCTCGACAGCAAGCAGATCAAGGACCTGTACCCGGACTACCCGTACGACAAGCACGAGCCGATCGTCACCGAGGGCGCCATCTCCACGGTCACCGGGAAGTTCGACCCCGAGGCCACAGGCTCCGACGGCAGCGGCGCGACCACCGTGGAGGGCGCCACCCAGGGCCTGACCACACAGCTCGGCGCGCTCTCCGACACGCTGGACGAGATCCCCGCGCTGCTCGGCCCCAACGGCACCGGCATCGGATCGAACTCCTGGGTCGTCTCCGGCAAGTACACGACGACCAACAAGCCGCTGCTCGCCAACGACCCGCACCTCGCGCCGATGCTGCCCTCGCTCTGGTACCAGATGGGCCTTCACTGCCGCGCGGTCTCCGAAACCTGCAAGTACGACACGGCCGGGTACACCTTCTCCGGCATGCCCGGTGTGATCATCGGCCACAACCAGGACATCGCCTGGGGCTTCACCAACCTCGGCGCCGACGTCACCGACCTCTTCCTGGAGAAGGTCACGGCCGACGGCTACCTGTACGACGGCAGGACGAAGCCGTTCACCACCCGCGAGGAGACCATCAAGGTCGCCGGCGGCAAGGACCGGCACATCACCGTCCGCGAGACCAACAACGGCCCGCTGGTCTCCGACCGCAGCGGCGAACTGGAGAAGGTCGGCCAGAAGGCCCCCGTCACCAACTCCGCGCCGGACCGCGCCGACGGTTACGCGGTCGCCCTGAGGTGGACCGCGCTGGACCCGGGCCACTCCATGGACGCCGTCTTCGAGCTCAACCGCGCCAAGGACTTCACGACCTTCCGGGCCGCCGCCCAGCACTTCGAGGTTCCCTCGCAGAACCTCATCTACGCCGACACCAAGGGCAACATCGGCTACCAGGCCCCGGGTAAGATCCCGGTCCGCGAGCAGGGCGACGGCACCACGCCCAGCCCCGGCTGGTCCTCGGCTTACGGCTGGAAGAAGGACCCGATCCCGTTCGACGAGCTGCCCTACGAGTACAACCCGAAGCGCGGCTACATCGTCACCGCCAACCAGGCCGTGATCGACGAGGACAAGTACCCCTACCTGCTCACCAAGGACTGGGGCTACGGCAGCCGCAGCCAGCGGATCAACGACCTCGTCCAGTCGAAGATCAAGGGCGGCGGCAAGATCTCGACCGAAGACATGCAGAAGATGCAGATGGACAACACCAGCGAGATCGCCGCGCTGCTGGTGCCCGAGCTGCTGAAGATCAATGTCTCGGACAAGGACGTCCGTCAGGCGCAGAAGCTGCTGGAGGGCTGGGACTACACCCAGGAGGCCGACTCGGCCGCCGCCGCGTACTTCAACGGCGTCTGGCGCAACATCCTGAAGCTGGCCTTCGGCGACAAGCTGCCCAAGGAGATGCGCGTCGAGGGCGAGTGCCTGAACGTGCGTCCCGCCAACAGCTCGGGCCCGGTGGACGAGCAGGACCGCCTCGTGCGCGAGTGCGGCCAGCGCTCCCCGGACTCGGCGCAGCCGGACGGCGGGGACCGCTGGTACCAGGTCGTCGCGAACCTCATGGACAAGCCGGAGAGCGACTGGTGGAAGTCGCCCAAGAGCCGCAAGGACAAGGCGACCGAGACCCGTGACGAGCTGTTCGGCCGCGCCATGGAGGACGCGCGCTGGGAGCTGACGGCCAAGCTCGGCAAGGACATCACCACCTGGAACTGGGGCCGGCTGCACCAGCTGACCCTGAAGAACCAGACGCTCGGCACGGAAGGCCCCGGATTCCTCCAGCGGGTCCTCAACCGCGGCCCGTGGAACCTCGGCGGCGGCGAGGCAGCGGTGGACGCCACCGGCTGGAACGCGGCCGGCGGCTACGAGGTGGTCTGGGTGCCGTCGATGCGGATGGTCGTCAACGTGGGCGACTGGGACAAGTCCCGCTGGATCAACCTCACGGGCGCCTCCGGGCACGCGTTCAGCGCGCACTACACCGACCAGACCGACAAGTGGGTCAACGGCGAACTGCTGCCCTGGGCCTACGGCACGAACGCCGTGGCCGGGACGACGAAGGACACGCTGACCCTCAAGCCGTGAGCGCCTGTACGAGGGCCCCCGGTGCTTCAGCCCGCGCTGAAGCGCCGGGGGCCCTCGGGTGTCACCACCGCGTTCACGGGGAAGTCGTGCGGCTCGGCCGGGACCCGGGCGGCCACCTCGTCCGCGTACAGCAGGACGACCAGCGCGGGTGTGGCCCCGGCGGCCGTCAGGCGGGCCAGCACCCGGTCGTAGCTGCCGCCGCCCCGGCCCAGGCGCATGCCGCGCGCGTCCACCGCGAGACCGGGCAGCAGCACCGCGTCCGCGTCCAGGACGGCGTCGGGGCCCAGCCGCTCACCGACGGGTTCGAGCAGTCCGCGGCCCGCCTTCGCGAGGCCGCCCGGCCCCTCGTACAGCGCCCAGTCCAGGTCGTTGTCCGCGAGCAGCACCGGCAGCAGCACCCGTACGCCCCGCGTGCGCAGCGCGTCCAGCAGCGCGCGGGTGCCCGGCTCGCGCCCCACCGAGACGTACGCCGCGACGGTACGGGCCCCGCCGATCTCCGGGAGGGCGAGCGCGTGCCGGGCGAGAACCGCGGCGGCCCGCTCGACGTCCTGATCCGTCAGGAGGCGGCGCGCGGCGAGCAGTTCACGCCGCAGGAGCGCCTTTGCGGACATCTCGGTGTTCAACGGGGCACCCATCGACTTCTCGTACGCGGCTATATGAGGACAAAGTTAACCGGAGGCTCATCTTCCGCCCATGTGTGCCGGTTAGGGTTCACGCCATGACCCAGTCGAACCCCAGGATCAGCAAGGCCGTCATCCCGGCGGCGGGCCTCGGGACCCGCTTCCTGCCGGCCACCAAGGCCACTCCCAAGGAGATGCTGCCTGTCGTCGACAAGCCTGCCATCCAGTACGTCGTCGAGGAAGCGGTGGCCGCCGGACTGCACGACGTCCTGATGATCACCGGTCGCAACAAGCGGCCCCTGGAGGACCACTTCGACCGGAACTACGAGCTGGAGGGCGCTCTGACCCGCAAGGGCGACGCCGACCGGCTGCGCAAGGTCCGCGAGTCGAGCGACCTCGCCACCATGCACTACGTCCGCCAGGGCGACCCGCGCGGCCTCGGCCACGCCGTGCTGTGCGCCGCGCCGCACGTCGGCGACCAGCCCTTCGCGGTGCTGCTCGGCGACGACCTGATCGACCCGCGCGACCCGCTGCTGTCCCGCATGACCGAGGTCCAGGAGCGCGAGGGCGGCAGCGTCATCGCCCTCATGGAGGTCCCGCCCGCGATGATCCACCAGTACGGCTGCGCGGCCGTGGAGACCACCGCCGAGGCGGACGTGGTGCGCGTCACCGGCCTGGTCGAGAAGCCGGACCCCGCCGAGGCGCCCAGCAACCTCGCCGTCATCGGCCGCTACGTCCTGGACCCCGCCGTCTTCGACATACTGCGGAAGACCGAACCGGGCCGGGGCGACGAGATCCAGCTCACCGACGCACTGCAACTGCTGGCCGAGGACGA